>NZ_JACMZT010000006.1:0-217433 GCF_017349615.1 Pseudomonas sp. GW531-T4
AATAGGCTAGGTAAATTTTCGTAAGCTGTTCTAGCATCGGTTCCATGCCCTCAACCACCTTGCCAAGAAGGTAGCTGCCCATGGATTTCGCCTATTCACCCAAGGTTCAGGAACTGCGTGAGCGCGTGACCGCGTTCATGGACACTTATGTCTATCCAGCTGAAGCCGTGTTCGAGCGCCAGGTCGCCGAAGGCGATCGCTGGCAGCCGACGGCGATCATGGAAGAGCTCAAACTCAAGGCCAAGGCCGAGGGCCTGTGGAATCTGTTCTTGCCCGAGTCGGAACTCGGCGCCGGCCTGACCAACCTCGAATACGCGCCGCTGGCGGAAATCATGGGCCGTTCCCTGCTGGGGCCGGAACCCTTCAACTGCTCGGCACCGGACACCGGCAACATGGAAGTGCTGGTGCGTTACGCCAATGAAGAGCAGAAGCAACGCTGGCTGGAGCCGCTGCTGCGCGGCGAGATCCGCTCCGCCTTCGCCATGACCGAGCCGGACGTGGCATCGTCCGACGCCACCAACATGGCCGCCCGCGCCGTGCGTGATGGCGACGAATGGGTGATCAACGGCAAGAAGTGGTGGACCTCGGGGGCCTGCGACCCGCGCTGCAAGATCCTGATCTTCATGGGCCTGAGCAACCCGGACGCACCGCGCCACCAGCAGCACTCGATGATCCTGGTGCCGGTCGACACCCCCGGGGTGAAGATTGTCCGGCCGCTGCCGGTGTTCGGTTACGACGACGCCCCCCACGGCCATGCCGAAGTGCTGTTCGACAACGTACGGGTGCCGTACGAGAACGTGCTGCTGGGCGAGGGTCGTGGCTTCGAGATCGCCCAGGGTCGCCTTGGCCCGGGCCGGATTCACCACTGCATGCGCTCGATCGGCATGGCCGAGCGCGCACTGGAGTTGATGTGCAAGCGTGCGGTGAGCCGTACCGCGTTCGGCAAGCCGCTGGCGCGCCTGGGCGGTAACGTCGACAAGATCGCCGATTCGCGGATGGAGATCGACATGGCGCGCCTGCTGACCCTGAAGGCGGCGTACATGATGGACACCGTCGGTAACAAAGTGGCGAAAAGCGAAATCGCCCAGATCAAGGTGGTGGCGCCGAACGTGGCCTTGAAGGTGATCGACCGGGCCATCCAGATTCATGGCGGGGCCGGGGTCTCCAACGATTTCCCGCTGGCCTACATGTACGCCATGCAACGCACCCTGCGCCTGGCCGACGGCCCGGACGAAGTGCACCGCGCGGCTATCGGCAAGTTCGAAATCGGCAAGTACGTGCCCAAGGAAATGCTGCGCAGCGGGCATTAAAAACGATCGTGGGCTCCGCTCCTACAGAATCTTCCGTAGGAGCGAGGCTTGCCCGCGATAATGTCCTCGATTACGCCGCCGATTTTCCCTCCCTCAATACACCCAGACCTCCACCCGCCGATTCTTGATCCGTCCCTCGTCCGCGGTATTGGCCGCGACCGGCATCTGCGCGCCAAAACCGCGGATCTCGCGCAGCACCACACCGTTTCTCACCAGTTCCCGGCGCACGGTCATCGCCCTCAGCTTGGACAGCAGCGCCGCGCGTGCCGGATCGTTCTTGGCGTCGCCGAAGCCGACCAGGGTCACGCGCTTGGCTAGTTTGTCGTGGCGCTTGAGAAAATCCAGGACCCGCGCCAGATCCTGGTGCGCCTTGTTGTCGAGGGTGGCGCTGCCTTCCTCGAAGCGAAAGTTCACGGTCAGGCGCTGCGCCTGCCGGGCGATGGCCTGGTACCCCTCGGGCATCTGCGGGGCGGGGGTGACGCTCATGGCCAGCACCGTCTGCGCGATAAAACCGTTGGCCGCGACTATCGCCTGGCCCCTGGGGCTCTGGGCGAAACGTACCAGGGCGCGGGCCCAGGGGTTTTGCTCATCGGGTGGCAGGTAGAAGTACAGGCGCCGTGACAGCGGGTAGTCCTCGGTAGCGATCAGGCTGTCGAGGGGCAACATCGGTTGCGAGCCGCCGTCGACGATCGCCACGGCCTTGGCCTGGCGCACATAAGGCAGGCCGATAAAACCGATGCCCTGGGGATCGTGGCTGACCGCGTCGGAGAGCTGCTCGCTGGACTCGAAGCGTTGCGCCGTGGCGCTGAGGTTCTTGCCGCGTTGGGCCAGCACCAACTCCTTGAAGGTGTCGTAGGTGCCGGACCGGTCATCGCGGGCGTACAGGTGAATGGCACCGCCGATGCCACCCAGTTCTTCCCAGGTTTTCACCTCGCCGCTGAAGACCCGCGCCAGTTGTTCGGTGTCCAGCCGCGTCAGCGGGTTTTGCGGGTGGAGGATGATCGCCAGGCCGTCGATGGCGATCACCTGTTCGGCCTCGGGATCTTTCAGGTCGCCGAGGGCTTCCAGTTCCACCAGTTCGCTGTCCTTGATCGGCCGTGACGCGGCGGCGAGGTCGGCGCTGGCGTTCTTCAACGCGGCAAAGCCGGTACTGGAGCCATGGGCGGCGATCTCGACGAAAACGCGCCGGCCCTGGGCATCCTGGCCGGTCAACCGACGCTCGTTGTCTTTGCCTGAGGCCTCGATCCGGATGTCGAGCAAACCCTGTTCCTGCATCAGGCCCTTGACCAGGGCCGGGCCCAGCGCGGCACCGATGGTGTTGGAACCCTGGATGCGCAGCACCGGCTGGTCGCCGCCAGCCAGGGGCAGGGCGGCGGACACCGACCAGGGCAGGGCGTAGCAAACGAAGCCGACCAGCAGCAGGCAGAGGGTTCGGCACCAGAGGTCCCGTTCACTGACGGTACAAACGCGTGACATGCGGCAATGGCCTTCTATGGCGGGAGCGAGTGCGGCGAGATTAAGTCAGGGAGGTGACGGAGATATGACGGTTGATGCGGGTAATCAGAGTCTTCTCGTGGCTTTTCGGAATGCTCTTAAAGACCCGGCACGGCTGGCTCAGTACAGTTGAAAACTTTGTCTGGAGGGGAATTGGCGCAAGCCGATTCTCGTCTTCACCAGGCGTCGATGCAGCCCTGGCTGCAATTTGCTTGTGTCAAAGGAGTATGAAATGAGTGGCTGGTTCGAGCTGAAGCAATATGGCAGCGGAGGTTTCAGGTTCTTGCTGAAGTCCAAGGACGCGCAGACCATGCTTCAAAGCGACCGTTACCCTTGTCGTGAGAGTGTCGAGGCAGCCATCGCGCTGTTGCGCAAGCACTGCACGTCCCCGGGTAGTTACGAAAAGAAGATCGCCCCTGGTGGCAAATCCTACTTCAATCTCAAGGCCGGCAAGGAGGTGATCCTGGTCAGCCACCTGTATGACTCGGAGCCGACCCGTGAGTCCGCCATCGAGGCCATCATGCAGGCCGGCACCAGCACCCGGGTCGAGTTGTGTTGAGACGCTGAAGCCATAAAAAAGCCCATCGCAGGATGGGCTTTTTTGTGCCTGGCGATCAGCTCAGTTCGAGCCAGATCGGTGCGTGGTCGGAAGGCTTTTCCATGCCGCGCAGGTCGTAGTCGACCCCGGCATCCTTGATCCGTGGCAGCAGGCCGCGGGAGGCCATGATCAGGTCGATGCGCAGGCCGCGCTTGGGCTCGTCCTCGAAACCGCGGCTGCGGTAGTCGAACCAGCTGAAGCGATCGACCACCTCGGGATTGAGGTGACGGAAACTGTCGACCAGGCCCCAGTTCTTCAGGCGGTCCATCCACTCGCGCTCTTCCGGCAGGAAGCTGCACTTGCCGGTTTTCAGCCAGCGTTTCATGTTGTCCGGGCCGATGCCGATGTCGCAGTCTTCCGGGGAAATGTTCACATCACCCATGACCACCAGCGGCTGCTCGTTGCTGAAACGGGTTTCCAGCAGGTGCTGCAGGTCGCTGTAGAAACGCTGCTTGGCCGGGAACTTGGTGGGGTGGTCGCGGCTTTCGCCCTGGGGGAAGTAGCCGTTCATGATGGTTACCTGGGTGCCGTTGGCGTCGACGAAGGTGCCCCAGATAAAACGCCGCTGGGCGTCTTCATCGTCACCGTCGAAGCCTTTGTACAGGTCCAGTGGCGCCTGGCGCGAAAGCAGGGCGACGCCGTAGTGGCCTTTCTGCCCGTGGAAATTCACGTGATAGCCCAGCGCCTGGACTTCGGCCAGGGGGAACTGGTCGTCTGATACCTTGGTTTCCTGCAGGCCGATGATGTCCGGTTGATGCTTTTCGATCAGCGCCGCCAGCTGATGGGGGCGGGCGCGCAGCCCGTTGATGTTGAACGAGACGATCTTCATGGTCGGCAGTCCTGGCAAAACTGCGATGCTAGCCGACAAGTCGCGCGGCGGCCAGCGTGGCGGCGTGGCGGCTGCGCTGCTAAGGTCCATGAGCAGCGCAGCGTAGTGGAACGATCGCGGGCCTGGAAGGCTCGTAGCTATGAAGCACATCAAGAACTGGCACATGTTCGCCGCCATTCAGCGCGGCCACTTCAAGCCGGCCCCAGGGGGGAGACCCATCGCCATGCCTGAAACCTCGACTGCCATCGCCGACATTCATATGCTCGACAGCGGCTACGCGCGCGAAGCCCGTTCCCTGCTGTACCAGGCTTATCGCCACGAGCCGACCTTCGCCTATCTGTTCGAGTCCGAACGCCCGGGTTATGAGCAGCGGGTTCGGGCCACGGTGCGGGAGCTGGTCAAGCAGCACTTCATTCAGGACCTGCCGGCCATTGGCCTGCTGGTCAACGACCGGCTGATCGGCATCGCCCTGATCGCGCCACCCCAGCGTCGCCTGGGCATTACCGAGAGCTGGGCCTGGCGCTTGCGCATGGTGCTCAGTACCGGTTTCCGTTGCACCCGGCGTTACCTGGACTATCACGCGGCAGTGCTGGGTTGCCTGCCCACCGACTCGGTGCACGTCCTGCCATTGCTGGGCGTGCACCCGCAGTTCCAGGGCAGGCATTTCGGTGAGCAGTTGCTGCAGGCGGTGCACAACTGGTGCGCGGTGGACGAGCATTCCCAGGGCGTGGTGCTGGACACCGGCAATCCGCGTTACCTGGCGTTCTATGAGCGCCAGGGTTACGAAGAGATTGGCGAGATCGCTGTCGGTCCGATCCGTGAGCACGTTTTCTTTCACGCCAACCCGCAGGTTCTGCAAAGCGCGACCGGCTGAACAGAACTTTCCTCACATTTGTGCGCTCTATCGGGCTCCCTGCTCGTGATAGCATTCGCGCCTATGAAGTTTTCAGGAAGATTCACCAGCGGCTTGTTGCTGCTGTTCACAAGCTGTGCGGCACTGGCGCAAAGCGAATTGGACGTCAGGGTCAAACCCTCCAACGATGAACTCAAGGCCAATGTGGAAGGCTACATTGGCGGGGTGGGCGATCGCGACGAGGAGGCGCTGCTGCGCTTCAGTCGTGGCGCCGAGGAGCAGGCCCGCAAGGCCGCCCAGGCCCTGGGCTACTACCAGCCGCAGATCAGCAGCGAAGTCAAAGGCGGCGAAAAGCCGCGTTTGGTGCTGAATATCGATCCTGGCGAGCCGGTGCACCTGCGCAACGTCACCATCCGGGTCGACGGCCCGGCGGCCTCCCTCAAGGGCTTTCGTGTGCCCAAAAGTGATCAGCTGAAAAGCGGCGCGGTCCTCAATCACGGTCATTACGAAGACGCCAAGCGGCTGATCCAGAACCAGGCGTCGCGCTACGGCTTTTTCAGCGGGCGTTTCACCCGGCAGAAGCTGGCCGTGGACCCCCAGGCTGGGGTGGCGGACATCGAACTGGTGTACGAAAGCGGTCCGCGCTACGCCCTGGGCAAGGTCAGTTTTGCCGGCGATACGCCGTTCGACGAAGACCTGCTGCAACGCATGGTGCCGTTCAAGGCCGGCACGCCCTACGATTCCGAACTGATCGCCGAACTCAACCAGGCGCTGCAATCGAGCGGCTACTTCGAAGGCGTGCGGGTCGACGCGGCGCCGACCGCGGCCGCCGCCGAGGTGATTCCGGTGGCGGTCCAGCTGGAAACCCGCAAGCCGCGCACCATGGGCCTGGGCCTGGGGTTTTCCACCGACGTCGGGCCGCGGGCCAAGGCCAACTGGACCCGGCACTGGGTCAATGCCCAAGGCCACAGCTATGGCTGGGAGGCGGAAATATCCGCGCCGCGGCAGAACGTCGGCCTGTTCTACGACATACCGCTGGACCCGCCGCTGACCGACAAGCTGCGTTTTGCCGGCGGCTACCAGAACGAAGAAATCTCCAATACCGACACCCTGAGCAAGCTGCTCACCCTCGGTCCCGAGTGGCACAGCAAGTTGCCCAGCGGCTGGCAGCGGGTCATCTCGCTGAAGTGGCAGCGCGAGGAATACCGCCTTGGCGACGACTCGGGCCTGAGTACCCTGTTGATGCCCGGCATCAGTTATTCCTACCTGCGCAGCGATAACCGCATCGACCCGCACAATGGCTATCGCCTGCAATTCGACAGCAAGGTGGCCAAGGAAGGGCTGGGCTCGGACACCAACCTGCTGTATGGCACCGTGCTGCTCAAGGGCCTGACCACGGTGTGGGACAACCACCGGTTTCTTGGCCGGGTGCAGTTCGGTGGCAGCGCCACCAACGGTTACAAGAAGGTCCCGCCATCGCTGCGCTTTTTCGCCGGTGGCGATCAGAGCGTGCGTGGTTACGATTACCAGAGCCTGTCGCCGGAGAACTCCGACGGCGACCGGATCGGCGGGCGCTACATGGTGGCCGGCAGCGTCGAGTACCAGTACTCCATCGCGGAAAAATGGCGCCTGGCGACCTTTGTCGACCAGGGCAACTCCTTCGACAAACTTGAACTGCCGAACCTCAAGACCGGGGTCGGCGTCGGTGTGCGCTGGATCTCCCCGGTGGGGCCGATCCGTCTCGACCTGGCCCGTGCGCTGGACGACGACGGCGGCATTCGCTTGCACTTTTCCATGGGGCCAGAGCTGTGAAGCGTGGTTTGAAGATCGCGGCGCTGGCGCTGCTTGTACTGGTGGCGGTGCTGATACTGGCGCTGGCTTCGATACTCGGCACCCAGGCCGGCAGTCGCTGGGCCCTGGGCCTGGTGCCGGGCTTGACGGTGGAGAACTTCGCCGGCCGCCTGGGCGGGCAGTGGAGCGCCGATCACCTGTTGTGGCAGCAAGACAGCAGCCGGGTCGAACTCCAGGCGCCGAAATTCGCCTGGTCGCCGGCGTGCCTGATGCGCATGACCCTGTGCATCGAGCAACTGGACGTGGAGCAGGTCAGCCTGCAATTCCCGCCGGGTGCGGAAGAAGAAAGCAGCGGCCCGATCAGCCTGCCGGATCTGCAACTGCCCCTGGCTATCGAGCTGGGTCAGGTGCGGGTCGGCAGCCTGCAGTTCAATGGCGCCGAAGAGCTCAAGGGCCTGCAACTGGCGGCGCAGTGGACGGCCAAGGGCTTGCAGATCGACTCGGTGAGCCTGCAACGCGACGACCTCAGCCTCAAACTTTCGGGCTTGTTGTCGCCCAGCGGCGACTGGCCATTGAGCGCCACCGGTACCCTGACCCTGCCGGCGCCCGGCAGCGAACCCTGGGCGCTGGCACTGAAGGTCGACGGCGACCTGTTGAAGACCCTCAAGCTTACGGCCGACAGCAGCGGTTATCTGCAAGGCCAATTGAGCGGTGAGCTGCAACCTTTGGTGGAGAACCTGCCGGCCGAGGTACGGATCACCGCCGATGGCTTCAAGGCCAGCGCCGACCTGCCCGACACCCTGATGCTCAATCAGCTGGAGCTGACCGGCAAAGGTGACCTCAAGGCGGGTTACCAACTGCTGGGCAAGGCTACCCTGCCGGCCGAACAGGGGCCGGTGGCACTGGCGCTGCAAGGCAAGGTCGACGCCAAGGGCGCGCAGATCGCCGCGCTGGACCTGACCGCCAACGACAAGCAAAACCTCAAGCTGACCGGCCAACTGAACTGGAGCCAGGGCCTGAACGCCGAAGCCAAGCTCGACTGGCTGGATTTCCCCTGGCATCGCCTGTACCCGCTGATCGAAGAACCCGCCGTGGCGGTGCGCCGTTTCAATGCTGAAGTCGCCTACCGCGACGGCAATTACCTGGGCAACTTCAAGGGCGACCTCGATGGCCCGGCGGGGGCGTTCAGCCTCAGCAGCCCGTTCAGTGGCGACCTGACAAAAATCTTCCTGCCCCAGTTCAAGCTCGCGGCCGGCCAGGGCAAGGCCGAAGGCCACCTGAACCTGCAATTCGCCGATGGCATCGCCTGGGACACCGCGCTGGACCTGTCGGCGATCAACCCGGCGTACTGGGTCGCCGAGCTGCCGGGCACCTTGGCCGGGCCGCTGCGCAGCCAGGGTGAGATGAAGAATGAGCAACTCAAGCTCAACGCCGACCTCGACCTCAAGGGCAAGTTGCGCGGCCAGCCGGTGGTGCTGCAGGCCAAGGCCGATGGCGCTGGCGAGCAGTGGAACCTGAGTACCCTGGACATCCGCCTGGGCGATAACCGCATCAACGGTTCCGGCCGCCTGCAACAACGCTTGGCCGGGCAGCTCGATATCAAGCTGCCACGCCTCGGCCAGCTGTGGCCCGAGCTGCGTGGCCAGCTCAACGGCCGCCTCGATGTGGCCGGCACCCTGAAGGCGCCGCAGGGCAAGCTCGATCTGCAAGGCCAGCAACTGGTGTTCGCCGACAATCGCCTGCAGAGCCTCAAGCTCGATGCCAACCTGGACAGCGCGCAACGGGCACGAATCGACCTCAAGGGGGGTGGCATCCAGGTCGGTGAAACCTCGCTGGGGACGCTGACGGCCAGCGGCCAGGGCGATATCAAGAACCAGAAGCTGCAACTGGACCTGCAAGGCCCGCAGCTCAAACTGGCGCTGGGCCTGGACGGCAAGCTGGACCAGGGCAACTGGCGCGGCCGCCTGGCCAGCGGCGATATCCAGACCGGTGGCCAGGACTGGAGGCTGCAGGCTCCGGCGAAGCTCGAGTACCTGGCCGACGGCAAGCTCAACTTCGGCGCCCATTGCTGGGCCAGCGGCGATGCCAGCCTGTGCGGCGAGGATCAGCGGCTGATGCCCGAGCCCAAGTTGCGCTACCACCTCAAGCAGTTCCCGATCGACAGCCTCGCGCAGTGGCTGCCCAAGGACTTCGCCTGGAAGGGCCGGCTCAACGCCGATATCAAGCTGGACGTACCGGCCGGCGGCCCGCAGGGGCGGATCCTGCTGGATGCCAGCGGCGGCACCTTGCGGGTCAAGGAAAAGCAGCAGTGGCTGGACTTCCCGTATCAGACGCTGAAAATCGACACCACCCTCAACCCCAAGCGTATCGATACGCAGCTGGCGTTCAGCGGCGGCAAGCTCGGTGAACTGATGCTGCAGGCGCAGATCAATCCGTTGCCGAAAAACAAGCCGCTGTCCGGCGAGTTCCGCCTCAGCGGCCTGGACCTGGCGGTGGCGCGGCCGTTCGTGCCGATGGTCGAGAAGCTCGCCGGCACCCTGAACGGCAGCGGGCGCATCTCCGGTGGTCTGCTGGCGCCGCAGGTCAACGGCAACCTGGCCCTCAGCGGTGGTGAAGTCTCCGGTCCCGAATTACCCATCAGCCTCCAGGACCTGCAACTGCAGGCGCTGATCTCTGGTGAAAGCGTGCAATTGAACGGTGGTTGGAAGAGTGGCAAGGCCGGGCAGGGCAGCCTGAACGGCAATATCACTTGGGGCCAGGCGTTGGTGGTGGACCTGAGCCTCAAGGGCTCGCAGCTGCCGGTCACCGTCGAGCCCTATGCGGTGCTGGACGTGGCGCCGGACCTGAAGATCTCGATGAAGGACGACAAGCTGGCGATCGCCGGCAAGGTCCATGTGCCCAAGGGCGAAATCACCGTTCGTGAGTTGCCGCCGTCGACGGTCAAGGTGTCGGACGACACCGTGATCATCGGCCACCAGACCGAGGAGGGCAAAGCGCCGATGGCCATGGCGATGGACATCGACGTGGTGGTCGGCGAGGACAAGCTCAGCTTCTCCGGTTTCGGCCTGACCGCCAACCTGCAAGGCCATGTGCACATCGGCGACAACATGGACACCCGTGGCGAGCTGTGGCTCAACGACGGCCGCTACCGCGCCTACGGCCAGCGCCTGACCGTGCGCCGGGCGCGCTTGCTGTTCGCCGGGCCGATCGACCAGCCGTACCTGGACATCGAGGCGATCCGCCAGACCGATGACGTGATCGCCGGGATCCGCCTCAGTGGCAGCGCCGAACAGCCGACCACGCAGATCTTCTCGGAGCCGGCGATGAGCCAGGAACAGGCGCTGTCCTACCTGGTGCTCGGGCGTCCCTTGAGCACCACCGGCGAGGACAACAACATGCTGGCGCAAGCCGCCCTGGGCCTTGGCCTGATGGGCAGCTCGAACATCACCGGCGGGCTGGCCAAGAACCTGGGGATCGAAGACTTCCAGCTCGACACCCAGGGCAGTGGCAACACCACCAGCGTGGTGGCCAGCGGCAATATCTCCGAGCGCCTCAGCCTGCGGTACGGGGTGGGGGTCTTCGAACCGGCCAACACCATCGCCCTGCGCTACAAACTGAGCAAAAAGGTCTACCTGGAAGCGGCCAGCGGCGTCGCCAGCTCGCTGGACATCTTCTACAAGCGCGACTTCTGATAGCGGTCGGCAAGCCAGTCCCCTTTGGCGAGGGGACGGGCTTTCGCCACCCCTCCAACCGGTATTCCTCCCCCCGATTTTCGACGTCAAGGCTTTCCCATTAATTAGCTTGATAGTGAGCATGCTAATTATTGTTTGGATATTGGCTGCCTAGGCAGTAACATCTCGACATACTTTCGCTGCCTAGGCAGCTAACAGGTGGTCAGATGAAGCACTTCACCCCAGACGATTTCCACAATTGCCACCTTGGGCTCTTGCTGGGCCGCGCGGCCCTGCTCAAGGACCGGATCATCGACACCCACATGGAACCCCACGGCATCACCGCCGCGCAGTTCAAGGTGCTGATCATCATGGCCCAGTTCGGCGTCGACACCCCGGCCGAGCTGTGCCGCTACCTGTCCCTCGACAGCGGTTCCATGACCCGCATGCTCGATCGCCTGGAGCAGAAGGACTTCCTCGCCCGCCAACGTTCGGAGCACGACCGCCGCCAGGTGCGCCTGGTGCTCACCGAGGAGGGCCAGAAGCTCGCCGACTGCCTGCCGCACATCGGCGCCAACGCCATGAACGAACTGGCGGGCGCCATCACCCCCGAAGAGTTGAAAACCCTGGAACAGATCCTCAAGAAAATTTTGCTGGCGGCCGGTGACCCGATCACCGTGTTGCGGGTAGGTGATAAGTAAATGAGCAGTAAAACCTTGCGTACCCGTTTCAGCCTGGTACTGCTGGCCATGAGCCTGGCCGGATGTGCCAACTACAGCGGCCTGACAACCGAAGGGGTGAGCCTCGATGCCAAATCCCTCAAGGCCGGACAATCCCTGAGTGGCGTGACCCTGTCGCCGGCGGCCTGGCCGAAGAGCGACTGGTGGAAGAGCCTGGGCGATCCACAGCTCGATGGCCTGATCCGCGAAGCCCTGCACGACAGCCCCGACATGCAGATCGCCAGCGCCCGCGCGCACCAGGCCAGCGCGGCGGCCTATGCCGCGGATGCGGCACGCATGCCGACCCTGGATGCCAGCGGCAGTGTCAGCCGCTCGCGCCTGGCTCGCTCGCAGGACCCGAGGGGGCAGGGCGACAACTACAGCACCCTGCGCAGCCTGACGGGCACCTTCAATTACACCTTCGACCTCTGGGGCGGCCAGCGCGATACCTGGGAAGCCGCCCTGGGCCAGGCGCGCGCCGCCGAGATCGATCGCCAGGCCGCGCAACTGACCCTGGCCGCCGACGTGGCCCGGGCCTACAGCGACCTGGGGCAGGCGCATATCGTCCATGACCTGGCCACTGAAGACCTCAAGCGCACCCGGCAGATGCTCGAGCTGAGCCAGAAGCGCCTGAGCTCGGGCATCGACAGCCAGTATCAGTACCAGCAGACCGAAAGCCTGGAGGCCAGCTCCGAAGCCTCGCTGATCGACGCCGAGAAAAACCTGCAGAGCGCCAAGATCGCCCTGGCGGTATTGCTCGGCAAAGGCCCCGACCGGGGCAACGAAATCGCCCGGCCGAAAGTCCTCCAGGCCAGCGCGGTGGCGTTGCCATCGGTGCTGCCGGCGGAACTGCTGGGCCGCCGTCCGGACCTGGTGGCCGCGCGCTGGCGGGTCGAGGCGGCGAGCAAGAGCATCGACGCCGGCAAGACCAACTTCTACCCCAACCTCAACCTGAGCGCTGCCGCCGGCACTCAAGCGTTGCTGGGGGATGCGATGTTCGGATCGGCCAGCCGCTTCTTCAATATCGCCCCGACCGTGTCGCTGCCGATCTTCGACGGTGGCCGCCTGCGCGCCGACCTGGATGCCCGGGACGCCGACTACGACCTGGCCGTGGCGCAATACAACAAGAGCCTGGTGACTGCCCTGGGGGATGTCAGTGACACCATCTCCCAGCTGCGTGACATCGGTCGGCAGATCGCCGCCCAGCAACACGCCACCGACATCGCCCAGGACTCCTACGACACCGTGGTCCAGCGCTACGGCTCGGGGATCGGCAATTACCTGGACGTGCTCAGCATCGAGCAGCAATTGCTGCAGGCCCAGCGTCAGCTGGCGACCCTGAATGCCCAGCAGATCGACCTGTCGATCCAGCTGATGCAAGCCCTGGGCGGTGGTTTCCAGACCGACAATCTGGCCGCGGCCACCCCGACCCCAGCCTCGCGCAATCAATAATTCAAGGTACTCATCATGGCCACTGTCGAAACCAACAACGCTCCTGAAAATACGCCGGACAGCGCCAACCCGCGCAAACGCAAGGTCATGCTGCTGGGCCTGGTGGCGCTGATCGCCCTGGGCGGGCTGGGGGTCTTTGCCTGGTATGAACTCTACGGACGCTGGAATGAAAGCACCGACGACGCCTATGTGAACGGCAACGTGGTGGAAATCACCCCGCTGGTCACCGGCACGGTGGTCAGCATCGGCGCCGACGATGGCGACCTGGTTCATGAAGGCCAGGTGCTGATCAACTTCGACCCCAACGATGCCGAGGTCGGCCTGCAAAGCGCCGAGGCCAACCTGGCCCGCACCGTGCGCCAGGTGCGCGGTTTGTACAGCAACGTCGACGGCATGCGCGCCCAGGTGGCGGCGCAGAAGGCCGAAGTGCAGAAAGCCCAGGACAACTTCAACCGTCGCCGGACCCTCGCCAGCAGCGGGGCGATTTCCCAGGAAGAACTGTCCCACGCCCGCGATGACCTGACCTCGGCGCAGAACGCCCTGGCCAATGCCCAGCAGCAGCTCAACACCACCAACGCGCTGGTGGACGACACCGTGGTCTCCAACCATCCGGACGTGCAGTCGGCCGCCGCGCAGCTGCGCCAGGCCTACCTGACCAACGCCCGCAGCACGCTGATCGCGCCGGTGACCGGTTATGTCGCCAAGCGCACCGTGCAACTGGGCCAGCGGGTACAGCCGGGCACCGCGTTGATGGCGGTGATCCCGCTCGACCAGCTGTGGATCGACGCCAACTTCAAGGAAACCCAGCTGCGTGACATGCGCATCGGCCAGCCAGTGGACATCGAGGCCGATATCTACGGCAGCGAGGTCAAGTACAGCGGCACCATCGACAGCCTGGGCGCTGGTACTGGCAGTGCCTTCGCCCTGTTGCCGGCGCAGAACGCCACCGGCAACTGGATCAAGATCGTGCAGCGGGTGCCGGTGCGCATCCACGTGAACGCCGAAGAACTGGCCAGGCACCCACTGCGGGTCGGCCTGTCGACGGTGGTCAACGTCGACCTGCACGACCAGAGCGGCCCGGTGCTGGCCCAGCAGCCGCCACAAAAGGCGTCGTTCAGTACCAACGTCTACGACCGCCAGTTGAGCGAGGCCGATGCGCTGATCGCCCGCCTGATCCACGACAACAGCGCCGCCATCGGCAAGACCGCGCAGCGTTGATTCGCCGATCCCTCTGCTGCGGCCGTTAGCGGCCGCGGCGCCAGCCTCGCTTCATAGGATTCGCGATGAGCAATAACGCCTCTTTCACGCCGCCCAGCCTGTTGCTCAGCACCATCGGCCTGTCGCTGGCGACCTTCATGCAGGTGCTCGACACCACCATCGCCAACGTGGCCTTGCCGACCATCTCCGGCAACCTCGGGGTGAGTTCGGAGCAGGGCACCTGGGTGATCACCTCGTTTGCCGTGAGCAACGCCATCGCCTTGCCGCTGACCGGCTGGCTGAGCCGGCGTTTCGGCGAAGTGAAGCTGTTTATCTGGGCCACCCTGCTGTTCGTGCTGGCCTCGTTCCTCTGCGGGATTTCCACTTCCATGCCCGAACTGGTGGGCTTTCGGGTGCTGCAAGGGGTGGTGGCCGGGCCGTTGTACCCGATGACCCAGACCCTGTTGATCGCGGTCTACCCGCCAGCGAAAAGGGGCATGGCCCTGGCGCTGCTGGCGATGGTCACGGTGGTGGCGCCGATTGCCGGGCCGATTCTCGGCGGCTGGATCACCGACAGTTACAGCTGGCCGTGGATCTTCTTCATCAACGTACCGATCGGCCTGTTCGCCGCCTGGGTGGTCAAGCAACAGCTGAAGGCACGGCCGGTGGTGACCAGTCGCCAGCCGATGGACTACATCGGCCTGCTGAGCCTGATCGTCGGTGTCGGCGCCTTGCAGATCGTGCTCGACAAGGGCAACGACCTGGACTGGTTCGAATCCAATTTCATCATTATCGGTACGCTGATTTCGGTGATTGCCCTGGCGGTGTTCGTGATCTGGGAAATGACCGACCGCCATCCGGTGGTCAACCTGCGGCTGTTCGCCCACCGCAACTTCCGCATCGGCACCATCGTGCTGGTGGGCGGTTATGCCGGCTTCTTCGGCATCAACCTGATCCTGCCGCAGTGGTTGCAGACCCAGATGGGCTATACCGCGACCTGGGCCGGCCTGGCGGTGGCGCCGATCGGTATCCTGCCGGTGCTGATGTCGCCTTTCGTCGGCAAGTACGCGCACAAGTTCGACCTGCGCTTGCTGGCCGGGCTGGCGTTCCTGGCGATCGGCCTGAGCTGCTTCATGCGCGCCGGGTTCACCAACGAAGTGGACTTCCAGCACATCGCCCTGGTGCAGCTGTTCATGGGCATCGGCGTGGCGCTGTTCTTCATGCCGACCCTGAGCATCCTGATGTCGGACCTGCCACCGCACCAGATCGCCGATGGCGCCGGCCTGGCCACCTTCCTGCGGACCCTCGGTGGCAGCTTCGCCGCTTCGCTGACCACCTGGATCTGGATCCGTCGGGCGAACGAGCACCATGCCTACATGAGTGAACACATCAGCACCTTCGAGCCGGCCACCCGCGATGCCCTGGGCGCCCTGGGCGGTGCCAGCAACCAGGCCTACGCGCAGCTGGACCAGGTGCTGACCGGCCAGGCGTACATGATGTCCACCGTGGACTACTTCACGCTGCTGGGCTGGAGCTTCATGGGCCTGATTCTGCTGGTGTGGCTGGCCAAGCCGCCGTTCACGGCCAAGGCCGGGCCGGCGTCGGCGGGGCATTGATATCGCGGTGGGGCAGAGGCGTTATCGCGAGCAAGCTCGCTCCTACAAAAAGGTACGTCCCTCTGTAGGAGCGAGCTTGCTCGCGATAGAACGCGCAGCGTTCGCCTGGAAGGCCCCGGAAGACCCTCCGGGCCTTATCGCAGCCTGCGGCAGCGGCTACAGGCTCGAGCGGGGCAACGCCAACGGCGACGGGACGAAGTCGAAAGCTGCCAGCTGGAAGCCCTGTTCATCCACCTGCAAGGCCCAGCCCTGGCGGTCCCAGTCGCCCAGCACGATGCGCTTGGCGGCCTGGTCGCCGATCTGCAACTTGTGGATGGCCGGGCGGTGGGTGTGGCCGTGGACCAGGGTCCGCACTTTGAACTCCTGCATGATCCGCGGCACTTCGTCCGGGGTCACGTCGACGATGTCGTTGGCCTTCATGCGGGTTTGCGCGCGGCTTTCGTTGCGCAGCTTGCGCGCCAGCTTGTGCCGGGTGCGCAGCGGCAGGTGCCTGAGGATCCACAGCGAAACCGGGTTGCGCAGGTAACGGCGCATGCGCATATAGGCTTCGTCGCGGGTGCACAGGCTGTCGCCGTGCATCAGCAGCACCGGCTCGCCGTAGAAGTCGACCACGCTCGGGTCCTTGAGCAGGGTCGCGCCCGCGGCCTTGCAGAAGGCCTTGCCGAGCATGAAGTCGCGGTTGCCATGCATCAGGAAAACCTGCGTGCCGCTGTCGCTGAGCTCGCGCAGTGCCTGGCAAATGGAAAGCTGGTAGGGGGTCATGGCGTCGTCGCCGATCCAGACCTCGAAGAAATCTCCCAGGATGTACAGCGCTTGCGCCGAGCGGGCACGCCCGCCCAGTAAATCCAGAAACGCCCGGGTAATGTCCGGGCGTTCCTCTTCCAGATGCAAATCTGAAATCAGCAGTATCACTCAACGATCTCGGCTTTCTCGATGATCACGTCTTCTGCCGGTACGTCCTGGTGGCCGGCCTTCATGGTGGTGGCCACGCCTTTGATCTTGTCGACCACTTCGGTGCCGGCGACCACTTTGCCGAATACCGCGTAGCCCCAGCCCTGGACGGTCTTGCCGCTGTGGTTGAGGAAGCTGTTGTCGGCGACGTTGATGAAGAACTGCGCGGAAGCCGAATGCGGCTCCATGGTGCGGGCCATGGCGACGGTGTACTTGTCGTTGGAAAGACCGTTGTCGGCTTCGTTCTGGATGCTTGGACGCTTGTCTTTCTTCTCTTTCATGCCTGGCTCGAAACCGCCGCCCTGGATCATGAAGTTACCGATGACGCGGTGGAATACGGTGTTTTCGTAATGACCGGCTTTAACGTATTCGACGAAGTTGGCCACGGTGACCGGGGCTTTCTCGGCGTTCAGTTCCAGCACGATGTCGCCGTGGTTGGTGGTCAGTTTGACTTGAGTCATGATCGGTACTCTTTATAAGGAGGAGCGTTTTCAAGGAATTCCCGGGTTCCGGGAGGCGGGCCTGGGGCCCGCGGGCCGGAACCGCGCTGGCAAAAATCCGCCAAGGTGCGCAGTTTAGCGTGCCGAGCGTGAAATTCGAGGCTGTTTTTTCATTTGCGACGGATTAATCACGGCAGATTTAAAGCCCGCTCTGTCAGGGGCTTGACCGCATCGGCTATGATATCCGTTTTGATTTATCAGGCCGCACCGGCCGCGCACTTGTACGTTCAAGGATCCTATGAGCAAGCCCACTGTCGACCCTACCTCGAATTCCAAGACCGGACCGGCCGTGCCGGTCAACTTCCTGCGCCCGATCATCCAGGCGGACCTGGACTCGGGTAAGCACACACAGATCGTGACCCGCTTCCCGCCGGAGCCCAACGGCTACCTGCACATCGGTCACGCCAAGTCGATCTGCGTGAACTTCGGGCTGGCCCAGGAATTCGGTGGCGTCACCCACCTGCGCTTCGACGACACCAACCCGGCCAAGGAAGACCAGGAATACATCGATGCCATCGAAAGCGACGTCAAGTGGCTGGGCTTCGAGTGGGCCGGTGAAGTGCGCTACGCCTCGCAATACTTCGACCAGTTGCACGAATGGGCGGTGGAGCTGATCAAGGCGGGCAAGGCCTATGTCGACGACCTGACCCCCGAGCAAGCCAAGGAATACCGTGGCAGCCTGACCGAGCCGGGCAAGAACAGCCCGTTCCGTGACCGTTCGGTGGAAGAGAACCTGGACCTGTTCGCCCGCATGAAGGCGGGTGAATTCCCGGATGGCGCACGCGTGCTGCGGGCCAAGATCGACATGGCCTCGCCGAACATGAACCTGCGCGACCCGATCATGTACCGCATCCGCCATGCGCATCACCACCAGACCGGCGACAAGTGGTGCATCTACCCGAACTACGACTTCACCCACGGCCAGTCGGACGCCATCGAAGGCATTACCCACTCGATCTGCACCCTGGAGTTCGAAAGCCACCGTCCGCTGTACGAGTGGTTCCTCGAGAACCTGCCGGTGCCGGCGCAGCCGCGCCAGTACGAGTTCAGCCGCCTGAACCTGAACTACACCATCACCAGCAAGCGCAAGCTCAAGCAACTGGTGGACGAGAAGCACGTCAACGGCTGGGACGACCCGCGCATGTCGACCCTGTCGGGCTTCCGGCGTCGTGGCTACACGCCGAAATCCATCCGCAACTTCTGCGAAATGGTCGGCACCAACCGTTCCGACGGCGTGGTGGACTTCGGCATGCTCGAATTCAGCATCCGTGACGACCTCGACCACAGCGCCCCGCGCGCCATGTGCGTGCTGCGTCCGCTGAAGGTGGTGATCACCAACTACCCGGAAGGCCAGGTCGAGAACCTCGAACTGCCGCGCCACCCGAAAGAAGACATGGGAGTGCGGGTACTGCCGTTCGCCCGTGAAATCTACATCGACCGCGACGACTTCATGGAAGAGCCGCCAAAGGGCTACAAGCGCCTGGAGCCGGCCGGCGAAGTGCGCCTGCGCGGCAGCTACGTGATCCGCGCCGACGAGGCGATCAAGGATGCCGACGGCAACATCGTCGAGCTGCGTTGCTCGTACGATCCGGACACCCTGGGCAAGAACCCGGAAGGCCGCAAGGTCAAGGGCGTGATCCACTGGGTGCCGGCCGCCGCCAGCGTCGAGTGCGAAGTGCGCCTGTACGACCGTCTGTTCCGTTCGCCGAACCCGGAGAAGGCCGAAGACAGCGCAAGTTTCCTGGACAACATCAACCCTGACTCCCTGCAGGTCCTCACTGGTTGTCGTGCCGAACCCTCGCTGGGCAACGCACAGCCGGAAGACCGTTTCCAGTTCGAGCGCGAAGGTTACTTCTGCGCGGATATCAAGGACTCGAAACCGGGCGCACCGGTATTCAACCGTACCGTGACCCTGCGCGACTCCTGGGGTCAGTGATCAGTTAAGGAACTCCTTGTGCTAACGATCTACAACACGCTCACCAAGAGCAAAGAAGTCTTCAAGCCGCTCGATGGCAACAAGGTGCGCATGTACGTGTGCGGCATGACCGTGTACGACTACTGCCACCTGGGCCACGGTCGCAGCATGGTCGCCTTCGACCTGGTGACCCGCTGGCTGCGTTTCAGCGGTTACGACCTGACCTATGTGCGCAACATCACCGACATCGACGACAAGATCATCAATCGGGCCAACGAGAACGGCGAGTCGTTCGAAGCGCTGACCGAGCGCATGATCACGGCGATGCACGAAGACGAAGCGCGCCTGAACATCAAGAAGCCGGACATGGAGCCGCGTGCCACCGACCATATTGCCGGCATGCACGCGATGATCCAGACCCTGATCGACAAGGGCTACGCCTACGCGCCGGGCAACGGCGACGTGTACTACCGCGTGGCCAAGTTCATGGGTTACGGCAAGCTGTCGCGCAAGAAGATCGAAGACTTGCGCATTGGCGCGCGCATCGAAGTCGACGAGTCGAAACAGGACCCGCTGGACTTCGTGCTGTGGAAAGCCGCCAAACCGGGCGAGCCGAGCTGGGAATCGCCATGGGGCGCCGGGCGTCCGGGCTGGCACATCGAATGCTCGGTGATGTCGACCTGCTGCCTGGGCGAGACCTTCGACATTCACGGCGGCGGCAGCGACCTCGAGTTCCCGCACCATGAAAACGAGATCGCCCAGAGCGAGGCGGCCACCGGCAAGACCTACGCCAATGCCTGGATGCACTGCGGCATGATCCGCATCAATGGCGAGAAGATGTCCAAGTCCTTGAACAACTTCTTCACCATTCGCGACGTGCTCGACAAGTACCATCCGGAAGTGGTGCGTTACCTGCTGGTGTCGAGCCACTACCGCAGCGCGATCAACTACTCGGAAGACAACCTCAAGGACGCCAAGGGCGCCCTGGAGCGTTTCTACCACGCCCTCAAGGGCCTGCCGAGCGTGCCGGCCGCCGGTGGCGAAGCCTTCGTCGAGCGTTTCACCGAGGTGATGAACGACGACTTCGGCACCCCGGAAGCCTGTGCGGTGCTGTTCGAGATGGTGCGCGAGATCAACCGTCTGCGTGAGAGCGATCTCAATGCGGCGGCTGGTCTGGCGGCGCGCCTGCGGGAACTGGCGGATGTGCTGGGTGTGCTGCAACTGGAAGCCGACGACTTCCTGCAGGCCGGTGCCGCCGGCCGGGTCGACGCGGCGCAGGTCGAATCGCTGATCCAGGCGCGCCTGGCGGCCCGTGCCAACAAGGACTGGGCCGAGTCCGACCGCATCCGCGACCAGATCACCGCCATGGGCGTGGTGCTGGAAGACGGCAAGGGTGGGACTACTTGGCGTCTGGCTGACTGATCGCGGTACTGGCTACAAACAGAAACCCGCCTTGTGCGGGTTTTTGTTTGCTTGCCATTTGGGGATGGAGGGGGCGGGGGATCAATCCTCCTGCTGACGCAATCTTTTATAGAGGGTATTGCGACTCACCCCCAGCCGTCGCGCCAGCTGGGAAATGTTGCCGCCCACGGCCTTGAGCTGGCGGTGCAGGTCGGCGCTGTCTTCCAGGGCGATGTCGCCGGGCGGTTCGTGGCTGGCGGCTGGCTCCATGTCCAGGTCGACAAAAAAGTCGTCCGGCAGGTGCTCGGCGCGGATCGGCTGGTCTTCGGCCATGGCCAGCGCCACCTGCATCACGCTGCTGACCTGGCGCAGGTTGCCCGGCCAGGGGTGGCGCTCGAAGAGGTCCTGGACTTCGCGGCTGAGCCCGGCCCATTGGCCGGGCTCGCGGTGCTGCTCCCAGATGCGCTTGAACAGCGCCTGCTTGTCGCTGCGTTCGCGCAGGGGCGGCAACTCCAGGGTCAGGCCGCCGATGCGGTAATACAGGTCCTCGCGGAAGCGCCCGAGTTGCACCTGTTCGCGCAGGGAGCGGTTGGTCGCCGAGATGATACGGATGTCCACCGGGAACAGTTCGCTGCTGCCCACCGGCTGCACGCAGCGCTCCTGCAGCACCCGCAACAGGCGGGCCTGGGTAGGCAGGGGCATGTCGCCGATTTCGTCGAGGAACAGCGTGCCTTTGTCAGCCTTGCGGATCAGGCCGATGCTGCCTTTCTGGTTGGCGCCGGTGAAGGCGCCTTTTTCATAGCCGAACAACTCGGACTCCACCAGTTCGGCGGGGATCGCCGCGCAGTTGACGGCGATGAATGCCTGTTTGCTCCGCGAGCTGGCCTGGTGCAGCGCCTTGACGAAGACTTCCTTGCCGACGCCGGTTTCGCCGTGGATCAACAACGGAATGTCCTTTTCCAGCAGCCGTTCGGCCTGGCGCACGGCTTTCTCTACGCGGCTGTCGCCGAAGTGCAGGGTGTTCAGGCCGATGGCATCGGCGTTGGCGGGGGCCGGGCGGGCAGGCGCTTCGGCGAAGACCCGGGCCTGGATCGGCACCTGCCTTGGACGCTTGAGCAGGCAATGGAAGCGGTTGCGTCCGGCGGCCTGCAGGGCGAAGGGCAGGCCTTCCGGCTGGTTGAGCAATTCCAGCAGGGACACCTTGAACAGGCTTTCGATGCCGACCCGCGACAGGCTGATGCCCAGCAGGTTGTCGGCGCGGCGGTTGGCCGAGAGCACCTGGCCGCTTTCATCGAAGATCAGCAAGCCGGCCCACTGGCTGTCGAGGTTGTTCAGGCCGGTGTTGAAGGTCAGCTGGAAATGCCGGCCTTCGAACAGGTTGAGGATCAGCCGGTTCTCCACCGTCTGGCTCATCATCTTGACCATGCCCAGGGTGTGGGAGGGCGGCAGGTAGCTGTCGCTGGAGACATCCAGCACCGCGATCACCCGGCGCTCGGCATCGAAGATCGGCGCGGCCGAGCCGGTCATGAAGCGGTTGGCCTTGAGAAAGTGTTCATCGTGCTCGATATGCACCGCCTGCTCGCAGGCCAGGGCGGTGCCGATGGCATTGGTCCCGCTGCAGTGTTCCAGCCAGCTGGCGCCGGCACTGAAACCACGGGCCAGGCTCGGCTCGATAAAACGCTGGGTGCCCCAGGAGGTCAGCACCTGGCCCTGGTTGTCGGCGAGCATGATCAGGCAATTGGAGTTGCTGAGGATGTTCTCGTAGTAGGGCAGGACTTCCTGGTGGGTGGTCTGCACCAGGGCATGCTGGCTCTCCAGTAGCTGGGCGATACGCTCGGCGGGCAGTTGATCGAAAGCGGGGGCGCTCTGGTGGCTGAGGCCAAAGGCCCGGCAGCGGCTCCAGGAGTCCTTGATGATGGTCTCGTGAGACAGCGGTGAGGCAGGTGCGCTCATGGCGGTAGGTCTCTGAAAACGCTTTTATTGTTGTTATTGGCGTATGGCCTGGCCTTTGTAGTTGCAGCCCGCGGCAGCGGCTACAAGAAGCAATCTTGCCGGCAAAAACGTCCATCCAGTGTTGTTCACTCTTGTTCATTGTCAACCGCCGGACTGTTCAGTTGTTCAGTGCGGGTTGTTCATTTCTGTTCAGCTATGAACCCGCGGATAACCTGTCTTGGAATAAATATCAGGCTTATCAGTGGCTTGGTTTGCTGCCGCGGTTCTGGCACGAAAGTCGCTCTGCTGCTCCGGTCGCTTGACTCCAATAATAAAAAAGGCCGAGCCATGTCATTAACGCTGGAACACGTCAGCCGTGTCGTCGAGGGCCAGACCTGGATCGATGACATCTCGCTGCGCTTTGAACCCGGTTCCTTCAATGTCCTGCTGGGACGTACGCTGTCCGGCAAGACCAGCCTGATGCGCTTGATTGCCGGGCTCGACAAGCCCGCCAGCGGACGCATCCTGATGAATGGCGTGGACGTCACCGGGCGCCCGGTGCGGCTGCGCAACGTGTCGATGGTCTATCAGCAGTTCATCAACTACCCGACCATGACCGTGTTCGAGAACATCGCCTCGCCGCTGCGCCAGGCCGGTGTCGCCGCGCAGATGATCGAGAGCAAGGTGCTGGAGACGGCGAAGATGCTGCGGATCGAGAAGTTCCTGCAGCGCCATCCGCTGGAGCTGTCCGGCGGCCAGCAGCAGCGCACGGCGATGGCCCGGGCGCTGGTCAAGGATGCCGAGCTGATCCTGTTCGACGAGCCGCTGGTCAACCTCGACTACAAGCTGCGTGAAGAGCTGCGCCAGGAGATGCGCGAGCTGTTCCAGGCCCGCCACACCATCGCCATCTACGCCACCACCGAGCCCAACGAGGCGCTGGCTTTGGGCGGCACTACCACCATTCTCCATGAGGGGCGCCTGGTGCAGAGCGGCAAGACCGCCGAGGTCTATCACCAGCCCCAGACGGTGCTGGCCGCCGAGCTGTTCTCCGAACCGCCGATCAACCTGATGCCGGGGCGCATCGCGGGCAATGAAGTGAGCTTCGCCAACTTCGTGCACTTTCCGCTGAACGTCGATTTGCGCCCGGTCGGCGAGGGTGAGTTCCGCTTTGGCGTGCGGCCCAGCCATATCTCCCTGGTGCCGAGCAACGACGACGACCTGGAGCTGGCGGTGACCGTCGAGGTGGCGGAAATCAGCGGCTCGGAAACCTTCCTGCATGTGCGCAACGAACAATTCCTGTTGGTGCTGCACTTGCCCGGCGTGCACGAATATGACGTCGACGCGCCGATCCGCATTTATATCCCCACCCACAAACTGTTCGTCTTCGATGCCCAGGGCCGTCTGGTCCAGGCGCCGGGGCGACGCGTCGCGAGGGTTGCCTGATGGCCGAGATCCGTTTGCACAACCTCGCCCACAGTTACACCAGCACTCCGGCTGGTCCCGAGGACTATGCGATCCGCGAGATGAACCACATCTGGGAGCAGGGCGGCGCCTATGCCTTGCTCGGGCCGTCCGGCTGCGGCAAGTCGACCTTGCTCAATATCATTTCCGGGCTGCTCAGCCCGTCCCAGGGGCAGGTGCTGTTCGACACCCGGGTGGTCAACGAGCTGACTCCCGAGAAGCGCAATATCGCCCAGGTTTTCCAGTTCCCGGTGGTCTACGACACCATGACGGTGTTCGACAACCTGGCCTTCCCGCTGCGCAACCAGGGCATGGCCGAGGCCAAGGTGCACAGCAAGGTGCAGGAGATCGCCGAGGTCCTCGACCTGCAGGCGCTGTTGAGCAAGAAGGCGCGCAACCTCAGTGCCGACGAAAAGCAGAAGGTCTCGATGGGCCGCGGCCTGGTGCGCGACGACGTGTCGGCGATCCTGTTCGACGAGCCGCTGACGGTAATCGACCCGCACCTGAAGTGGAAGCTGCGGCGCAAGCTCAAGCAGATCCACGAGCAGTTCAACATCACCATGGTCTACGTCACCCACGACCAGCTCGAAGCCTCGACCTTCGCCGACAAGATCGCGGTGATGTACGGCGGGCAGATCGTCCAGTTCGGCACCCCGCGGGAGCTGTTCGAGCGACCGAGCCACACCTTCGTCGGCTACTTCATCGGCAGCCCGGGGATGAACCTGATCGAGGTCCGGGCAGAGGCCGGCGGTGTCAGGTTCGCCGGCACCCATCTGGCACTGCCCGAGGCCTTGCAGCAGCGGATCGCCGAGAGCGATTACCAGAGCCTGAAAGTCGGTATCCGCCCGGAATTCATCCATGTCTGGGACGAGCCTTACGAGGAGGCGCTGCAGGCCGACGTGGTCCACATCGAGGACCTGGGCACCTACAAGATCATGACCCTGAACCTCGACGGCGCGGTGTTAAAAGTGCGCCTGGCCGAAGACAAGCCAGTGCCGCAGGGCAGGGCCTGCATCAGCTTCCCCGCGCAGTGGCTGATGGTCTACGCCGACGAATACCTGCTGGAGGCCCACGCCACGAACGAGGTTCAGCCATGAACAAAGTGCAGAACAACAAGGCCTGGTGGCTGGTATTGCCGGTGTTCCTGCTGGTGGCCTTCAGTGCGGTGATCCCGATGATGACCGTGGTCAACTACTCGGTGCAGGACATCTTCGACCAGTCCAGCCGCTATTTCGTCGGCGCCGACTGGTACCGCCAGGTGCTGCTCGACCCGCGCCTGCACGACTCGTTGCTGCGCCAGTTCATCTATTCGGCCTGTGTGTTGCTGATCGAGATTCCCTTGGGGATAGCCATTGCCCTGACCATGCCGAGCAAGGGGCGCTGGTCGTCGGTGGTGCTGATCATCCTCGCCATTCCGTTGCTGATCCCGTGGAACGTGGTGGGCACCATCTGGCAGATCTTCGGCCGCGCCGACATCGGCCTGATGGGCTCGGCGCTGAATGCCCTGGGCATCAATTACAACTATGCGGCCAACACCATGGATGCCTGGGTCACGGTGCTGGTGATGGACGTGTGGCACTGGACCTCGCTGGTGGCGCTGCTGTGCTACTCGGGGCTGCGGGCGATCCCGGACGTGTACTACCAGGCGGCGCGCATTGACCGGGCGTCGAACTGGGCAGTGTTCCGGCATATCCAGTTGCCGAAGATGAAAAGCGTGCTGCTGATCGCGGTGATGCTGCGCTTCATGGACAGCTTCATGATCTACACCGAGCCGTTCGTGCTCACCGGCGGCGGGCCGGGCAACGCCACCACCTTCCTCAGCCAGACCCTGACCCAGATGGCGATCGGTCAGTTCGACCTGGGCCCGGCCGCGGCGTTTTCCCTGGTGTATTTCCTGATCATCCTGCTGGTGTCCTGGCTGTTCTACACCGCCATGACCCACTCCGACGCCAATCGCTGAGGACGGCCGCCATGACCAAGCGCAAGCTGATACCGCTGCTGATCTACATCCTGTTCCTGCTGGTGCCGATCTACTGGTTGCTGAACATGTCGTTCAAGAGCAACAACGAGATCCTCGGCAGCCTGACCCTGTGGCCCCAGGACTTCACCTGGCACAACTACAAGGTGATCTTCACCGACCCCAGCTGGTACACCGGCTACCTCAACTCGCTGTATTACGTCAGCCTGAACACGGTGATTTCCCTGAGTGTGGCACTGCCGGCGGCCTATGCGTTCTCGCGCTACCGCTTCCTCGGCGACAAGCACCTGTTCTTCTGGCTGCTGACCAACCGCATGGCGCCGCCGGCGGTGTTCCTGCTGCCGTTCTTCCAGCTGTATTCGTCCATCGGCCTGTTCGATACGCACATTGCCGTGGCCCTGGCCCACTGCCTGTTCAACGTGCCGCTGGCGGTGTGGATTCTCGAAGGCTTCATGTCCGGGGTGCCGAAGGAAATCGACGAGACCGCCTACATCGACGGCTACAGCTTTCCCAAGTTCTTCGTGAAGATCTTCGTCCCGCTGATCGGCTCGGGGATCGGCGTGACGGCGTTCTTCTGCTTCATGTTTTCCTGGGTCGAGCTGCTGCTGGCGCGGACCCTGACCTCGGTGAACGCCAAGCCGATCGCCGCGGTGATGACCCGCACCGTGTCCGCCTCCGGTATCGACTGGGGTGTGCTGGCGGCGGCCGGGGTGCTGACCATCCTGCCGGGCATGCTGGTGATCTGGTTTGTTCGCAACCATGTGGCCAAGGGCTTCGCCCTGGGCCGGGTATGAGGATCCGTTGATGGAATGGATGAACTGGACCGCCCCGACGGCGGCATTCTTCGGTGTCATTGCCTTGATCCTGCTGGGCATGACCACGTGGGAATTACGTTCGCCGAGTATCCCTCGGCGCGGCTTCCTGCCGATTGCCACCACCCGTGGCGATCGCCTGTTTATCGGTCTTCTCGGCAGCGCCTACCTGCATCTGCTGGTAATCGGCGTCACCGACTGGAGCATCTGGGTGGCGTTCGTGCTGTCCCTGGTGTGGCTGTTGGCTGTGATGCGTTGGGGCTAATGCTGATACCCATTCCTGTAGGAGCGAGCTTGCTCGCGAAGAATTCCAGCGCGCCGCGTACAGGCTGGTTCTACGCGTCATCGTTAGCGACCTTCGCGAGCAAGCTCGCTCCTACAGGGAGGTATTGGTATCGGTCCTCTTTGAACTTAACCGGGAGGTCTCTATGTTCGACAAAAACAATAAGCTGCGACATAGCGTTTCATTGGCGGCCATGCTGGCTCTGAGCGGCTTGAGCGCGACGGCCTGGGCCGACGCCTATGAGGACGCCGCGAAAAAATGGATCGGCAGCGAGTTCAAGCCATCCACCCTGACTGCGGAGCAACAGCTGGAAGAGCTGAAGTGGTTTATCAAGGCGTCCGAGCCGTTTCGCGGGATGAAGATCAACGTGGTCTCTGAGACCATCGCCACCCATGAATACGAGTCCAAGGTGCTGGCCAAGGCCTTCAGTGAAATCACCGGGATCAAGCTGACCCACGACCTGCTGCAGGAAGGCGACGTGGTGGAGAAGCTGCAGACCCAGATGCAGTCGGACAAGAATATCTATGACGGCTGGGTCAACGACTCCGACCTGATCGGCACGCACTTCCGTTATGGCAAGACCGAATCCATCACCGACCTGATGGCCAACGAGGGCAAGGACTACACCTCGCCGACCCTGGACATCAAGGACTTCATCGGCATCTCCTTCACCACCGCGCCGGACGGCAAGATCTACCAGTTGCCCGACCAGCAGTTCGCCAACCTGTACTGGTTCCGCGCCGACTGGTTCGAGCGGGCCGACCTGAAAGCCAAGTTCAAGGAGAAGTACGGCTACGAGCTGGGTGTGCCGGTGAACTGGTCGGCCTATGAGGACATCGCCAAGTTCTTCAGCGAAGACGTCAAGGAGATCGACGGCAAGCGGGTCTACGGGCATATGGACTACGGCAAGAAGGATCCGTCCCTGGGCTGGCGCTTCACCGATGCCTGGTTCTCCATGGCCGGCGGTGGCGACAAGGGCTTGCCCAACGGTTTGCCGGTGGACGAGTGGGGGATCCGCGTCGAGGATTGCCATCCGGTGGGCTCCAGCGTGACCCGCGGCGGCGACACCAACGGCCCGGCGGCGGTGTTCGCCACCACCAAGTACGTCGACTGGATGAAAAAGTACGCGCCACCGGAAGCGGCGGGCATGACTTTCTCCGAATCCGGGCCGGTGCCGTCCCAGGGCAATATCGCCCAGCAGATCTTCTGGTACACCGCCTTCACCGCCGACATGACCAAGCCGGGCCTGGCGGTGATGAACGCCGACGGCACGCCGAAATGGCGCATGGCGCCGTCGCCCAAGGGGCCGTACTGGGAGGAGGGCATGAAGCTGGGGTATCAGGACGCCGGCTCCTGGACCTTCCTCAAGTCCACCCCGGAGAAACAGAAACTCGCGGCCTGGCTCTATGCCCAGTTCGTGACCTCGAAAACCGTGTCGCTGAAGAAAACCATCGTCGGCCTGACACCGATCCGCGAGTCGGACATCAACTCCCAGGCGATGACCGACCTGGCGCCGAAACTCGGTGGCCTGGTGGAGTTCTATCGCAGTCCGGCCCGCGTGCAGTGGACGCCGACCGGCACCAACGTGCCGGACTATCCACGCCTGGCACAGCTGTGGTGGAGCCATATCGCCGAAGCGGCCAGCGGCGAGAAAACCCCGCAACAGGCACTCGATGGCCTGGCCAAGGATCAGGACGCAATCATGACCCGGCTCGAGCGCTCGAAAGCCCAGGCCACCTGCGCCCCGAAAATGAACCCCGAGCGCGACGCGCAATACTGGTTCGACCAACCGGGCGCGCCGAAACCGAAACTGGCCAACGAGAAACCCCAGGGCGAGACCGTGAGCTACAACGAACTGCTCAAGTCGTGGGAGGCGGCGCGCAAGTAAGGTTGTGGATCGGTAATGCGCAACGGCACCTTCGGGTGCCGTTCTGTTTTGGGAGCTGTAGTGCCCGGACCATTGTTATCGCGGGCAAGCCTCGCTCCTACAGAAGAAGGTGATCCGTCGGAGCGAGGCTTGCCCGCGATGACGTCCTGCGAACCAGTGCAGACCTTCAGGCCAATGCTGCCAGCCGCTCCACCGTATCGGGAAAACGCTGTACCAGGCGGATCAGGGTAGTGGCCTGAGCGTTGGGTTTTGCCCGTCCTTGCTCCCAGTTCTCCAGGGTCCGAGTATTGGTGCGCAGGTACATGGCAAATACCGATCTGGACAGGTTCAACTGCTCGCGCACGGCCAGCACTTCTTCAGCGGTGATCGGGAGCAGCGCGTTCAGCTTGACCTTGTAGGTGCGCAGCGTGAGCTTGCCTTGGCGCTCTTTGGCCAGGGCGTCGAAACCTTCGACCAGTTCGGAAAAGATGTCACGTTTCATGATGGGTTCTCGCCTCGACTTCTCTGTTCAGCAGTTGCTTGAGCAGTTTTTTCTGATGGGGTGTCAGGTCGTTCTGCTCGTTCTTTGCGTAAAGGGTGAAGAGCCAGAATTGGGCGCCTCCGGACCACCAGTAATAAATCACCCGGATCCCGCCGCGTTTGCCCTTGTGCCGTCGCTCATCGACAAAGCGGATCTTGCGCAAGCCATCGGTTCCCTCGATGAGATCTCCGGCTTCGGGGGCTTTCAGCAACTCAAGCTGCAAGCTACGAAAAAGCTCGTCGTCCAGGTAGTCCTGTCGATGGCGTTGGAACGGGGGCAGCTCAATAAAAAGTGCGTCCATGATCTGTACGTAATCTGCGTATATTTTTGGTTGAATGGGTCGAGAGGTCAAGGCGTTGCGCATGGCGCTCGTCGCCTTTTAATGACCTTAGACTTGGCAATCAGGATGAGACGTAGGACGCGTCTTTAAAGCCTGAAAGGCAATTCCTTTCAGATGGCAGGAGGAAGGGCAGGGTGGTTTTTCTTTGGAAAACAAAACGGCGCCCGAAGGCGCCGTCTTGTTTTGCTGCGGATCGTTCTTGAGCGATCAGCCCGCCAGACCGGATTGCTGGACCAGGATCAGCAGCGGTTGTGGGTAGACGCCGAGGAAGAACGCCAGGACCGCGATGGCCAGCAGCATCACGCCGCCGGCTTTCTGTTCCCAGTGCAGTTGGGCGTCGACGCGGCGCAGGTTCGGCTCGATCAGGTACAGGGTGACCATGACGCGCAGGTAGTAGAACACGCCGATGGCGCTGCCCAGGACCAGGGAACCGACCAGCCACCATTGGTGCGCTTCGACACCGGTGGCAATGATGTAGAACTTGCCGATGAAGCCCGCGGTCAGCGGGATACCGGCCAGGGACAGCATCATCACGGTCAGTACGGCGGTCAGGTACGGACGACGCCAGAACAGGCCGCGGTACTCGTACAGGGCATCCGCATCGCGACCCTTGTAAGGCGAGGACATCAGGGTGATCACGCCGAAGGCGCCGAGGCTGGTGATCACGTAGGTGACCAGGTAGACGCCGATGGCTTCCATCGCCAGGCCCTTGCTCGCCACCAGGGCGATCAGCAGGTAACCGAAGTGGGCGATGGACGAGTAACCCAGCAGACGCTTGAGGTTGCTCTGGGTCAGCGCCAGCAGGTTACCGAACAGGATCGAGGCAATCGCGATCAGGGTCAGCACGGTGTTCAGGACACCGCTGCTGGCCACCGGCGAGATCTGGAACAGACGCACCATCACCGCGAACACCGCCACCTTGCTCGCGGTGGCCAGGAAGGCCGCCACAGGCGCCGGAGCGCCTTCGTAGACGTCCGGGGTCCACAGGTGGAAGGGCACCAGCGACAGCTTGAACGCCAGGCCGATCAGCATCATGCCCAGGCCCAGTTGGGCCAGCGGGCTAGGCAGGCCGGTCGCGGCCAGGGCCTGACCGATGCCGTTGAAGCTCAGGCTGCCGGCTTCGGCGTAGAGCAGGGCCATGCCGAACAGCAGGAACGCGGAACCGGCGGCCGACAGCACCATGTACTTGATGCCGGCTTCCAGCGAACGCTTGTTGAAGAAGGCATAAGCCACCAGGCCGTAGACCGGTACCGAGAGCAGTTCCAGGCCGATGAACAAGCCGGCCAGGTGTTGCGCGCTGACCAGGACCAGGCCGCCGGCGGCGGCCATCAGGATCAGCAGGTACAGTTCTTCGCGATTGCCTGGGTAGCCGGTGCCGCCGTCGCCCAGGTAGGCGTGGGCGAGGGTGACGCAGGCCAGGGTGGCCACCAGGATCAGCGCCATGTACAGGCAGGCGAACTGGTCGATCTGCAGCAATGGAGTCACCGCCAGAGGGGTGACTTTCAGGGCCGGCAGGATCGACAGCAACGCCAGGTTCAGACCGGCGACCGACAGCAGGAAGGTTTGCGAATGGTTGCGACGCCAGGCGATAGCCAGCATCACCACAATGATGGTGAGGCTGGTGATCAACAGCGGCGCAAGCGCGATAAAGTGTTGAATCGTAAAGTCCATAGCGCTCTTACCGGGCCGAAGCGAGTTGAGTGAAGGCGGTGCCGAGCCATTGCTGCACGCCACTCATCGTGGCGGCAGAGGTATCGAGGAACGGTTGCGGGTAGATGCCGATGTAGATCAGCAGCGCCGCCAGTCCGACCACCATGATCAGTTCGCGAGCGTCCATGCCGTGCAGGACCGCGTCCGACTTGGCCGGGCCGAAGTAGGCGCGGTGAATCATGATCAGCGAATAGACCGAACCGAACACCAGGCCGGAAGTCGCGAGCACGGTGACCCATGGCGCGCTGGCGAAGGTACCGATCAGGATCAGGAATTCGCCGACGAAGTTACCGGTCGCCGGCAAGCCCAGCGAGGCTGCTGCGAAGAACAGGCTGATGGCTGGCAGGTAGGCGATCTTCGACCACAGGCCACCCATTTCACGCATGTCGCGGGTGTGGGTGCGTTCGTACAGCTGGCCGCACAGGATAAAGAGTGCCGCCGCCGACAGACCGTGGGCCAGCATCTGGATCACCGCGCCCTGCAGGGCCAGCTGGCTGCCGGAGTAGATGCCGATCAGCACGAAGCCCATGTGCGAAACGCTGGAGAATGCCACCAGGCGCTTGATGTCGGTCTGGGCGAAGGCCAGGAAGGCACCGTAGAAGATGCCGATCAGACCCAGGGTCATGGCGATTGGTGCGAACTCGGCCGAGGCGTTCGGGAACAGCGGCAGGGCGAAGCGCAGCAGGCCATAGGCCGCGGTCTTCAGCAGGATCCCCGCGAGGTCCACGGAACCCGCGGTCGGTGCCTGGGCGTGGGCATCGGGCAGCCAGGAGTGGAACGGTACCACTGGCAGCTTCACCGCGAAGGCGATGAAGAAACCGAGCATCAGCACGTACTCGGTAGTGGTCGACATCTTGGTCTTCAACAGGTCGGCGTAGTTGAAGGTAATCACGCCGGTGTCGTTGAAGTTGACCAGTACCAGACCGAGGATCGCCACCAGCATGATCAGGCCGGAAGCCTGAGTGAAGATGAAGAACTTGGTCGCGGCGTAGATCCGGGTTTTCTTGCCATCCGAAGAACTGTGACCCCAGAGCGCGATGAGGAAGTACATCGGCACCAGCATCATTTCCCAGAAGAAGAAGAACATGAACAGGTCGAGGGCGAGGAACACGCCGACGACACCGCCCAGGATCCACATCAGGTTCAGGTGGAAGAAGCCCACGTGACGCTGGATCTCTTTCCAGGAACAGAGGACGGAAAGCACGCCCAGGAGGCCGGTCAGCAGGATCATCAACAGCGACAGGCCGTCGAGGGCCAGGTGCACGTTGATGCCGAAGCGCTCGATCCAGACGTGCTTGAACTCCAGGGTCCAGGTCGGATCGGCGCCAGGCGCCGGAGCGAGTGAATAGTCGCCGTGGGCCCACAGCCAGAGGCCGAGGCTGAGCAACAGGGACATGGTGATCAGCGCAATCCAGCGGGGGAGGGTGGCGCCGAAGCGCTCACCCATCCAGCACAGCAGGCCGCCGATGAAGGGGATCAGGATTAGCCAAGGCAGAATCATGACGGGCTCAATTCCTTTCGCAAGTTCGCAAGGTTCATATCAGACCGCTACCAGCACGACGGCGCCGATAACCAGCACGGCACCAGCAGCCATCGAGGCGGCGTACCAACGCAGTTGACCGGTTTCCGTACGGCTCAGGGAGTTGTGGCCCCCTTTGGCCAGGCGCGGGATCAGACCGATGGTCTGGTCGAGCGGGTCTTTGCGCAGTACATGGCTGATCGCCAGATATGGTTTGACGAACAGTTTGTCGTAGATCCAGTCGAAGCCCCAGGCAGCGAACCACCAGGCCGAGAGGAGGCGGCCGATGCCGCTGTTGGCGATGGCGGTAACGAAGCGACGCTTGCCGAGGAACAGCAGCGCGGCCAGCAGGATACCGGCGATGGCGATGGCGCCGGACGCGAGTTCCAGGCTGTGCTTGGCTTCGCCGCCGGCATGGCCGACGCTGAGTGGCAGCACACCGTGCAGCGGTGGGGTGATCATGGCGCCGACGGCGGTCGACAGAACGATCAGCACCGACAGCGGCAGCCAGTGGCTGATGCCGTGGCCGGCGTGGGCTTCGGTCTTGGCTTCACCGTGGAAGGTGATGAAGATCAGGCGGAAGGTGTACAGCGAGGTCATGAAAGCCCCCACCAGACCGGCATACAGCAGGCCATGGTTACCGCTGGCGAAGGCTTCCCAGAGGATCTCGTCCTTGGAGTAGAAACCGGCGGTGACCAGTGGCAGGGCCGCCAGGGCCGCGCCGCCGACGATGAAGCTGGCGTAGGCCAGCGGCAGTTTCTTCCACAGGCCGCCCATCTTGAAGATGTTCTGCTCGTGGTGGCAGGCAACGATCACCGCACCGGAGGCAAGGAACAGCAGGGCCTTGAAGAAGGCGTGGGTCATCAGGTGGAAGATCGCGCCGTCCCAGGCACCAACGCCCAGGGCCAGGAACATGTAGCCGATCTGGCTCATGGTCGAGTAGGCGAGGATCCGCTTGATGTCGGTCTGTACCAGCGCGGCGAAGCCGGCCAGCACCAGGGTCACGCCACCGACGACGCCCACCAGGTGCAGGATGTCCGGCGCCAGGGCGAACAGGCCGTGGGTACGGGCGATCAGGTAGACACCGGCGGTCACCATGGTTGCGGCGTGGATCAGTGCCGAAACCGGGGTAGGACCGGCCATCGCATCCGCCAGCCAGGTCTGCAGCGGCAGCTGGGCGGATTTACCGACCGCGCCACCCAGCAGCATCAGGGTCGCCAGGACGATCCAGAAGTCGCCGGCCTGGAACTTCGCAGGCGCCGCGACCAGCAGTTGCTGGATGTTCAGCGTACCCAGCTGCTGGAACAGGATGAACAGGCCGATGGCCATGAACACGTCGCCGATGCGGGTGACGATGAAGGCCTTGAGTGCCGCGTTACCGTTGTTGCGGTTGCTGTAGTAGAAACCGATCAGCAGGTACGAACACAGGCCCACGCCTTCCCAGCCGAAGTACAGGAACAACAGGTCGTCGCCGAGCACCAGGAACAGCATGCTGGCGATGAACAGGTTGGTGTAGGCGAAGAAGCGCGAGTAACCGTCTTCACCGCGCATGTACCAGGACGCGAACAGGTGGATCAGGAAACCCACGCCCACCACCACGCCGAGCATGGTCACGGACAGGCCGTCCAGGTACAGGGCGAAGGTTGGCTTGAAGTCGCCAACGGTCATCCACTGCCACAGCACCTGGGTGTAGTGGCCACCTTCCGGCGGAGCGACATTGAATTGCCAGATCACATAAGCCGCGACAATCGCCGACAGGCCAACGGAGCCGACACCGATCAGGGCGGCGAGGTTTTCCGAGAGGCGTCCACGGGAGAACGACAGCAGCAGAAAACCGATCAGGGGGAACAGGAAAGTCAGATAGAGAAGGTTCATCCGCGCATCTCGCTGGCAGCGTCGATATCGAGAGTGTGGAAGCGGCGATACAGCTGCAACAGGATCGCCAGGCCAATACTGGCCTCGGCGGCTGCCAGGCTGATCACCAGGATGAACATGACCTGTCCATCCGGCTGCGCCCAGCGGCTACCGGCGACGATGAAGGCCAGGGCGGAGGCGTTCATCATCACCTCCAGGCTCATCAGCACGAAGAGAATGTTGCGGCGCACCATCAGGCCGACCAGGCCGAGGCAGAACAGGATGCCGGCAACGGCCATGCCATGCTCCAGAGGGATAGTTCCGATAGTAGGCATGGTCTTACTCCTTCGCCTCGTTGCGGCCCAGGTGGAACGCCGTGACGGCTGCGGCGAGCAGCAGCATCGAGGCGAGTTCGACCACCAGCAGATAAGGACCGAACAGGCTGATGCCCACGGCCTTGGCGTCCACGGTGGTGTGGCCGATACCGGTGCCGCTCTGGTGGCTGAACAGCACGTACAGCAGTTCCACCAGCAGCAGGGCGGCGAGCACCACCGGCCCGAGCCAGATCCCCGGCTTGAGCCAGATCCGCTCCTGCTGAACCGAGGCGGGGCCCAGGTTCAGCATCATCACCACGAACACGAACAGCACCATGATGGCGCCGGCATAGGCGATCACTTCCAGCACGCCGGCGAACGGTGCGCCGAGGCTGAAGAACGTCATCGCCACGGCGATCAGCGAAATGATCAGGTAGAGCAGGGCGTGCACAGGGTTGGTGTTGGTCACCACACGTAGCGTGGAGACAACGGCGACACCTGACGCGAAATAGAAAGCGAATTCCATCTTTCTTCCTTAAGGCAGCAAGCTCTTCACGTTGATCGGCTCGGCTTCGTTTTGCGCGGAGCCCTTTGGCTTACCGGCAATGGCCATACCTGCAACACGATAGAAGTTGTAATCAGGGTTCTTTCCGGGACCGGAGATCAGCAGATCTTCTTTCTCGTAAACCAGGTCCTGACGTTTGAACTCGGCCATCTCGAAATCCGGGGTCAGCTGGATCGCGGTGGTCGGGCAGGCTTCCTCGCAGAGGCCGCAGAAGATGCAACGCGAGAAGTTGATGCGGAAGAAGTCCGGGTACCAGCGACCGTCTTCGGTTTCAGCTTTCTGCAGCGAGATGCAACCCACCGGGCACGCCACGGCGCACAGGTTGCAGGCTACGCAACGCTCTTCGCCATCGGGGTCGCGGGTCAGTACGATGCGGCCACGGTAGCGGGGCGGCAGGTAGACCGGCTCTTCCGGGTATTGCAGGGTGTCGCGCTTGCGAAAGCCATGGCCGAAGACCATCACCAGGCTGCGCAGTTGGGTACCAGTACCCTTAACGATGTCGCCAATATATTTGAACATGGGTCAAATCCTCACTGAACCGCGCCCGCTGGCGTGTTCAACAACACAAGCGCAGCAGTCACCAGCAAATTGATCAGGGTCAGCGGCAGGCAGAATTTCCAGCTGAAGTCCATCACCTGGTCATAACGCGGACGCGGGATGGAAGCCCGCAGCAGGATGAACAGCATGATGAAGAACGCGGTCTTCAGGGCGAACCAGACGAAGGACAGTTGCGGCAGGATGCCGAACGGACCGTGCCAGCCACCGAAGAACAGGGTGACCAGCAGTGCCGAGATCAGGATGATGCCGATGTACTCGCCAACGAAGAACATGCCCCATTTCATGCCGGCGTATTCAATGTGGTAACCGTCGGCCAGTTCCTGTTCCGCTTCCGGCTGGTCGAACGGGTGACGGTGAGTCACGGCCACGCCAGCGATGAAGAAGGTACAGAAGCCGAAGAACTGCGGAATGATGAACCACAGGTTCTGCGCCTGGTAGTCGACGATGTCGCGCATGTTGAACGAACCGACCTGGGCCACGATGCCCATCAGCGCCAGGCCCATGAACACTTCATAGGACACGGTCTGGGCCGAGGCCCGCAGGCTGCCGAGCAGGGCGAACTTGTTGTTGCTCGACCAGCCGGCGAACAGCACAGCGTAGACCGACAGGCCGGCCATGGCGAAGAAGAACAGCAGGCCGATGTTCAGGTCCGCCACGCCCCAGGTCGGGGTGATCGGGATGATCGCGAACGCGATCAGCAAGGCGCTCATGGCCACGACCGGTGCCAGGGTGAAGATCACCTTGTCGGCAAACGGCGGGGTCCAGTCTTCCTTGAAGAACATCTTCAGCATGTCGGCGGCGATCTGGAACATGCCGAACGGGCCAACGCGGTTCGGACCGTAACGGTCCTGCCACCAGCCCAGCAGGCGACGCTCGACAAAGCTGAGCAGGGCACCGGCGACCACCACGGCCAGCATGATGACCAGGGCTTTGACGACCGCCAGGATCACGTCGATCACTTCAGGGGTGAACCAGGTCATTGCGCTGCCTCCTGCAGACCGTCAACGGATTTGCCAAAGAACGCCGGAGGAATGCCCGCCAGGCCGGCCGGCAGGGCCACCAGGCCAGCGCCCAGCTCGTCGTTGATGCGCAGCGGCAGACGCAGGGTCTGGCCCGCCACGTTCACGGCGAGCAGCGCGCCATCGTTGACACCCAGGCGATCGGCTTCGGACTTGGCCAGGGAAACGTAGGCGGCCGGGATGCGTTCCTGGACCGGAGCGGCTTTCGAAGAGTTCTCTTCGCTGCCGAACAGGTGGTAGAACGGCACCGCCTGCCAGGTGCCCTGGGCAGGGGAGAAGGCGCGCGGCACGCTGGCGAACCAGCCGAGTCTGTCGCCCTGGCTTTCGATCAGGCGGGTGCCCGGATCACCGGCACGCAGGTGGCCACCGACTTCGTCCTGGAACTTGTTCCAGGCTTGCGGCGAGTTCCAGCCCGGCGACCAGGCGAACGGCACCTGGGAGCGTGGCTCCACGGAGCCCGAGTAACCTTCCATGGAGAAGGAGAACGCGGTGTCCTGGTCCTGCGGGGTACGTGGCTCGTGCACGCTGATGTCGGCGCGCATGGCGGTACGGCCGCTGTAACGCAGCGGTTCGCGGGCCAGCTTCAGGCCCTTGATGCGGAACGACGCCGATGGCGCGGCATCGACGATGCGCGCCAGTTGCGGGTCGCTCTGGGCGCAGGCGGCGGTCACGTGGTCCAGTTGGGTCCAGTCCACCGGCTTGTTCAGCAGGGTAGAGCGCAGGGCATGCAGCCAGCGCCAGCCTTCGTGAACCAGGATGCTGGCATCCATATAGGTCGGATCGAACACCTGGAAGAAGCGCTGGGCACGGCCCTCCTGGCTGACCAGGGTGCCGTCGCCTTCGGCGAAGCTGGCCGCTGGCAGGACCAGGTGCGCGCGATCGCTGGTGGCGGTCTTCTGGTGGTCGGCGACGATCACCACTTTCGCGGCGTTCAGCGCAGCATCGACCTTGGCGGCGTCGGTGCGGGTGTACAGATCGTTTTCCAGCACGACCAGGGCGTCGGCCTTACCGTCGATCACCGCTTGCAGCGCGGCGTCCACCGATTCGCCACCGAGCATGGCCAGGCCGAGGCTGTTGGCCTCAGGCACGATCAGGCTGATGGAGCCGTTCTTCTCGCGCAGCTTCAGGGCCTTGGCGATGTTCGCCGCGGCTTCGATCAGCGCCTTGGAACCCAGGGAGGTGCCGGCGATGATCAGTGGGCGCTTGGCGGCGAGGAGGGCGTCGGCGATACGCTTGGCCAGTTCCTGGGCTTCGGCGTCCAGGCCTTCGACGGTCGGGGCACTGGCGTCCAGGGCGTGGGCCACGGCGAAACCGATGCGCGCCAGGTCGTCGGGAGCGGCGTGTACACACTCCTCGGCAACGTCGTCGAGCTTGGTTTCAGCCAGGCTGGCGATGAACAGCGGGTTCAGCGCGTGCTGGCCGATGTTTTTCACCGCGGCGTCGAGCCATGGCTGGACGCGCATGGCGTCGGCCATTTCTTCGGCCTTGCCCTTGACCGACTGGCGCAGGGCCAGGGCCATGCGGGCGGCGGTCTGGGTCAGGTCTTCGCCGAGGACGAACACTGCATCGTGGTCTTCGATGTCGCGCATGGTCGGCACGGGCAGCGGGCTGTTTTTCAGCACTTGCAGGACCAGGCGGATACGCTCCAGCTCGGCGGCTTCGATACCACTGTAGAAGTGCTCGGCGCCTACCAGTTCACGCAGGGCGTAGTTGCTTTCCAGGCTGGCACGAGGCGAACCGATACCGACGATATTGCGGCCGCGCAGCAGGTCGGCGGCCTTGTCCAGCGCCTGGTCCAGGCTCAGCTTGGTGCCGTCGTTCAGCAGCGGCTGGCGTGGACGGTCTGTGCGGTTGACGTAGCCATAGCCGAAACGGCCACGGTCGCACAGGAAGTACTGGTTCACCGAACCATTGTAGCGGTTCTCGATGCGGCGCAGTTCGCCGTAGCGCTCGCCCGGGGAGATGTTGCAACCGCTGGAGCAGCCATGGCAGATGCTCGGCGAGAACTGCATGTCCCATTTGCGGTTGTAGCGCTCGGAGTGAGTCTTGTCGGTGAACACACCGGTCGGGCAGACCTCGGTGAGGTTGCCGGAGAACTCGCTTTCCAGGGTGCCGTCTTCAACGCGACCGAAGTACACGTTGTCGTGGGCGCCGAACACGCCGAGGTCGGTGCCGCCGGCATAGTCCTTGTAGAAACGCACGCAACGGTAGCAGGCGATGCAGCGGTTCATCTCGTGAGCGATGAACGGGCCGAGTTCCTGGTTCTGGTGGGTACGCTTGGTGAAGCGATAACGGCGCTCGTTGTGGCCGGTCATCACGGTCATGTCTTGCAGGTGGCAGTGACCGCCTTCCTCGCAGACCGGGCAGTCGTGCGGGTGGTTGGTCATCAGCCATTCGACGACACTGGCGCGGAAGGCCTTGGATTCTTCATCGTCGATGGAGATCCAGGTGTTGTCGGTGGCGGGCGTCATGCAGGACATGACGATGCGACCACGGGTGTCGTTCTCGTCGGTGTATTGCTTGACCGCGCACTGGCGACAGGCACCGACGCTACCGAGAGCGGGGTGCCAGCAGAAATAAGGGATGTCGAGGCCTAGTGACAGACATGCCTGTAACAGGTTGTCCGCCCCATCGACTTCGAGCGCTTTGCCGTCTACGTGGATAGTGGCCATGGTTCAAAGTTCTTCGTTGGCCCGGTGTCAGCGGGCGTGGCTAATGGAATCTTGGTGCTCGCCTGGCGCGTCGCGGCGTCTTCAGGCGATACGAGGGCGGCACGGACCACCCTCGTTCGATACGTTTACGCGCCGACTACGATCGGCCGGGCCAGGGGCGGGACGACGGCAGCGCTGGTGGCTGCGATGCCGGCCTCGAACTCTGGACGGAAATACTTGATGGCACTGCCCAATGGCTCCACGGCGCCCGGTGCGTGAGCACAGAAGGTCTTGCCTGGGCCGAGGAAACCGACCAGACCCAGCAGGGTCTCGATATCGCCGGCTTGCCCTTCGCCTTTCTCGAGGGCGCGCAGCAGCTTGACGCTCCACGGCAAGCCATCGCGGCAAGGGGTGCAGAAGCCGCAGGATTCGCGGGCAAAGAACTCTTCCATGTTGCGCAGCAGCGACACCATGTTGATGCTGTCGTCGACCGCCATGGCCAGGCCGGTACCCATGCGGGTGCCTACCTTGGCGATGCCACCGGCGTACATCTGTGCATCCAGGTGTTCGGGCAACAGGAAGCCGGTACCGGCGCCGCCTGGCTGCCAGCACTTGAGCTTGAAGCCGTCGCGCATGCCGCCAGCGTAGTCTTCGAACAGCTCGCGCGCGGTCACGCCGAACGGCAGTTCCCACAGGCCAGGGTTCTTCACTTTGCCGGAGAAGCCCATCAGCTTGGTGCCATGGTCTTCACTGCCTTCGCGAGCGAGGGATTTGTACCATTCCACGCCATCGCCGATGATCGCTGGCACGTTGCACAGGGTCTCGACGTTGTTCACGCAGGTCGGCTTGCCCCACACGCCGACGGCGGCAGGGAAGGGCGGCTTGGAGCGCGGGTTGGCGCGACGGCCTTCGAGGGAGTTGATCAGTGCGGTTTCTTCACCGCAGATGTAACGCCCGGCGCCGGTGTGGACGAACAGCTCGAAGTCGAAGCCGCTGCCCAGGATGTTCTTGCCCAGCAGGCCCGCGGCCTTGGCCTCTTCCACAGCACGGTTGAGGTGCTTGGCGGCGGTGGTGTACTCGCCCCGCAGGAAGATGTAGCCACGGTAGGTTTTCAGCGCGCGGGCGCTGATCAGCATGCCTTCGATCAGCAGATGGGGCAGTTGCTCCATCAGCATGCGGTCTTTCCAGGTGTTGGGTTCCATTTCGTCCGCGTTGCACAGCAGGTAGCGGATGTTCATGGATTCGTCTTTGGGCATCAGGCCCCACTTCACGCCAGTGGGGAAGCCTGCGCCGCCGCGGCCCTTGAGGCCGGCGTCCTTGACGGTCTGGACGATGTCGTCCTGGGACAGGTCGGCGAAAGCCTTGCGCGCAGCGGCGTAGCCGTTCTTGGCCTGGTACTCGTCGAGCCATACCGGCTCGCCGTCGTCGCGCAGGCGCCAGGTCAGCGGATGGGTTTCGGGGCTGCGCTGGATGCGGTTGGCAGGGCCGAAGGATGTCAGGGTCATACGTAGCCCTCCAACAGTTTGGCCACGCCAGCAGGCTGCACGTCGCCGAAAGTGTCGTCGTCGATCATCAGCGCCGGGGCCTTGTCGCAGTTGCCCAGGCAGCATACCGGCAGCAGGGTGAAGCGGCCGTCGGCGGTGGTCTGGCCGAGGCCGATGCCCAGCTCGCTCTGGATCTGGCTGACCACGGACTCGTGGCCGCCGATGTAGCAGACCATGCTGTCGCAGACACGGATGATGTGACGGCCGACCGGCTGGCGGAAGATCTGGCTATAGAACGTTGCCACGCCTTCTACGTCGCTGGCCGGGATGCCGAGGATCTCGCCGATGGCGTAGAGGGCGCCATCGGGCACCCAGCCACGTTCCTTCTGGACGATCTTCAGGGCTTCGATAGACGCCGCGCGCGGGTCTTCGTAGTGATGCAGCTCGTGCTCGATGGCCGAGCGCTCGGTTTCGCTGAGGGCGAAACGGTCTGTCTGGATAAGCGGGCTGTTCATGCTTAGCGGTCCACGTCGGCCATAACGAAGTCGATACTACCCAGGTACGCGATCAAGTCCGCGACCATGCTGCCGCGGATCACCGAAGGGATCTGCTGCAGGTGGGCGAAGCTCGGGGTGCGGATCCGGGTGCGGTAGCTCATGGTGCCGCCATCGCTCGTCAGGTAATAACTGTTGATGCCCTTGGTCGCTTCGATCATCTGGAAGGACTCGTTGGCCGGCATGACCGGGCCCCACGAAACCTGCAGGAAGTGCGTGATCAGGGTCTCGATGTGCTGCAGCGTGCGCTCTTTCGGCGGCGGCGTGGTCAGCGGGTGGTCCGCCTTGTACGGGCCTTCCGGCATGTTGCGCAGGCACTGGTCGATGATCTTGATGCTCTGGCGCATCTCTTCGACGCGGACCATGCAGCGGTCGTAGGCATCGCCATTGGCCGCCAGCGGGACTTCGAACTCGAAGTTCTCGTAGCCGGAGTAGGGGCGCGCTTTACGCAGGTCGAAATCGCAACCGGTGGAACGCAGGCCGGCACCGGTGACACCCCATTCCAGGGCTTGCTTGGTGTTGTAGGCGGCGACGCCGATGGTACGACCCTTGAGGATGCTGTTCTGCAGGGCGGCCTTGGTGTATTCGTCGAGGCGCTTGGGCAGCCAGTCGACGAAGTCTTTCACCAGCTTTTCCCAGCCGCGTGGCAGGTCGTGGGCGACGCCGCCGATGCGGTACCAGGCCGGGTGCAGGCGGAAGCCGGTGATGGCTTCGATCACGGTGTAGGCGCGCTGACGGTCGGTGAAGGTGAAGAACACCGGGGTCATGGCGCCGACGTCCTGGATGTAGGTACCCAGGAACAGCAAGTGGCTGGTGATCCGGAAGAACTCGGCCAGCATGATGCGGATGACGTCGACCTTCTCCGGCACCTTGATCCCGGCCAGCTTCTCGACCGAGAGCACGTACGGCAGGTTGTTCATCACGCCGCCGAGGTAGTCGATACGGTCGGTGTACGGAATGAAGCTGTGCCAGGACTGACGCTCGGCCATTTTCTCGGCGCCACGGTGGTGGTAGCCGATGTCCGGTACGCAGTCGACGATCTCTTCGCCGTCCAGCTGCAGGATGATGCGGAAGGCACCGTGAGCCGAAGGGTGGTTCGGGCCCAGGTTGAGGAACATGTAGTCCTCGTTGGCGCCGGAACGCTTCATGCCCCAGTCTTCCGGCTTGAAGCGCGCGGCTTCTTCTTCCAGTTGTTGCTTGGCCAGGGTCAGGCTGAACGGATCGAATTCGGTGGCGCGCGCCGGGAAGTCCTTGCGCAGCGGGTGACCTTCCCAGGTCGGCGGCATCATGATGCGCGACAGGTGAGGGTGGCCGGCGAAGTCGATGCCGAACATGTCCCAGACTTCACGCTCGTACCAGTTGGCGTTCGGCCAGATACCGGTCACGGTCGGCAAGCTGAGGTCGCTCTCGGACAAGGCGACCTTGATCATTACGTCACTATTACGTTCGATCGACAGCAGGTGGTAGAACACGCTGAAGTCGGCGCCTGGCAGCCCTTGGCGCTTGGTGCGCAGACGCTCGTCCACGCCGTGCAGGTCATAGAGCATGACGTACGGCTTGGGCAGGTTGCGCAGGAAGGTCAGGACTTCGACGAGTTTGGCGCGGGTAACCCACAGCACCGGCATGCCGGTGCGGGTGGCCTGGGCGGTGAACGCCTCAGGGCCAAAACGGTTATTGAGTTCGACGACCACATCCTGGTCGTCTGCCTTATAAGGCGGGATGTACAGAGCACTGCCTGTAGTCATGGTTTTTTATCGCTTTCGGTCAACGTAAAGAATGAAGCCAGTTTTTCGTTCTTTGTAAGAAGCGCTCTGGAATCAGACTTCGTCGGGGCTGCGCAGGTTGGTTACCTGAATACGCTGTTCGCGGCGCTGTTCCTTTTGCGACGGCATTTCGGCGCGATACACGCCTTGGTCACCGACGACCCAGGAAAGTGGGCGACGCTCCTGGCCAATCGACTCCTGCAAGAGCATCAGGCCTTGCAGAAAAGCTTCAGGGCGGGGCGGGCAGCCAGGCACGTAGACGTCCACGGGCAGGAACTTGTCCACCCCTTGAACGACGGAATAGATGTCGTACATGCCACCGGAGTTGGCGCACGAACCCATGGAGATGACCCACTTCGGTTCGAGCATTTGCTCGTAGAGACGCTGAATGATCGGCGCCATCTTGATGAAGCAGGTTCCGGCAATAACCATGAAATCCGCCTGGCGCGGTGATGCCCGGATAACTTCGGCGCCGAAGCGCGCGATGTCGTGGGGCGCCGTGAAGGCAGTGGTCATTTCCACGTAGCAGCAGGACAAGCCGAAGTTGTACGGCCACAGGGAGTTCTTACGCCCCCAGTTGACCGCGCCGCTCAGCACGTCTTCCAGCTTGCCCATGAAGATGTTTTTGTGGACTTGATCTTCTAACGGATCGGAAACGGTTTCCCGTTCGCCGATCGGATACTGCTCGTTAGGAGCATCGGGGTCGATCCTGGTGAGATTGTATTGCATCGCCAAAGCCTCATTGTTTTAGCTTCGCCTGCCGCTTACGGCGACCTTCCGGAGCCCAATCAAGAGCCCCCACCCGCCAAAGGTAGACAAGACCTGCCAACAGAATTGCTATGAAAACGAGAGCTTCGACGAATCCGGTCCAGCCGCTTTCGCGGACGGACACAGACCAGGCAAAGAGAAAGAGGGCTTCGATATCGAAGATCACGAAGAGCATCGCGACCAGATAGAATTTGGCTGAGAGCCGCAAGCGGGCGCCACCGGTAGGTAGCATGCCGGACTCGAACGGTTCGTTTTTGCTGCGGCCCCAGGCTTTTGACCCGAGGAGGCTGGAGACGCCGAGCATGAAGGCGCAGAGGCCGCCTACACCCAGAAGGAAAATGGCAAAGCCCCAGTTGTGGGCCATGAGTCCTGTCGCTTCGGGCATGCTGGTAATCCTTAACAGAGAGCAAAGGTCTCTGAGCTTGATAAAGAAATAAAGCAGTGACGATATGTCGCAGTGCAATCAATCGCCGTGATTTTATGGCTAAACACCGGGCAAGTAAATTTTCATGGCGAAATTATTTAGCGGAATAAGGACATGGCTCCTCTTGCAAGCCCCGTAAGCCACGGCCTGTGGGCATTAGCGGGTGTTTTGTTAATTATGTTTTGTCCTCGCTGTAACGAATATCGCCATCTCTAAATGATAATCAATATTATTTGGCGCTGCTTTTAAACAATGATTCCCATGAAGAGCCGCTAAGTTGTCTTTTATATGCTCGTTACTGCAAGTTGCGAGCGGCCCCTTTTACCCGCTTTTTCCTCCACGCATACCGCTCTGGATCAATGTTTTGCCTGATTGGCAATAGGCTCGGGCGAGGTCATCGCGAGCTGGCTCGTTCCTCCTGGAGCTTGGGGTTGGTCGGTGACGCTGCAAAAGTCGCAGGCAAAAAAAACGCCCCGAACCAGTCGGGGCGTCAGATGTGCGGCACTGCAGTTAGCTTTTACCGGGTCTGCAATGGCCGTTTTTCAGCGTGAAGTCGAATCAGTGGAACTGTTCTTCTTCAGTGGAGCCGGTCAGTGCGGTGACCGAAGACGAGCCACCCTGGATCACGGTGGTCATGTCGTCGAAGTATCCGGTGCCCACTTCCTGCTGGTGAGCCACGAAGGTGTAGCCCTTGGCGGCGTCAGCGAATTCCTGCTCCTGCAGCTTCACGTAGGCGGTCATGTCGTTGCGGGCGTAGTCGTGCGCCAGGTTGAACATGCTGTGCCACATGTTGTGAATGCCGGCCAGGGTGATGAACTGGTGCTTGTAGCCCATGGCGGACAGTTCGCGCTGGAACTTGGCGATGGTCGCGTCGTCCAGGTTCTTCTTCCAGTTGAAGGAAGGCGAGCAGTTGTACGACAGGATCTGGTCCGGGTATTCCTTCTTGATCGCTTCGGCGAAGCGACGGGCCTCGTCCAGGTCCGGCTTGGCGGTTTCGCACCAGATCAGGTCGGCGTACGGCGCGTAGGCCAGGCCGCGAGCGATGGCCTGGTCGAGGCCGGCGCGCACTTTATAGAAGCCTTCCTGGGTACGGGTGCCAGTCACGAACGGCTGGTCGTACGGGTCGCAGTCGGAAGTCAGCAGGTCGGCAGCGTTGGCGTCGGTACGGGCCAGGATGATGGTCGGTACGCCGGCAACGTCGGCCGCCAGACGGGCAGCGGTCAGCTTCTGTACGGCTTCCTGGGTCGGAACCAGTACCTTGCCGCCCATGTGGCCGCATTTTTTCACGGAAGCCAGCTGGTCTTCGAAGTGAACGCCGGCAGCGCCTGCTTCGATCATGCTCTTCATCAGCTCGTAGGCGTTCAGCACGCCGCCGAAACCGGCTTCGGCGTCAGCCACGATTGGCGCGAAGTAGTCGATGTAGCCTTCGTCGCCCGGGTTCTTGCCGGATTTCCACTGGATCTGGTCGGCGCGGCGGAACGAGTTGTTGATGCGCTTGACCACGGTCGGCACGGAGTCCACCGGGTACAGCGACTGGTCCGGGTACATCGATTCGGCGGAGTTGTTGTCCGCGGCAACCTGCCAGCCCGACAGGTAGATAGCCTGGATGCCGGCTTTGACTTGCTGTACCGCCTGGCCGCCGGTCAGGGCGCCCATGCAGTTGACGAAATCTTTCTCAGGGCGGAAGGACGGTTTGGCACCCTGGGTCACCAGGTTCCAGAGCTTCTCGGCGCCCATGCGTGCCAGGGTGTGCTCAGGTTGAACCGAGCCACGCAGACGGACAACGTCGGCAGCGGAATAAGTGCGAGTCACGCCTTTCCAGCGCGGGTTTTCAGCCCAGTCTTTTTCAAGGGCTGCAATTTGCTGTTCGCGTGTCAGTGCCATGGAGATAAACCTCGTCGCATAGGTCTGGGGTGGAAAATTCTTGCTCCACCAGATACGCAGGATCAAAGGTGCGTAATTGGCTGCTCGCTGACCAGAAGTCTAGGCGGTCAAGTCGGCTATGGCGCAGATGGCGACGGGTGAACGATGGGCTCAAGGGGAAAGTGAGCAGGTGAGGGCCAGCTGTCGGGCGCATTCGGGCGTCGTGGGCCTTCATACGAACCATCAGTGTGTTGCCGATCTACCTAATTAGCTTCCGTCCCTCGGGACAACCTCGTTCCAGTCGCAATCTCGTCAAACACACCTTGTGGGCGGTACAGACACGAATCGGCTCAGGTGGGTAGGTTAGAGCGGCGATCCGAAGGCCCTTGCCAGGGCCCCTGATTAGCGGGAGCGAGGCCATCATGCCTTCGGTTTTTTGCCTCGTCAAACGTTTTGTAGTGCTTTTTTTATATCACTACATCTTTGGTCTAATACGACTAATCAGTCAGTTTTCGGTGCTTTAGTCCAAGGCGTCGACTTTCACTCGCAAGGTCATGTCATCCCGGCCCTGAGTCGAGTAGCTGCGGGTTCCAGCCTGTTTGTCGGCCTGGTTCTGGCGATTGACGCCGGCCAGGGTGATCCACTCGCCAAGACGGCCGCTGACAGTTGTGTCGGTACTTTGCACATTCACTACATCGGGACGTTCCTGGCTCATTCGGTCACGGTTGGTACTGATGCTCAGGTGAACGGTTTCGCCGGTGACGGTGGCCGTGACGTAGAAGCCCTGGGTGACATTGCGATACTGGGTCTGGTTCTGCAGGCGACCGTAAGGGTCGGTCTGGGTGGTGGTCAGTGGCACGCTCTGGCCGACCTGGATCAGGGCCGGTATGCCTTCGCTGGCCTGAATCTGCTGTATGCCGCCATCGCGGCTGACGGTGCTGTGGGTAATGGTGCGGGTTTGCGGAGCTCCGTTGACCGAATAACCCTGATTGTTCTGGGTGTTGTTTTCGTTGGTGTCGACCGTGATCAGCAGGCGTTTGGCGGCGGTATCCAGTTGCGCGATGAAGGCGCGCAGTTCCTCGATCTTCTCCGGTTCAGCGTTGACGATCAGCTGGTTGCCGTAGGCGCTGACCCGGCCTTCCTTGCCGAGGAAGTTCTGGGCGACGGGCAGCAGGTCGGCGCTGGTGCGGTTGTTCAGGGGCACGATCTCGGTCGCGGCCGTGACTGAAAAGCTCGCAGTCAGCAGCAGCGTCGTGAGCAGGGTGCGTAGGGACATGTCCGTTATCTCCGCTAGGGGTGGAAGCCTTGAGTTTGACAGTTTGTCGGCTCGCGGTGGGGCAAGTTGAATCGCCGATGGCAAAACGCCCCGGCCTCCAGGGAGCCAGCTTAGCTTGCTGGATCCGGGGAGGGCGGGGCGTTTTGTGACGGCTGGCAGGATATCGCCAGCAGGCTCGCTGCTGCGCAGAGCTTGCTCAGGCGCTGCCGCGGACCATGTCGACGTGAGGAATGCCTGCTTCCAGGAATTCCTCGCTGACGATACTGAAGCCCAGGCGCTCGTAGAAGGCGGTGGCCTGAACCTGGGCGCTGAGCATCAGCTGCTTGAGGCCGCGTTTCTCGGCTTCGCCGATCACTGCTTGCATCAGTGCGTCGCCGACCTTCAGGCCGCGCCAGTCCTTGAGGACCGATACCCGGCCGACCTGCCCGTCGGGCAGCAGGCGTGCGGTGCCGATCGGAAAGTCGCCTTCGAGCGCGAGGAAATGCACCGCGCTGTCGTCGTCGGCGTCCCACTCCAGTTCGGGCGGGACGGATTGCTCGACGATGAACACCGCTTCACGAATGCGCCGGATCTCGGCGTTATCCTTTTGCCAGTCTGCGACACGTACGCGAATCTTATTCATCGGCAAATCCCAGGCTTCCTTGCTTGACCAGTTCGCACAGCAGGCCGCGTCCATCGTCGTCCGCCAGCCATGGGCCGAGGTTGTCGAGGTGCAGCGCGTCGGCGGCGCAAATCATCTTCAGCAGTTCACGCAGCTTGCCCGGCAGATAACGGCTCTGGCCGCTGGCGAACAGCAGCAGGTCGTCGTCGACTTCGGACCAGGCCAGGCGCGCGCTCGGGTTGCGGATCAGTATGGCGCCCTGTTCGAGGCTGCCGAGCAGGTCTTCTTCTTCCAGCTCGGGGCCGACCACCAGTTCCGGGTAGCGCGGCTCGGTCATGAACTGGCCGAACCAGGTCAGCAGCATGCGCTCGTCGCTCATGTGCTCGGCCAGCAGGCCCTTGAGGCGGTCGAGGGCGTCGTGCTGGATCTGGTGCGGGTCGCTGACAGGTTGCACGTCGGCGTCGGTATAGCGGTCTTCGTCCGGCAGGTACTGGCTGAGGAAGTCGGTGAAGTGGGTCAGCACTTCGGCGGCGCTCGGGGCGCGGAAGCCCACCGAGTAGGTCATGCAGTCGTTCACCGCGACGCCATAGTGGGCCAGGCGCGGTGGCAGGTAGAGCATGTCGCCGGGTTCCAGGACCCAGCTCTCGGTTTCTTCGAACTCGGCGAGGATACGCAGGTCCGCGTGCTGCAGCAGTGGGCTCTCGGCGTCGCACATCTGGCCGATCTTCCAGTTGCGCTTGCCGTGGCCTTGCAGCAGGAACACATCGTAGTTATCGAAGTGCGGACCGACGTTACCGCCGGGAGCGGCGAAGCTGATCATCACGTCGTCGATGCGCCAGCTCGGCAGGAAGCGGAAATGTTCCAGCAGTTCGGCGACTTCCGGCACGAACTGGTCGACAGCCTGGACCAGCAGGGTCCAGTCACGCTCCGGCAGCTTGCTGAACTCGTCTTCGGCGAACGGGCCGCGGCGCAGTTCCCAAGGGCGTTCGCCGTGTTCGATGACCAGGCGCGACTCGACCTCTTCTTCCAGCGCCAGGCCGGCCAGTTCGTCGGCGTCGATCGGGCTTTCGAAGTCGGGCAGGGCCTGACGGATCAGCAGGGGCTTTTTCTGCCAGTAGTCACGCAGGAATTCCCGTGCGCTGATGCCGCCCAGAAGTTGAAGAGGAATATCAGGATTCATGTGTAACCTATTGAAAAAATGCACTTTTCATACGGGAATAAAAACGCCCGGCGCTGCCGGGCGTCAAAGGTCTTGCCATCGATCAGATGCGTTTGGCTTGGGCCGCGGCATTACCGATGTAGCTGGCCGGGGTGAGCTTTTTCAGCTCGGCCTTGGCGGCTTCAGGCATTTCCAACGCGTCGATGAAGGTCTGCAGCGCTTCAGGGCTGATGCCCTTGCCACGAGTCAGTTCCTTGAGTTTTTCGTACGGGTTTTCGATGTTGTAGCGGCGCATCACAGTCTGGATCGGCTCGGCCAGGACTTCCCAACAGGCATCCAGGTCTTCGGCGATCTTCTGGGCGTTGAGCTCCAGCTTGCTGATGCCTTTGAGGCTGGCTTCGTAAGCGATCACGCTGTGGGCGAAACCGACACCGAGGTTACGCAGGACGGTGGAGTCGGTCAGGTCGCGCTGCCAGCGGGAGATCGGCAGTTTGCTCGCCAGGTGCTGGAACAGCGCGTTGGCGATGCCCAGGTTGCCTTCGGAGTTCTCGAAGTCGATCGGGTTGACCTTGTGCGGCATGGTCGAGGAACCGATTTCGCCGGCAATGGTGCGCTGCTTGAAGTAGCCCAGGGAGATGTAGCCCCAGATATCGCGATCGAAGTCGATCAGGATGGTGTTGAAGCGGGCGATGGCGTCGAACAGCTCGGCGATGTAGTCGTGCGGCTCGATCTGCGTGGTGTACGGGTTGAAGCTCAGGCCCAGCTCGTCTTCGATGAAGGCGCGGGCGTTGGCTTCCCAGTCGATTTCCGGGTAGGCCGACAGGTGCGCGTTGTAGTTGCCCACGGCGCCGTTGATCTTGCCCAGCAGCGGCACGGCGGCGACCTGAGCGATCTGGCGCTCCAGGCGGTACACCACGTTCGCCAGCTCTTTGCCCAGGGTGGTCGGCGAGGCCGGCTGGCCGTGGGTGCGCGACAGCATTGGCACGTCGGCGAAGCGCAGGGCCAGTTCGCGGATGGCCCCGGCGGTCTGGCGCATCAGCGGCAGCATCACCTCGTCGCGGCCTTCGCGCAGCATCAGGGCGTGGGACAGGTTGTTGATGTCCTCGCTGGTGCAGGCGAAGTGGATGAATTCGCTGACGTTCGCCAGTTCAGGCAGCTTGGCGGCCTGTTCCTTGAGCAGGTACTCGATCGCCTTGACGTCGTGGTTGGTGGTGCGTTCGATCTCTTTGACGCGCTCGGCGTGTTCCAGAGAGAAGTTTTCCGCCAGGGTGTTCAGCACAGCGTTGGCTTCGGCGGAGAATGCCGGTACTTCGCTGATGGCGGAATGGGCGGCCAGGCGCTGGAGCCAGCGCACTTCAACCAGGACACGAGCACGGATCAGGCCGTATTCGCTGAAAATGGGGCGCAGGGCCTGGGTTTTGCCGGCGTAGCGGCCGTCAACAGGGGAAACCGCAGTGAGCGAAGAGAGCTGCATGGGGTGTTCTCGGACAGTCGGGCAACGAAATGGGGCGCGTATCATACATGAAAATATCCGCCGGTCCGTTGCCAACTGACCAGCGTCTTACGCGTTACTGACTACAAAAGGTCTTGCGGGCGCAGTTCAGCTGCTGCGCATCAGCGGATAAAGCTCTTTGAGCAGTTTGCGGCGGCTGATCACCAGCTGCCAGCGGTGGCCACCCAACTGGCGCCACAGGCGCGCCGAGCGGATGCCGGCCAACAGCAGGGCGCGGATCTTCGAGGCGTTGCTCGGCTGCTGCAGGTTGCGCATGTCGCCATGCACCTGGATCCGCTGGCGCAGGGTGCTCAGGGTGTCCTGATACAGCGAGCCGCAGGCGGCAATCACGTTTTCGTGGGCCGGGCCGAAATGTTCGACCTGGGACTGAATCTGCGGCAGGCGCTTGCCGATGATTTCCAGCAGGTCGTCGCGCTTGGCCAGCTGGCGCTCGAGACCGAGCATCGACAGGGCATAGCGCAGCGGCTCGCGCTGCAGGGTGCTGGGGTCACGTTCCAGGGCGCCGATCAGGGCGCGATAACCCTCGCGTAGATTGATGTCGTCGCCACCGTAGACTTCCAGGGTGTCTTTCGGGTCGCGGATCAGCAGGCTGCCGAGCATGCAGCTCAAGGCCGCTTCGGTGACCTGGCCGGTCTTGGCGATCTTGTCCACCAGGACGGCGGCGAGAAACACGCCACCCAGTGCCGTCAGTTGTTCCTGGGTCGGGCTCATGCCTTGCTGCTCCAGGGCTCTGCGACTTCGATCACACCGCCGCCCAGACAGATGTCGCCGTCATAGAAGACTACGGATTGGCCAGGGGTGACCGCGCGTTGCGGGTCATCGAAGGTGGCGCGGTAGCCGTTGGCGGTCTTTTCCAGGGTGCAAGGCTGGTCGCTCTGGCGGTAGCGCACTTTCGCGGTGAGGCGGCGCGGTTGGCTCAAGTCGATCGGGTTGACCCAATAGATGTCGGAGGCGAGCAGGGCGCGGGAGAACAGCCACGGGTGATCGTTGCCCTGGCCAACGATCAGCTCGTTGTGTTCCAGGTCCTTGATCAGCACGTACCACGGCTCATCGCCGGCGTCCTTGAGGCCGCCGATGCCCAGGCCCTGGCGCTGGCCGATGGTGTGGTACATCAGGCCGTGGTGACGGCCGATCACTTCACCTTCGGTGGTCTTGATCTCGCCGGGCTGGGCCGGCAGGTATTGCTTGAGGAAGTCGCTGAAGCGTCGCTCACCAATAAAGCAGATACCGGTGGAGTCCTTCTTCTTGGCGGTGGCCAGGTCGTGTTTCTCGGCGATCGCGCGGACTTCGGGCTTTTCCAGCTCGCCGACCGGGAACAGGGTCTTGGCGATCTGCTCGCCGCCGACGGCGTGCAGGAAGTAGCTCTGGTCCTTGTTCGGGTCCAGGCCCTTGAGCAGTTCGGTGCGCCCGTCGATGTCGCGGCGGCGCACATAGTGGCCGGTGGCGATCAGGTCGGCGCCGAGCATCATGGCGTAGTCGAGGAACGCCTTGAACTTGATTTCACGGTTGCACAGGATGTCCGGGTTCGGCGTGCGGCCGGCCTTGTATTCGGCCAGGAAGTGCTCGAACACATTGTCCCAGTACTCGGCGGCGAAGTTAGCGGTGTGCAGCTTGATGCCAATCTTGTCGCACACGGCCTGGGCGTCCGCGAGGTCGTCCATGGCGGTGCAGTACTCGGTTCCGTCGTCTTCCTCCCAGTTCTTCATGAACAGGCCTTCCACCTGGTAACCCTGCTCCATCAGCAGGAGGGCGGAAACGGAAGAGTCCACGCCGCCGGACATGCCGACGATGACGCGCTTCTTTTGGGTGTCAGAAGGGGCTGGATCACGCATAGGAATTTAACGGGTGTCTTGAAAAAGGACGCGATTCTAACAGGCTGAGGCCTGCAAGGCTAAAACTGCGGTTAAAGCGACGGACGGATCAGCTCGAGGCTGTGCAGTTGCCCGGCCAGATAGTCGTCGACGCAGCGGATGATCAACTCGCTGCGCCATTGCGGGCGCAAGGCCAGCAGTTCGTCGCGGCTCAGCCAGCGCGGGCCGATGATGCCGTCGTCCAGTGGGTAATCGGGGTGGTGCCTGAGCGGTTTGCCGGCAAAGCAGACGCGCTGGTAGGTCACGCCATTGCTGGGGGCGGTGTACAGATAGATGCCGACCACGCCGGTCAGCTCGATGTCCCAGCCGGTTTCTTCCAGGGTTTCGCGAATGGCGGCCTGGAGCAGGCTTTCGTCCGGATCCAGGTGCCCTGCGGGCTGGTTGAACACCGCCTGGTCGCCCTGGAACTCCTCGACGAACAGAAAGCGTCCCTGGTTCTCAATGATGGTGGCGACGGTGATGTGGGGTTGCCATTCCATATATAAAGCTCTGTCTTGAGTGGGTGGTCATCATAAGGCGAACGCCAGTCCTGTAGGAGCGAAGCTGGCTCGCGATGAAAGCAGCGCGTTTCGCCTGACTCACCGCAGCGCCACTATCGCGAGCAAGCTTCGCTCCTACAGGGAGGGTGTTGTCCAAAAAAGCACAAACCCCGGCACCTGGCCGGGGTTTGTATTACAGCGGTGTTGCTTAGACCAGCGCAGCGATAGCCGCGTTGAGGGTGGCGCTTGGGCGCATGGCCTTGCTCACCAGCTCAGGGTTGGCGCTGTAGTAGCCGCCGATGTCCACTGGCTTGCCTTGAACGCCGTTGAGCTCGGCGACGATGGTCGCTTCGTTCTCGGTCAGGGTCTTGGCCAGGGTGCTGAACTGCGCTTGCAGGGCGGCATCTTCGGTCTGGGCGGCCAGGGCCTGGGCCCAGTACAGCGCCAGGTAGAAGTGGCTGCCGCGGTTGTCGATGTTGCCGACTTTGCGCGATGGCGACTTGTTGTTGTCCAGGAACTGACCGGTTGCCTGGTCGAGAGTCTTGGCCAGTACCAGCGCTTTCGGGTTGTTGTAGGTGTTGCCCAGGTGCTCCAGGGAAGCGGCCAGGGCCAGGAACTCACCCAGGGAGTCCCAGCGCAGGAAGTTCTCTTCCAGCAGCTGCTGCACATGCTTAGGAGCCGAACCGCCGGCGCCGGTTTCGAACAGGCCGCCACCGTTCATCAGCGGCACGATCGACAGCATCTTGGCGCTGGTGCCCAGTTCCATGATCGGGAACAGGTCGGTCAGGTAGTCGCGCAGCACGTTGCCGGTGACGGAGATGGTGTCCTTGCCTTCGCGGGTGCGGGCCAGGGTGAACTTCATGGCGTCGACTGGCGACATGACACGGATGTCCAGGCCAGCGGTGTCGTGATCCTTCAGGTACGCCTGGACCTTCTCGATCATCACGCCGTCGTGGGCGCGCATCGGGTCCAGCCAGAAAATCGCTGGAGTGCTGCTTGCGCGAGCGCGGTTGACGGCCAGTTTGACCCAATCCTGGATCGGCGCGTCCTTGGTCTGGCACATGCGGAAGATATCGCCGGCTTCGACGGCCTGTTCCAGCAGCAGGTTGCCCTTGCTGTCGGTGACGCGTACGACGCCGTCAGCCTTGATCTGGAAGGTCTTGTCGTGGGAGCCGTACTCTTCGGCTTTCTTCGCCATCAGGCCAACGTTCGGCACGCTGCCCATGGTGGTCGGGTCGAAGGCGCCGTTGGCCTTGCAGTCTTCGATCACCGCCTGGTAGATGGTGGCGTAGCAGCGATCCGGGATCAGCGCCTTGGTATCGTGCAACTGGCCGTCGGTGCCCCACATCTTGCCGGAGTCACGGATCATGGCCGGCATCGAGGCGTCGACGATCACGTCGCTCGGCACGTGCAGGTTGGTGATGCCTTTATCGGAGTTGACCATGGCCAGGGCGGGGCGCACGGCGTAGACGGCCTGGATGTCGGCTTCGATCGCAGCTTGCTGCTCTGCAGGCAGGGCCTTGATGCGGGCGTACAGGTCGCCAATGCCGTTGTTCAGGTTGAAGCCGATCTGGCTCAGCACGTCGGCGTGCTTGCTCAGGGCGTCCTGATAGAACTCGGCAACGATCTGGCCGAACATGATCGGGTCGGAAACCTTCATCATGGTGGCTTTCAGGTGTACCGACAGCAGTACGCCTTGTTTCTTGGCGTCTTCGATCTCGGCGGCAACGAAAGCACGCAGGGCTTTCTTGCTCAAGACTGCGCAATCGAGGATCTCGCCGGCTTGTACGGCGGTTTTTTCCTTCAGGACGGTAGCGCTACCGTCTTGAGCGATCAGCTCGATCTTTACGGTGTCCTGGGCGTCGATCAGGGCGGCTTTTTCGCTGCCGTAGAAATCGCCCTGGCTCATGTGAGCCACGTGGGACTTGGAGTCTTTGGCCCAGGCGCCCATTTTGTGCGGGTGCTTGCGCGCGTAGTTCTTGACCGACAGTGGAGCGCGGCGGTCGGAGTTGCCTTCACGCAGGACCGGGTTCACGGCGCTGCCCTTGACCTTGTCGTAGCGCGCCTTGGCGTCTTTGTCGGCGTCGCTGGTCACGGTTTCCGGGTAGTCCGGCAGGGCGTAGCCCTTGGCTTGCAGCTCTTTGATCGCGGCCTGAAGCTGCGGTGCCGAGGCACTGATGTTCGGCAGCTTGATGATGTTGGCTTCAGGGGTTACAGCCAGGTCGCCCAGCTCGGCCAGGTGGTCCGGTACGGCTTTGTCGCCCAGCAGCTCCGGGAAGCTGGCAAGAATACGCCCTGCGAGAGAGATGTCGCGGGTTTCCACGGCAATATCAGCGGAAGCGGTGAAGGCTTCGACGATAGGTAGCAGCGAGTAGGTGGCGAGGGCGGGGGCTTCGTCGGTGAAGGTATAGATGATCTTCGAGCGGGTGGGCATATTCGGATTAACTCTCTTCTTTGCTAAAGCGTGCGCAGAAACTCGAGGGGCGCCGGGTAAGCGCGTTCGTTCAAAGTCATTCATGAACCGAATATCGAGGTTTCTTCGCGGTGATGTTGGGTGCATCAGTCGAGCGTCAAGCGGGTGGGCTGCGATAACAGCCCGGCTTTGGGCGGAAAGTCTCGGCTCCTTTTTTCCAGTAGCAGAGCGCTCAGCCGTCGTGACTCTGTGGTCAGCGGCGGCATTATACATAGGTAGCTGGCAAAACGCCGACGGTTCATATGCAACCGCTCTCGTCCATTGGTCTAAAGGTCGCAGGTGGGGTGGCGGCGTAGAGTCCTGCGCAGTGCTCGAGTTTGGCGCTTTTCCCTTTGCTTTCAGGCTTGTAGGCCACGAACTGCGCCGCCTTCACGGCAGATGAGTGGAACATGAGGTTCCCGTCCAGATTCAACTGGGGTACGCTCGAACGCAGCCAGATGTTCAATCCACACAACGGAGTTCAGCATGGGATACAAGAAGATTCAGGTTCCAGCAGTCGGCGACAAAATCACCGTCAACGCAGACCATTCTCTCAATGTTCCTAACAACCCGATCATCCCTTTCATCGAAGGCGATGGTATTGGCGTTGATATCAGCCCGGTCATGATCAAGGTTGTCGATGCTGCTGTTAAGAAGGCCTACGGCGGCGAGCGCAAAATCTCCTGGATGGAAGTCTATGCCGGCGAGAAAGCAACTCAAGTGTACGACCAGGACACCTGGCTCCCTCAGGAAACCCTGGACGCAGTCAAGGATTACGTGGTTTCCATCAAGGGCCCGCTGACCACTCCGGTAGGTGGCGGTATCCGTTCCCTGAACGTGGCCTTGCGTCAGCAGCTTGACCTGTATGTGTGCCTGCGCCCGGTGCGCTGGTTCGAAGGCGTGCCGAGCCCGGTGAAGAAGCCTGGCGATGTCGACATGACCATTTTCCGTGAGAACTCCGAAGACATTTACGCCGGTATCGAATGGAAGGCTGGCTCCGCCGAAGCAACCAAGGTCATCAAGTTCCTCAAAGAAGAAATGGGCGTCACCAAGATCCGTTTCGACGAAAACTGCGGTATCGGCGTCAAGCCGGTTTCTCTGCAGGGCACCAAGCGTCTGGCGCGCAAAGCGCTGCAATATGTGGTCGATAACGATCGCGATTCGCTGACCATCGTGCATAAAGGCAACATCATGAAGTTCACCGAAGGTGCCTTCAAAGAATGGGCCTATGAAGTAGCGGCGGAGGAGTTCGGCGCGACGCTGCTCGATGGCGGCCCGTGGATGCAGTTCAAGAACCCGAAAACCGGCAAGAATGTGATCGTCAAGGACGCCATCGCCGATGCGATGCTCCAGCAGATCCTGCTGCGTCCGGCCGAATATGACGTGATCGCGACCCTCAACCTGAACGGCGATTATCTGTCCGACGCGCTGGCTGCCGAAGTAGGCGGTATCGGCATCGCTCCGGGCGCCAACCTGTCCGATACCGTGGCCATGTTCGAGGCGACCCACGGTACGGCGCCGAAGTACGCGGGCAAGGACCAGGTGAACCCGGGTTCGCTGATTCTCTCCGCGGAAATGATGCTGCGTCACATGGGCTGGACCGAAGCGGCCGACCTGATCATCAAGGGCACCAACGGCGCCATTGGTGCCAAGACCGTGACCTACGACTTCGAGCGCTTGATGGAAGGCGCCACGCTGTTGTCGTCGTCGGCATTCGGCGATGCGTTGATCTCGCACATGTAAGCAGTACGCATCAAAACGAAGCGGCCGGTTCAAATGATTGAACCGGCCGTTTTTTTATGACTGTTTTTTAGGGTTGGATCTGGATACAGGTGTTTCAGCTCAGGACCGTTTCCTGCTGGGGGGAGGCTGCGGCGGAGGCATTCTGGGTCTTGATGGAGTTGATCTTCACCGCGTGCAGGCCCTTGGGCCCTTGGGTGATCTCAAAACTCACGGCCTGTCCGGCTTTCAAGGTTTTGTAGCCTTCCATCTCGATGGCCGAGTAATGGGCGAAAAGGTCGTCGCTCTTGCCCTCCTCATTAATGAAGCCATAACCCTTGGCGTTGTTGAACCACTTGACCTTGCCGCTTGCCATGCTCATATCCCTCTGCAACAGACTCCATCACTGGAGTATCATCCTGTTAATCCGTACCGAAATCCGCAATATAGGATTGACTGCACGGACCTTTATTACCCAATGTGGGCTCTATTGGTTGTAACACCGTTTTGCCGATAGTCAAGGTGACCCGGCGGTCGGAGTTGAAATCCCCCCAGAGCGCCCCCACCACTGTATTTGCACAACTAACGAACCTTTCTTTCCATGCATGCAATCAGCCAGATTCGACTAACATTCAATCAGGATCGCCCGGATTTCCAAGACGACGATTCCGCTGGCTTGGCTGTACAGGAAGCTAAGCCGACGTTGCAGGCTCCGCCGATGTACAAGGTGGTTTTGTTCAATGATGACTACACACCGATGGATTTCGTCGTCGAAGTGCTCGAGGTGTTTTTTAACCTGAATCGCGAGCTGGCGACCAAGGTAATGCTGGCCGTTCATACAGAAGGACGGGCAGTATGTGGATTGTTTACCCGCGACATCGCCGAGACCAAGGCCATGCAGGTCAACCAGTACGCCAGGGAAAGCCAGCATCCGCTACTCTGTGAAATCGAGAAGGACGGTTAACGCCGACCACTTGGGTATGAGGTGAAGCTATGTTAAACCGCGAGCTCGAAGTCACCCTCAATCTCGCCTTCAAAGAGGCTCGTTCGAAGCGTCATGAGTTCATGACCGTCGAGCATCTCTTGTTGGCTCTTTTGGATAATGAGGCCGCCGCCACCGTTTTGCGTGCCTGCGGAGCAAACCTCGACAAACTCAAGCACGACCTGCAGGAGTTCATCGACTCCACCACACCGCTGATTCCCGTGCATGACGAGGATCGCGAAACCCAGCCAACCCTGGGCTTCCAGCGTGTACTGCAGCGTGCTGTCTTCCATGTGCAGAGCTCGGGCAAGCGCGAAGTGACTGGCGCCAATGTGCTGGTTGCGATCTTCAGTGAGCAAGAGAGTCAGGCGGTGTTCCTGCTGAAACAGCAGAGCGTTGCCCGTATCGATGTCGTCAATTACATCGCCCATGGCATCTCCAAGGTGCCCGGGCATGGCGATCATTCTGAAGGTGAACAGGATATGCAGGACGATGAAGGCGGTGAGTCTTCCTCTTCAGGTAATCCGCTGGATGCTTATGCCAGCAACCTCAATGAACTGGCGCGCCAAGGGCGTATCGACCCGTTGGTGGGGCGTGAGCAGGAAGTCGAGCGTGTGGCGCAGATTCTTGCGCGCCGGCGCAAGAACAACCCGCTGCTGGTAGGCGAGGCCGGTGTAGGTAAAACCGCGATCGCCGAAGGTCTGGCCAAACGCATCGTCGATAGCCAGGTGCCTGATCTGCTGGCCAGCAGCGTGGTGTACTCCCTGGATCTCGGTGCATTGCTGGCGGGTACCAAATACCGCGGCGATTTCGAGAAACGCTTCAAGGCGTTGCTGGGCGAGTTGAAGAAACGTCCGCAGGCGATCCTGTTCATCGACGAGATTCACACCATCATTGGCGCCGGTGCGGCGTCCGGTGGGGTGATGGACGCCTCGAACCTGCTCAAGCCGCTGCTTTCTTCGGGCGACATCCGTTGCATCGGTTCGACCACCTTCCAGGAATTTCGTGGAATTTTCGAGAAGGACCGGGCCTTGGCTCGCCGCTTCCAGAAGGTCGATGTATCCGAGCCTTCGGTAGAAGACACCATTGGTATTCTGCGTGGCCTCAAGGGGCGTTTCGAGCTGCACCACGGCATCGAGTACAGCGATGAGGCATTGCGTGCCGCCGCCGAACTGGCGTCGCGCTATATCAATGACCGGCATATGCCCGACAAAGCGATCGATGTGATCGACGAGGCGGGCGCCTATCAGCGTCTGCAGCCGTCCGACAAGCGCGTCAAGCGCATCGAGGTGGCTCAGGTCGAGGATATCGTGGCGAAAATTGCGCGAATTCCGCCGAAACACGTCACCAGTTCCGACAAGGAGCTGCTGCGTAACCTCGAGCGCGACCTGAAGCTGACAGTATTCGGCCAGGATGCAGCGATCGACTCGCTGTCGACCGCGATCAAGCTGTCCCGTGCCGGCCTGAAATCGCCAGACAAGCCTGTCGGTTCGTTCCTGTTCGCCGGGCCTACCGGTGTCGGTAAGACCGAGGCCGCGCGGCAGTTGGCCAAGGCGCTGGGCATCGAGCTGGTGCGTTTCGACATGTCCGAGTACATGGAGCGCCACACCGTATCGCGTCTGATCGGTGCGCCTCCAGGTTATGTCGGTTTCGACCAGGGCGGTTTGCTGACCGAAGCGATTACCAAGCAGCCTCACTGCGTATTGCTGCTCGATGAAATCGAAAAGGCACACCCGGAAGTCTTCAACCTGCTGCTGCAGGTGATGGACCACGGTACCTTGACCGATAACAACGGGCGCAAGGCGGATTTCCGCAACGTGATCGTGATCATGACCACTAACGCAGGCGCCGAAACGGCGGCTCGGGCTTCCATCGGGTTCACTCATCAGGATCACTCTTCCGATGCCATGGAAGTGATCAAGAAGAGCTTCACGCCGGAATTCCGTAACCGTCTGGACACCATTATCCAGTTTGGTCGCCTCAGTCATGAGGTCATCAAGAGCGTGGTGGACAAGTTCCTTACCGAACTGCAGGCGCAGTTGGAGGACAAGCGCGTTCAGCTGGAAGTCACCGATGCGGCCCGCAGCTGGCTGGCGGCAGGTGGTTACGATGTGACCATGGGCGCTCGTCCTATGGCGCGCCTGATCCAGGACAAGATCAAGCGTCCGCTGGCGGAAGAGATACTCTTTGGCGAACTGGCCGAACATGGCGGTGTGGTGCACATCGACATCAAGGATGGCGAGCTGACCTTCGAGTTCGAGACCACCGCAGAAATGGCCTGACCGGCCGCAATGAAAAAGGCGCCGCAAGGCGCCTTTTTTATATCTGTTCTGTCTTTATATCTGTTCTGTCGGCATGCAGGGCAAATCGCAGGCAAACAAAAACGCCCGGCATGAGCCGGGCGTCTTGTATTGACTTGCTTAGCGAGCGCGGTAAGTGATGCGCCCTTTGCTCAAGTCATAGGGCGTCAGTTCGACGCGCACTTTGTCACCGGTAAGAATACGAATGTAGTTCTTGCGCATCTTGCCGGAGATATGCGCGGTTACGACGTGCCCATTTTCCAACTCCACACGAAACATGGTGTTGGGCAGGGTGTCGACGACAGTGCCTTCCATTTCGAAGCTGTCTTCTTTCGACATGCAGTAAAGCCCTCGGTGTCCAGTGAATGGCCCGGTGCAACTGCGCCAGGCAAAAGCGGCGTGCATTGTGCCCGAAAAGTGGGGTTCAAGCCAAGGGCTTCTAGTTCAGGATGACCCATCTCTGGTTGATCAGCAGCTCAATGGGCCGATATTGGGTCTTGTAGTTCATCTTTTTGCAGTTCTTGATCCAGTATCCGAGGTAGACCGCGTCCAGGCCCAGGCGCAAGGCCTCGCCGATTTGCCACAGAATGGCGTAGCGACCGAGGCTGCGACGCTCTTCATCGGGTTCATAGAAGGTGTAGACCGCGGAAAGGCCATTGGGCAGCAGGTCGGTGACGGCCACGGCGAGCAGGCGCCCATCGAGGCGAAACTCGTAGAACCTGGAGAAGGGCAGGTCGCGCACCAGAAAAGTCGAGAACTGATCACGGCTGGGCGGGTACATGTCGCCATCGGCGTGGCGTTGCTCGATGTAACGCTGGTAAAGGTCGAAATACTCTTCGCTGAACCCCGGTTTGACAGGCTGGACCTTCAGGTCGGCATTGCGTTTGAGAATGCGTTTTTGCTGACGATTGGGTACAAACTGCGCGGCAGGAATGCGTGCAGGAACACAGGCATTGCAGTTCTGGCAATGCGGCCGGTACAGATGGTCGCCACTGCGACGAAAGCCCATTTCCGACAGGTCTGCGTAGACATGCACATCCATGGGCTGACTAGGATCGAGGAACAGCGTGGTCGCCTGTTCTTCGGGCAGGTAGCTGCAAGAGTGGGGTTGAGTGGCATAAAACTTCAAACGCGCCAACTCGGTCATGAATCAACCCTCGGGATTAGCTTTGAATTAAGTGTAAGCCACACCGGCAAAACCCGCCTAGGAAACCCATATGGCGCGGCTGGGCTGGTCCAGATGGCGCTGCAGATAGCCGGCGAACTCCTGGCGTGGAATGGCGCGGGCGCCCAGGCTGTGCAGGTGGTCGGTGGGCATCTGGCAGTCGATCAGGGCGAAGCCCCATGCCTGTAAATGTTGGACCAGCGTGACGAAACCGAATTTCGACGCATTGTCGGCCCGGCTGAACATTGATTCGCCAAAAAACAGCTGGCCCATTGCCAGTCCATACAGTCCACCTACCAGTGCCCCCTGATCCCAGACTTCGACCGAATGGGCATGGCCGCGCCTGTGCAACTCGAGGTAGGCATTCTGCATCGATTCGGTGATCCAGGTGCCGTCGGCATAAGGGCGTGGCGCCGCGCAGGCGCTGATGACCGTGGCAAAATCTTGATCGAAGGTGACCTGATAGCGTTGCTGGCGCAGTAGCTTGCCCAGGCTGCGGGATACATGCAGTTCGTCTGGAAATAACACGGTGCGCGGGTCGGGTGACCACCAGAGGATAGGCTGGCCTTCGGAAAACCAGGGAAAGCAGCCGTGGCGATAGGCCTGGATCAGTCGGTCGGCCGACAGGTCGCCGCCGGCGGCCAGCAGGCCGTTGGGGTCGCGCAGGGCCTTTTCCAGTGGGGGAAAGTCGAAGTTGTTGCGTTGTAACCAGGTCAGCATGGCATTCAGACTTGCGGAAGGGGAGGGCGGTGGCGGGGCCTGCAAGGCCCGCCGCAAGCGTAGGTCGGGAGGTCAGTTGTCGTCGAGAAATTTCTCCGCATCCAGGGCCGCCATGCAGCCCGCGCCCGCGGAAGTGACGGCCTGGCGATACACATGGTCGGCCACATCGCCCGCGGCGAACACGCCCGGGATGCCGGTGGCCGTGGCGTCGCCTTCGCTGCCGCCCTTGACCAGCAGATAGCCGTCGCGCATTTCCAGCTGGCCCTTGAACAGGTCCGTATTGGGCTTGTGGCCGATGGCGATGAAGACGCCGGTCAGCGCCAATTCCTGGATTTCTCCGCTGAGGCTATCGCGCAGGCGGGCGCCGGTGACGCCGCTGGCATCGCCCAGCACTTCGTCGAGATTCTGGTTCCAGTGCAGGCGGATATTGCCCTTGGCGGCTTTGTCGAACAGCTTGTCCTGGAGGATTTTCTCCGCGCGCAGCTTGTCGCGCCGGTGCACCAGGTGTACCTCTTTGGCGATGTTGGAGAGGTACAGGGCTTCCTCCACGGCGGTGTTACCGCCACCGACCACGGCAACCACCTGATTGCGATAGAAAAAGCCGTCGCAGGTAGCGCAGGCCGAGACACCCTTGCCGGCGAAGGTTTCTTCGGAGGGCAGGCCCAGGTACTGGGCCGATGCGCCGGTGGCGATGATCAGTGCATCGCAGCTGTAGACGCCGCTGTCGCCCTTGAGGACAAAGGGCCGCTGCTGCAACTCCGCGGTATGGATGTGGTCGTAGACGATCTCGGTGTCGAAGCGTTCAGCGTGTTTTTGCATGCGTTCCATCAGCACCGGGCCGGTCAGGCCCTCGACATCGCCAGGCCAGTTGTCGACCTCCACGGTGGTGGTCAACTGGCCGCCTGCTTGCAGGCCGGTGATGACGGTCGGTTTGAGGTTGGCGCGGGCGGCATAAACGGCAGCGCTGTAACCGGCAGGGCCGGAGCCCAGAATGATCAGGCGTGAATGCTTCGCTTCGGTCATAAAAACACCTCATAAGCCTTTGTCACAAAAGAGAATGCGTGCTCAAATTGAATACTGCGTAAAGTGTTCCTGACTTATGCTACACCCAGTATTGAGCAGCGTGGCACGGCGCTTACAAACCCGTACAATGCGGGTTTGCACGCCTATATGGAATACATCGGCATTGCGCTCGGCAGCTCTTACAGTTTCGCAATGCGTGGGCAGAATGTTAAAAGTAGCCCCAGTTACGCTCGTCAACTTTTTTACCTGCTCGGATTGGGCAGTATTTTTTAGTCGATCAACAGTTGGACGCGCCCATGGCGCAGGAAAAGACGCGTTTTGAAGAAATCCACCGCAGCACCTAAAACAGTAGTCCCACTCTGGCGCCAGCAATTGCACTACCGCCTCAAGGAAGGTGCGTTGATCGCCATTGGGGCCTTGTGCCTGTTCCTGATGATGGCATTGCTGACATATGGCAAAGACGATCCGGGCTGGAGTCATAACAGCAAGATCGAAGATGTGCAGAACTTCGGTGGTCCTGCCGGTTCTTACAGCGCCGATATCCTGTTTATGGTCTTGGGTTACTTCGCCTATATCTTCCCGTTGTTATTGGCGATCAAGACTTATCAGATCTTCCGTCAGCGCCATGAGCCGTGGCAGTGGAGCGGCTGGCTGTTTTCCTGGCGCCTGATCGGCCTGGTGTTCCTGGTGCTGTCCGGTGCCGCGTTGGCGCATATCCATTTCCATGCGGCGACTGGCCTGCCGGCCGGCGCGGGCGGGGCGCTGGGCGAAAGCCTGGGCGACCTGGCCAAGAACGCACTGAACATCCAGGGCAGTACCCTGATGTTTATTGCGTTGTTCCTGTTTGGCCTGACCGTGTTTACCGATCTTTCCTGGTTCAAGGTCATGGATGTGACCGGCAAGATCACCCTGGACCTGTTCGAACTGTTCCAGGGCGCCGCCAACCGCTGGTGGGCAGCCCGTACCGAGCGCAAGCAACTGGTCGCCCAGTTGCGTGAAGTGGATGCCCGGGTCGACGAAGTGGTCGCTCCGACCGTCACCGACAAACGTGAGCAGGCCAAGGTCAAGGAGCGCCTGATCGAGCGCGAGCAGGCCCTGAGCAAGCACATGTCCGATCGTGAGAAGCAGGTCCCGCCGGTGATCGCCCCGGCCCCGGTAAAAGCGCCCGAGCCAAGCAAGCGCGTGCAGAAAGAGAAACAGGTCCCGCTGTTCATCGACAGCGCGGTCGAAGGCACCTTGCCGCCTATCTCGATTCTCGATCCGGCGGAAAAGAAACAGCTCAACTATTCCCCCGAGTCGCTGGCCGCCGTCGGCCATTTGCTGGAAATCAAGCTCAAGGAGTTCGGGGTCGAAGTGTCGGTGGACTCCATCCACCCGGGCCCGGTGATTACCCGTTACGAAATCCAGCCGGCCGCAGGGGTGAAAGTCAGCCGTATCGCCAACCTGGCCAAGGACCTGGCGCGTTCGCTGGCGGTGACCAGCGTGCGGGTGGTGGAAGTGATTCCCGGCAAGACCACCGTGGGTATCGAGATCCCCAACGAAGACCGGCAGATCGTGCGCTTCTCCGAAGTGCTGTCGACCCCGGAATACGACAACTTCAAATCCCCGGTCACCCTGGCCCTGGGCCACGATATCGGCGGCAAGCCGATCATCACCGACCTGGCGAAGATGCCTCACCTGCTGGTGGCCGGTACCACCGGTTCCGGTAAGTCGGTGGGTGTGAACGCGATGATCCTGTCGATCCTGTTCAAGTCCGGCCCGGAAGACGCCAAGCTGATCATGATCGACCCGAAAATGCTCGAGCTGTCGATCTACGAAGGCATCCCGCACCTGCTGTGCCCGGTGGTGACCGACATGAAGGACGCCGCCAACGCCCTGCGCTGGAGCGTGGCCGAGATGGAGCGGCGCTACAAGCTGATGGCGAAGATGGGCGTGCGTAACCTGTCGGGCTTCAACGCCAAGGTTAAAGAAGCGATCGAAGCCGGTACGCCGCTGACCGACCCGCTGTACAACCGCGAAAGCATCCACGACGAAGCGCCGCTGCTGACCAAGCTGCCGACCATCGTCGTGGTGGTCGACGAATTCGCCGACATGATGATGATCGTCGGCAAGAAGGTCGAAGAACTGATCGCGCGGATCGCCCAGAAAGCCCGTGCCGCGGGGATCCACCTGATCCTGGCGACCCAGCGGCCGTCGGTAGACGTGATCACCGGCCTGATCAAGGCCAACATCCCGACCCGCATGGCGTTCCAGGTATCGAGCAAGATCGACTCGCGGACCATCATCGACCAGGGTGGTGCCGAACAGCTGCTGGGTCACGGTGACATGCTCTACATGCCGCCGGGCACCAGCCTGCCGATCCGTGTCCATGGTGCCTTCGTCTCCGACGATGAAGTGCACCGGGTGGTGGAAGCCTGGAAGTTGCGTGGCGCGCCGGAGTACAACGACGACATCCTCAACGGTGTCGAAGAGGCCGGTAGCGGCTTCGACGGTGGCGGCGGCGGTGGCGACGGTGACGACGCCGAGACCGACGCGCTGTACGACGAAGCGGTGCAGTTCGTCCTCGAGAGCCGCCGGGCGTCGATCTCCGCGGTTCAGCGCAAGCTCAAGATCGGCTACAACCGCGCGGCCCGCATGATCGAAGCCATGGAAATGGCCGGGGTGGTGACCGCCATGAACACCAACGGCTCCCGCGAAGTGATAGCGCCGGGTCCGATGCGCGACTGACAATGACCCGATACAGGCGGCGCGACCCTGCGCCGCCGGTTTTTTCCACGAATCTAATGAGGACTCCCATGCGTCTTATCCGCATGTTGCTGGTACCGGTACTGGCTTTAACGACACTGTCGGCCCATGCCGATCAGAAAGACGTGGCGCGCCTGACCCAGTTGCTCGAAAAGTCCCAGACCCTGACCGCGCGTTTCTCGCAACTGACCCTCGACGGCAGCGGCACCCAGCTGCAGGAAACCGCTGGTGACATGGCACTCAAGCGCCCGGGCCTGTTCTACTGGCACACCGATGCACCGCAGGAGCAACTGATGGTCTCCGACGGCAAGAAGGTTTCCCTGTGGGACCCGGACCTGGAACAGGTCACCATCAAGACCCTGGACCAGCGCCTGACCCAGACTCCGGCCCTGTTGCTGTCGGGCGATGTGTCGAAAATCAGCGAAAGCTTCGATATCAGCGCCAAGGAAGCCGGTGGCGTGGTCGACTTCATCCTCAAGCCGAAAACCAAGGACACTCTGTTCGACAGCCTGCGCCTGTCGTTCCGCAACGGCCTGGTGAATGACATGCAGCTGATTGACAGCGTTGGCCAGCGCACCAATATCCTGTTCACCGGGGTCAAGGCCAACGAGCCGATCGCCGCTTCCAAGTTCAAGTTCGACATCCCTAAGGGTGCCGACGTGATTCAAGAATAAGTCGACGCCAAGAGGTTTCAATCGTCCGCCATGGATCTGTTTCGCAGTGACCCGATCGCCCAACCCCTGGCCGCGCGCTTGCGCCCGGCCAACCTGGACGAGTACGTCGGTCAGGAGCATGTGCTCGCCCGCGGCAAGCCTCTGCGCGAAGCGCTGGAGCAGGGGGCCTTGCACTCGATGATCTTCTGGGGGCCGCCGGGGGTGGGCAAGACCACCCTGGCGCGGCTCCTGGCGAAAGTCTCGGATGCGCACTTCGAAACGGTCTCGGCGGTGTTGGCCGGGGTCAAGGAGATCCGCCAGGCGGTGGAAATCGCCAAGCAGCAGGCGGCCCAGTACGGGCGCCGGACCATCCTGTTCGTCGACGAAGTGCACCGTTTCAACAAGTCCCAGCAGGATGCCTTCCTGCCTTACGTTGAAGACGGCACCCTGATTTTCATCGGCGCGACCACCGAGAACCCATCCTTCGAGCTGAACAACGCACTGTTGTCCCGGGCCCGGGTGTATGTGCTCAAGAGTCTCGACGAGGCGGCGCTGCACAAGCTGGTACAGCGCGCGTTGAGCGAAGAGCGCGGGCTGGGCAAACGCCAGCTGAGCCTCAGTGACGAAGGCTTCCAGATGCTCCTGGCGGCGGCGGACGGCGATGGCCGGCGGCTGCTCAACCTGCTGGAGAACGCCTCCGATCTCGCCGAAGACGGCACGGAAATCGGTGTCGAGCTGCTGCAAAGCCTGCTGGGCGATACCCGTCGGCGTTTCGACAAGGGCGGCGAAGCCTTTTACGACCAGATTTCGGCGCTGCACAAGTCGGTCCGTGGTTCCAACCCGGACGGCGCCCTGTACTGGTTCGCGCGGATGCTCGACGGTGGTTGCGACCCGCTGTACCTGGCGCGCCGCGTGGTGCGCATGGCCAGCGAAGACATCGGCAACGCCGACCCACGGGCGCTGAGCCTGTGCCTGGCCGCCTGGGATGTGCAGGAGCGCCTGGGCAGCCCCGAAGGCGAGCTGGCGGTGGCCCAGGCCATCACCTACCTGGCCTGCGCGCCGAAAAGCAACGCCGTGTACATGGGCTTCAAGGCCGCCATGCGCAGCGCCGCCGAACATGGTTCGCTGGAAGTGCCGCTGCACCTGCGCAATGCGCCGACCAAACTGATGAAGCAGCTGGGCTACGGCGACGAATATCGTTATGCCCACGATGAGCCGGATGCCTACGCGGCCGGTGAAGACTACTTTCCCGAGGCGCTGGAGCCGCAGCCGTTCTATCAGCCCGTGCCCCGTGGCCTGGAACTGAAGATCGGCGAGAAGCTCAAGCATCTGGCGGAGCTTGACCAGGCCAGCCCCAAGCAGCGGAGAAAGCCGTGATCCCATTGATCGTTGCCGTCTCGGTGGGCGGCGTTGCCGGCACCCTGTTGCGCTTTGCCACCGGCAACTGGATCAGCGCCAATTGGCCGCGGCACTTCTATACCGCGACGCTGGCCGTTAATATCGTGGGCTGCCTGCTGATCGGCGTGCTGTACGGCCTGTTTCTGATACGCCCGGAGGTGCCCATCGAGGTGCGTGCCGGGTTGATGGTGGGCTTCCTTGGCGGCCTGACGACTTTTTCATCCTTTTCACTGGATACGGTGCGTCTGCTGGAAAGCGGACAGATACCGCTGGCCCTGGGCTATGCGGCCATCAGCGTATTCGGCGGGCTGCTCGCGACCTGGGCCGGCCTGTCCCTGACCAAACTTTGATAAACGAGAGACCGACATGCTCGATTCCAAACTGTTACGTAGCAACCTTCAGGACGTAGCGGACCGCCTGGCATCCCGTGGCTTTGCCCTGGATGTAGCACGCATCGAAGCGCTGGAAGAACAGCGCAAGACCGTCCAGACCCGCACCGAGCAACTGCAGGCCGAACGTAACGCGCGCTCCAAGTCCATCGGTCAGGCCAAGCAGCGCGGCGAAGACATCGCGCCGCTGATGGCTGATGTCGAGCGCATGGCGGGCGAGTTGGCGGCCGGCAAGGTCGAGCTGGACGCCATTCAAACCGAGCTGGATGCGATCCTGCAGGGCATCCCGAACCTGCCTCACGAATCGGTGCCGGTTGGCGACGACGAAGACGGTAACGTCGAAGTACGCCGTTGGGGCACGCCGACGGCGTTCGACTTCCCGATCCTGGACCACGTCGCCCTGGGTGAAAAACACGGCTGGCTGGACTTCGAGACCGCGGCCAAGCTGTCGGGCGCGCGTTTTGCCCTGCTGCGCGGGCCGATCGCCCGTCTGCACCGCGCCCTGGCGCAGTTCATGATCAACCTGCACACCAGCGAGCACGGCTACGAAGAGGCCTACACCCCTTACCTGGTGCAGGCACCGGCTTTGGTGGGTACCGGCCAGTTGCCGAAGTTCGAAGAAGACCTGTTCAAGATCAGCCGTGAAAACGAAGCCGATCTGTACCTGATCCCGACCGCCGAAGTGTCGCTGACCAATATCGTGGCCGGCGAGATCCTCGATTCGAAGCAACTGCCGATCAAGTTCGTCGCCCACACCCCGTGCTTCCGCAGCGAAGCCGGTTCGTCGGGCCGCGACACCCGCGGCATGATCCGCCAGCACCAGTTCGACAAGGTCGAGATGGTCCAGATCGTCGAGCCATCGACTTCCATGGAAGCCCTGGAAGGCCTGACTGCCAACGCCGAGAAAGTCCTGCAACTGCTGGAGCTGCCTTACCGCACCCTGGCGCTGTGCACCGGCGACATGGGCTTCAGCGCGGTCAAGACCTACGACCTGGAAGTGTGGATCCCGAGCCAGGACAAGTACCGCGAGATTTCGTCGTGCTCCAACTGCGGCGACTTCCAGGCCCGTCGCATGCAGGCGCGCTTCCGCAACCCGGAAACTGGCAAGCCGGAACTGGTGCACACCCTGAACGGTTCCGGCCTGGCGGTCGGTCGTACCCTGGTGGCGGTGCTGGAGAACTACCAGCAGGCCGACGGTTCGATCCGGGTGCCTGAGGTGCTCAAACCTTACATGGGCGGCCTCGAGGTCATCGGCTAAATGGAATTTCTGCCGCTGTTTCATAACCTGCGCGGCAGTCGTGTGTTGGTGGTCGGCGGCGGGGAAATTGCCTTGCGCAAATCCCGCCTGCTGGCCGACGCCGGTGCGCTGCTGCGGGTAGTTGCACCTGAAGTGGAACCCCAATTGCGCGAGCTGGTCACGGCCAGCGGCGGCGAATGCCGGTTGCGCGGTTATCTCGAGGCGGACCTGGACGGCTGCATGCTGATCATCGCCGCCACCGACGACGAACCGCTCAATGCCCAGGTCTCCGCCGATGCTCATCGGCGTTGTGTGCCGGTCAATGTGGTGGACGCGCCGGCCCTGTGCAGCGTGATCTTCCCGGCGATCGTCGACCGTTCGCCGCTGGTCATTGCCGTCTCCAGCGGTGGCGATGCGCCGGTGCTGGCGCGCCTGATCCGGGCCAAGCTGGAAACCTGGATTCCCTCGACCTACGGTCAGTTGGCCGGCCTGGCTGCGCGTTTTCGCAATCAGGTCAAAGGCCTGTTTCCGGACGTGCAGCAGCGTCGTGCCTTCTGGGAAGACGTGTTCCAGGGACCGATCGCCGACCGGCAGCTGGCCGGGCAGGGCGAGGAGGCCGAGCGCTTGCTGCAGGCCAAGATTGCCGGCGAAGCACCCCATGCGCCGGGCGAGGTGTATCTGGTGGGGGCGGGGCCGGGCGATCCGGACCTGCTGACCTTCCGCGCCTTGCGCCTGATGCAGCAAGCCGACGTGGTGCTCTACGACCGCCTGGTAGCGCCGGCGATTCTCGAACTGTGCCGTCGCGATGCCGAGCGGGTGTATGTCGGCAAGCGCCGCGCCGATCACGCCTTGCCCCAGGAGCAGATCAACCAGCAACTGGTGGACCTGGCCAAGCAGGGCAAGCGCGTGCTGCGTCTGAAGGGGGGCGATCCGTTCATCTTCGGCCGTGGCGGCGAAGAGATCGAAGAGCTGGCGGCCCAGGGCATTCCGTTCCAGGTGGTGCCAGGGATTACCGCGGCCAGCGGCTGTGCGGCCTATGCCGGGATTCCGCTGACCCATCGTGACTATGCGCAGTCCGTGCGTTTCGTCACCGGGCACCTGAAGGATGGCACCACCGATCTGCCCTGGGCCGATCTGGTCGCGCCTGCACAGACCCTGGTGTTCTACATGGGCCTGGTGGGCTTGCCGGTGATCTGCGAACAACTGATCCAGCATGGCCGTTCGGCGGACACGCCGGCCGCCTTGATCCAGCAGGGCACGACCTCCAACCAGCGGGTGTTCACCGGCACCCTGGCGGACCTGCCGAAGCTGGTGGCGGAGCATGAAGTGCATGCGCCGACCCTGGTGATCGTCGGCGAAGTGGTGCAGCTTCGCGAGAAGCTCGCCTGGTTCGAAGGCGCGCAGTCGCAGGTCTGAACAGCATCGCGGGCAATCTCACTCCTGCACAGAACATCTCTTCTGTAGGAGCGAGGCTTGCCCGCGATAGCGATCTCAAGAACGATCGCTCTCCTGAGTTATTGCTTGTTGCCTTGCCAAACCCCACGCCCGCTCAAACGCTCGCGATCATGCGCTGCATCGAAGTCCTGCACCGGCCCTTTCGGCACGATGCCGGTCGGGTTGATGGTGCGGTGGCTGGCGTAGTAGTGCCCCTTGATATGGGTGAAGTCCACGGTTTCGGCGATCCCCGGCCACTGGTACAGCTCTCGCAGCCAGTTCGACAGGTTCGGATAGTCGGCGATCCGCCGCAGGTTGCACTTGAAGTGACCGTAATACACCGCGTCGAAGCGAATCAGCGTGGTGAACAGGCGGATGTCCGCTTCCGTCAGGTATTCGCCGGCCAGGTAGCGTTGGCCGGCCAAGCGCTGTTCCAGCCAGTCGAGTTCGGCGAACAGATCGTCGAAGGCCGCTTCGTAGGCTTGCTGCGAAGTAGCGAAGCCGGCGCGATACACACCGTTGTTCACCGCCGGATAGATGCGCGCGTTCAATTCGTCGATTTCGCGGCGTAGCGGTTCCGGGTAGAAGTCCAGGTCGTTGCCGTTCAAGTCATCGAAAGCGCTGTTGAACATGCGGATGATTTCCGCCGATTCGTTGCTGACGATACGTTTTTGCTGGGTGTCCCAGAGCACGGGCACGGTGACGCGGCCGGTGTAGTCGCGGGTATCGGCGGTGTAGCGCTGATGGAGGAAATCCAGGTGGTCCAGCTTGTCGCCGCTGGAGCCCAGGGTCCGGTCGAAAGTCCAGCCTTGTTCCAGCATCAGCCAGCTGACCACCGACACATCGACCAGGCTTTCCAGACCCTTGAGCTTGCGCAGGATCAGGGTGCGGTGCGCCCACGGGCAGGCCAGGGAGACATACAGATGATAACGGCCGGCTTCCGCGCGAAAGCCGCCTTCGCCGCTAGGGCCGGGTTTGCCGTCGGTGGTCACCCAGTTGCGGCGTTGCGCCTGTTCGCGCTGGAAGGCGCCGTCTTTGCTGCTTTCGTACCACTGGTCGTGCCAGCGTCCTTCAATCAGCAGGCCCATGAAAAAGCTCCTCGGTCAGTGTGCATTGGCGTGCAGTTTAATCCGAGAAGTTCGAACGAATTACGCAAAAGTCGGGCGGTTATGATCGGTTAAATCGATTTGTTGCGAGCGTCCCAGTATTGCCGAGCCTGCTCGAACGCCTGCTCCCGCGGCACGCCGAGCCCGCGCAGGGCGAGGGCCATGGTGGCGATCAGCGCCAGTTGCGGGTAGCTGTCCTGCACATCGCCGCGCCAGACGGCTTTCAGGTGCTCGGGGTCGAGGGCGGCTGGTTTGACATGGCGCTGCTCGGACAGCGCCGGCCATTCCTCATCCCAGCTGACACCGCCAGTAGTGCCGTACAGATGGCTGGCGCTGTCCGGGTTGATCTCGATTTCGCCGCCGTCGCCCTTGATCACAATGACGTTGTCCCCCAGCAGCCCGCTGGCATCGCGGTGCACGCCCTGATAGCCGGGGTGGAAGATGCTTTGCAGGCCGCAGCGCGCGCCCAGCGGGTTGAGGATGCGCGCCAGGGAGTGGATCGGCGAGCGCAGGCCCAGGGTGTTGCGCAGGTCGATCATGCGCTGCAACTGGGGCGCCCAGTCGCCCAGGGGGATAAAGGCCAGGTTGCCCTGGTCCAGCGCCTTGCCTACCGCCTGCCAGTCGCGGCACAACGGGATGTGCAATTGTTCCAGCAATTGCTCGGTGTACAGCCGGCCGGCGGTGTGGGCGCCACCACCGTGCAGCAGGATGCGCACGCCGTTCTGTGCCAGGCACTTGGCGGCCAGCAGGAACCAGGGCAGGTGGCGCTTTTTGCCGGCGTAGCTGGGCCAGTCCAGGTCGACCTTGATCGGTGGCGCCTGCAGTCGCTCGCGCAGGGCCTCGGTAAAGCCGGCCAGTTCCTCGGGGCTTTCTTCCTTGTGCCGCAACAACATCAGGAAGGCGCCGAGCTGGGTGTCCTCGACCTTGTCGTCGAGCAGCATGCCCATGGCTTCGCGGGCTTCTTCACGGGTGAGGCTGCGGGCGCCGCGTTTGCCTTTGCCGAGAATGCGCACGAACTGCGCGAAAGGATGCTCGGCGGGCGTTTCGGTGGTCAGCGAGGTGAAATCGGTCATAGGCAATTGGTCGGCTTGGGCAGGCCCGCCAGCTTGGCGGCAAGTTTGGCGGGAGTGCCTTTGAACAGTCGGTTGAGGTGCAGGCTGTTGCCCTTGTCCGGGCCCAGCTTCAAGGCGGTGTATTTGATCAGCGGGCGTGTCGCGGGCGACAGCTGGAACTCTTGATAGAAGCCGCGCAGCAGCTCGAGGATTTCCCAGTGCTCGGGCGTCAGCTCGATCTGTTCCGCCGCGGCCAGGGCATCGGCCACCTCGCTGGACCAGTCGTCCAGTTCCACCAGGTAGCCGTCCTTGTCCAGGGCGATGGTGCGTTCGCCGACAGTCAGTGCATTCATAACCAGCTGTTGACCTTGTCGTAGTGGATCGACAGCGCGACGAACCCCGGGTAATCGACGCTGGTGGCCCAGGCTGGAACTTCCAGGCCTCGGGCCTGGTGGTCTTCCGCCAGGACGTAGAGCGCCAGCGCCTCCCCGCGTGCCTGCAAGGCCGCCAGCGGTGCGCTGCCAGGCTGCAGGGCGTACACCGCGTCGCCACACAGGAGAATGGCATCCTGCGCGCCAAGCAGGCGCAAGCAACTGGTCAGCCGGGAGTCGGTGAAGGGCGAGTGGGACAGCACGTGCAAGGTCGACATCAGAGGGTGATCACCTGGTCAAAACGGTCAATAAGTGCGCCGAGTTCGGCCGGGGCCAGGACCTGCACCTCGTCCAGGTTCAGCGCGGCCGGGTTGAGGCCACGTTCCGCCACGCTGGCGCCACAGGCGAACACCTGCTCCACACCAAACAACGACAGGGCCTGCAGATTGGCGCTGAGATCCTTTTGCTGCACGGCGGCGGCTTGTTGCCCGGGGGCGAGCTGAAACACGCCGTCGTCGAGAAACAGCAGGCCGATCGGCAAGTCGAAGGCGCCGCCGGCCAGCACGATATCCAGTGCCTCGCGGGCGCCGGGGCCGGACCAGGGCGCCTGGCGGCTGATAATCAACAGGGATTGCGCCATGTTTCATGGCCCTCCAAAACAGATCAGGCGGTCGGCCGCCTGTACGGCGTCGTGCAACTGGCCGAGCCCGGAAAGCTCCCAGGGCGCGCTCAGGTTGACGGCCGGGCGCTGGTAGCGTGCGGCTTCCTCCTGGTTCAACACCCCGCGGCGCAGGGCTGCGGCAATGCACACCACGCCATCGAGCTGGTGCTCGCTGACGAAGGTCCGCCATTGCGCGGGCAGGTCCAGCTCGTCCTGCGGGGTGACGATGTTGTCCGATGCGCTGTGCACGCCATCCTGATAGAAAAACAGCCGCACGATCTCGTGGCCACCGGCCAGCGCTGCCTGGGCGAATGCCAGGGCGCGGCGCGAGGAGGGCGCGTGAGCGGCGGAGAAAAGGGCAATGGCGAACTTCATGAAGAACTCTGTCTGCAAACCTGGGGCCATGATAAAGCTTTATGCCGGGCCCGGCGAAGTGGCTTTAGCGCGGCATATAGCCCAGTTGCCAGCGATGGGGGATCTTCAGCGACAACAGCCCCAGCAGCGCCGACAGCAGGCCGCTGACGAACAGGGCCGCGAGGCCGAGATGCTGTTCCAGAACGGCGCCCAGCACGGCGCCGGCGAACATGCCGCTCCAGGGCACCAGCTGCACGCGCCAGCCATTGCGCCGCTCGCCGAGCATCCAGCGGCCCAGGCCGCGGCCAAAGCGCGACAGGGCGCCGGTGACATAGGTCAGGCCCACGGGAAGCCCGTTCACTTCCTCGACGGCGGCATTGAGCATGCCCATGGAGATGATCGCGGCCAGCACGGCCGGTAGCCGTTGTTCAAACGGCCAGGCGGCTGCCGCGCACAGCAGCGTGGCAATGCACAGCAGCAGCGGCAGGGCGCGGCGCCCGCCAAAGCGGCTGACGACTATGCCCAGGGCGTTGCCTGCGATGAAGGTGGCGACCAGCAGCACCAGGTGCAGGGTCAGGGCCAGGTCGGCATCGCTGATGGCGACGGCCAGGCGCGTGGTGTTGCCGCTCATGAAGGAGACGAAATCGCCGGTGGCCATGAAGCCGATGGCGTCGGTCATGCCGGCCAGGACCGACAGGCTGGCGACCAGGCACAGGCCTATGCGGCCGCGCCATTTCTGGCGCCGCAGCAGCTCCGGGTTACTACGAAGACTGGTGGAAGAGGGCAGCATCAGCGTTGACTCATGGTGACAGTGATCCTTTATCGAAGGCCCGAGCGGCGCTCAATCGCGCGGCAGGCCATGTAGCTCGCAATACTCGCTCCAGGGCATGCCGGCCATTTCCGCCACTTCCCGGTGCACTTCGAGCCGCCGCGCGGCAAATTCCTCCGCGCTCTGTGCGGTCAGTTGCAGGCTCAGTTCCCAGGCAAACAGGCCCTGACGTTCCGCCTCGGCCTCGAAGGCTTCGTGCAGTCGCTCGGCGCGGTATTGTTCCTGGGTTTCGCCCCTGGCCTGGGCGGCCAGAGGGTTGAGGTGATCGAGTGCTTCACGAAGCTCCGGGCGCGCCGCGAGAAACTTCTGCAGGGCCACTTCATGCGGGTGTTCGGGGGCGGCCATCGGTGATCCTGGATGGGGTTGGAGGAAGTCGTTTCGGCTTGGGGCTGTGCGAAAGCCCAGCGACCATAACGCCTGGCCGGTCCAGCGTCAAAATGCTCCCGGGCGGAGCTGCCGCGACGGACGGTCGAAGCCATGTCCGCGCCATGCCACTGAGCGGATTGGCTTGGCAAAAATGCGTGCTGGATAACACTTTCCACTGAATGCCTTGGTATGAGCCCCGTTCTTGTGACCTATTCTCAACAGGCACTCTCTCCAAGTGGCGTCGCCAAGGAGGAATTTCTCATGCTCTCGATGGACGAGCTTTGCCAGATCCTGGAGTCCGGTTTTCTGCCGCTTTCCTGCACCTGCACCGTCAACCCCGACGGCTCCCTGGCGATCAAGGTTTTCGAGCCGCAAAGCGGACGGATCGACCTGTTCATTACCAGGGTATCGACCGAGCATCTCACCAGTGTCCGCGCGGCGGCCAATTTTGTCGGTGAGTTGCGGACTGAAATCAGGGCGGGGCGTCGGGCATTTGCCGGCGGTTTCTAGTGATTGAACACGTTGAGCATTGGGCAGGTCGAGCGCGCTTCCTTGCGCGAATGTGGCAGGTGACGTCTGAACGGTTGCGGGGAGGGGGGGCTAGTTCTTTTCAGACAGCTCTCTCCAGTTCGCCAGCGTGACGCCACTGCGCTCGGCGAATGTCTGCATGGTGCGGTAGGTCCCGCCGCAGGGGGTGTCGAGGGTAATCAGGCACCCTGAATGCAGAAAGGCAAGATACCAGGTATCGCTGTCGCTCAATCGCGCGCCCTGGTAGGTGAAGGTCCTTTGCGAACCTGCGAAACAGTAGCGGATTTCGAAAGTCTTGATGCTGTTCATCGCCGCGTCCTTTGGGCTGTATTTGGGTGTTGGCGATTCAAGATATTCCCAAAAGGACGCGTTGGCGTGCACCGCTCATCCGAACTCTATGAACAGTCGCGGTTCGTTCCTCAAATGCTTCGCCGCATTCTCCTGCACCTCACGCGCGCCTGGCTGCAACCGCCCTCAATAGGTGTCATGTTGAGCCAGGTCGTCGGTGATGCTGAACCAGGGCGCCTTGCTCCCGACAAAGATATGGCGGCTGGCGCTGACCCGAGGATCGCTGTCCAGGGTCCCCAGGGGGAACCCGGGTACGTGTGGGGCGGCATCAAAACGGGTGAACCATTTGCCTGTTCGGGACGTGATGGGGTTAACGGTTTTTTGACAGCTGTCAGGTGATGATCGCCGGGCGGGGGGACCGTTCGGCGAAAGAGGCAGGTGCTGCTAACGGTCGGCGCGGGCAAATGATACATTTCTCGATTTTTTAGGGGTGAGGAAGACATATGCGAGTTTGGCTAGGGGCGTCGCTGATGGGATTGTTGGCCGGGTGTTCGTTACCCACGGCTTTGGCACCGGGCAAGCCGAATGTCAGTGAGCTGACTGGCAAAACGCCAAAAGACTATGCGCAGTGTGTTCTGCCGGCCTGGCAGCGTGAGACGCCCAGGAGCACCCAGGCCGATATCTCCAACGGTTATCGGATCACCGCTCCTGGCAGCCTGGCATCGGATGAGGTCGTGGAAGTGGTGAAGTCGAAGAACGGCAGCCTGGTCTCGCTCTACCAGGGAACACCCTGGGCCAAGTCCGCGGTGCTGAAAAAGGCCGTGCACGATTGCCTGTAAGGCCGCTTCACGCCTTGCGTGAACGACCTGTCAAAGTGACAGCCCGCTGCCGTGGAACCGCAGGATCCCACCCACAAGAAAGCCCTGACCGTTCAGGGCTTTTTTGTGCCGGGTATTCGCCGGGCCTTGTCCGGAGGGCTCACTTTGCTCGAATCAGGGCAAGTTCTTGAATCATCAAGGTGCTTTTCTGCATAAAAACAGGATAAATCTGACAGTTTTTTTGACGGCTTTATCCGTCCAGTAGACAATGGCGCGTTAGCCACCACCCATGATGGCCATTATGTCCGTTTTCAGCAGGAGGGCTGCCAGGGTTGGGGGCGATCCCTGTTGCGATACCCGTGGCCTTGCCGCTGTCAGGCGGTGATCGGGGCATTGGCAGCAGGCCGATCGTGATACCGGGTGTTGTTGACTCACTCCTTTGGTTACACCCGACTAGTCTCTCTGTGGGAATGTGGTTTTAGCGGGCGTTTCGGACCGTCGATCGATGCTGTCCGAAGGCGTCCCAACAAAAGAGTGTCACTCAAGTAGCTGAAGCCAATAGCGAATAAGAAGTCAGCGCAGGAGCGACATATAAACTGAGGTCGATAGTGTCATGTCGGCCTTGTGTGCCCACCCTTCAGTTCTTCTGAGTGCGGGAACCCATGGCGGTGCCGGGGCGACTGATGATCGAGAATGGGGGGGCGGATGGCGTTCTATCGTAGGAACTACTGTATGTTGAAAAAAGTGAACACGGCCCTGCTGGGCTTGGCGATGACGATGGGGCTCAGCTCCGCGTACGCCGCCGAGACCAAGAAAGTGGATGTGCTGCTCATCGGTGGCGGCATCATGAGTTCGACCCTGGGTGTCTGGCTCAATGAGCTGGAGCCGGGCTGGTCGATGGAAATGGTCGAGCGTCTCGACGGCGTTGCCGAAGAAAGCTCGAACGGCTGGAACAACGCCGGTACCGGTCACTCTGCCCTGGCGGAACTGAACTACACCCCGGAAAACAAGGACGGCAAGGTCGAGATCGCCAAGGCCATCGAGATCAACGAAGCGTTCCAGATTTCCCGCCAGTTCTGGTCGTGGCAGGTCAAGAACAATGTCTTGAAGGACCCGCGTTCGTTCATCAACTCCACTCCGCACATGAGCTTCGTGTGGGGCGATGACAACATCAAGTTCCTGAAGAAGCGCTACGAAGCGCTTCAGGCAAGCCCGCTGTTCGCCGGCATGCAGTACTCCGAAGACCCGGAGCAGATCAAGAAGTGGGTCCCGCTGATGATGGAAGGGCGCGATCCGAAGCAGAAGATCGCCGCCACCTGGTCGCCGCTCGGCACCGACGTGAACTTCGGCGAGATCACCCGCCAGTTCGTCGGCCACCTGAAAGCCCAGCCGAACTTCTCGCTCAAGCTGTCGAGCGAAGTGGAAGACATCAAGCGTAACGAAGATGGCTCCTGGCGCGTGGTGTACAAGAACCTGAAAGACGGTACTGAAACCCAGACCGACGCCAAGTTCGTGTTCATCGGCGCGGGCGGCGGTGCCCTGCACCTGCTGCAGAAGTCGGGCATCCCTGAAGCCCAGGAATATGCCGGTTTCCCTGTGGGCGGCTCGTTCCTGGTGACCGAGAACCCGGCGATCGCCGAGCAGCACCTGGCGAAGGCCTACGGCAAGGCGTCGGTCGGCGCTCCACCGATGTCGGTTCCGCACCTGGACACCCGCGTGCTGGACGGCAAGCGCGTGATCCTGTTTGGCCCGTTCGCGACCTTCTCCACCAAGTTCCTCAAGGAAGGTTCGTACCTCGACCTGCTGACCACTACCACCACTCACAACATCTGGCCTATGACCAAGGTCGGCATCAAGGAGTACCCGCTGGTCGAGTACCTCGCCGGCCAGCTGATGCTGTCGGATGAAGACCGCCTGAATGCCCTGAAAGAGTACTTCCCTAACGCCAAGGCTGAAGACTGGCGTCTGTGGCAGGCCGGCCAGCGCGTGCAGATCATCAAGCGCGACGAGCAGCTGGGTGGCGTGCTGAAACTGGGCACCGAGATTGTCAGCGCCAAGGACGGCAGCATTGCCGGCCTGCTGGGTGCCTCGCCAGGTGCTTCGACCGCCGCGCCGATCATGCTCAGCGTGCTGGAGAAGGTCTTCAAGGACAAGGTCGCGACGCCTGCCTGGCAGGCGAAGCTGCACCAGATCGTGCCGAGCTACGGTACCCAGCTCAACGGCAGTCCTGAGCGTGTCGCTCAAGAGTGGGCCTACACCAGCGAAGTGCTGCAATTGACTCCGCCACCGGCCATCGGTCAGACCGCTGCTCCTCAGCAGCCGGCTGGCGACAAGCCGAAAGCGCAAGAGAGCAACCCGTCGGCTGACATGGCTCTGTAATACCCGGCTGCGCCCAACACTGTTGGATGCCGCCAATACCCGGAACCCGCTGTTCGTTCCAGGTTAAAAAAAACGCCGCTCCCAGGAGCGGCGTTTTTGTTTGTGCGGCGCGCTCAAGCGCCTTTGCCCTCGCGTCCTGCGACCCTGCCTTGCGCCCATGGCGCCTTGCTGACCGAAACATCCAGGTCACGCCTGCCCGGGAACTATTGCCGGGGAATCCCTTTCCATAAGCTCGACGCAATGATGCCTGGAGAAGGCGATGTTCAGAGCTGGCTCTTTAATCTCGATCGTCTCGATTCTGCTATCGATCCCGCTGGATGCCGACGCTGCGCCTGGCGCGCAGGCGAACGCGCGGTACTCCAACGATCATGCGAATTGGGAGCGTCTTCCCGTGGTCAACTACTACCAGGTGAAAACGCTGTTGCAGGCTTCGAAGCGGGACTGGAGCCCGACCGCGGCCCTGCCGGCGGACATCAGGCAGAACCTTCGCCGGGGCAGGACGTTGCCCGCGCAGCAATCGCGACGCTTGAACCCCAGGCTGGTCCGGCAGTTGCCGCGTTACGACGGTTACCAGTGGTGGCGCGCGGGTTCCGATCTGCTGCTGGTCAGGACCTCGAATCGGATGATTTTCGACGTCCTGGTCGACGCCTTCCAGTAGGCCTGGCCCCGATCAGAAGTTGATCGAGGCACTCAAGCGCGCGGTCAGGGGCGCGCCCTGGAACAGGTAGCCATCGCCCATGTATTCACCGGCATCGCGCCAGTAGCGCTTGTCGAACAGGTTGTCCACGGTCAACCGGAACACGGTGTCGTAACCGTCGATGCGGGTGCTGTAGCGACTGCCGATGTTGAACACGGCGTAGCTGCCGGTCTGCACTTCGCCCTCGCGGTTGGCGTATTTGCGACCGCTGTACTGCACCCCGCCAAGCAGTGCCAAACCGTCGAACCAGGGCAGGGCGTAGTCGCCATAGAGGCTGGCGCGCAGGGTCGGCACGTTGAGCGCCTGGTGACCTTCGTACTCCGGGGTGTCGCTGCCGGTGACCCGCGCGCGGATCGCTGCGACACTGGCCGAGACTTGCAGGCGTTGGGTGGCCCAGCCATTGGCCGAGAGTTCCAGCCCGGTGTTCTTCTGTTCGCCCTGCTGGGTGAAAGTGAAGGTGCCGTCGCCATTCGGCCGGGAATACTGGTAGGCCTGGCGGATCTGGAACAGCGCCGCGGCCAGGCTGATGCGCTGCCAGTCGTATTTGATGCCGGCCTCGATCTGCCGCGACACGGTGGGCGCGAGGATCTCGAAGGCATTGCTGGCGAACCACGGCGCTTCGCCGCCCAGGGACAGGCCCTTGCTGTAACGGGTGTACAGCGCCAGGTTCTGCACCGGCTTATAGATCAGCGCGGCCTGGGGCAGGAACACATAACGCTGGGTGTGGCGGGTGGTATCGCCCTGGTCGTCGAAGGTTTCCTCGTCCAGGCGTACTTCACGCCCGCCGAGCACGGTCTGCCAGTGTTCGTTGAAGCTGATGCGGTCGTTGAAGAACAATCCGTACTGGCGGCTGTCCAGGCGGCGGTAAGAGTCGTTGAGCGGTCCGTCGTAGCGGGCGAAATCCGCTGGTTCGCCGTTGATATTGGCGCTGCCGATCATCTGGTTGATCGGGTCGCGCTTATCCACCACGCGGCGGAACGCGCTGGTCCCGACGCTGAGTTCGTGACCCAGGCCGGCGGTGTCGAAGCTGCCGCTGAGGACGGCCTGTACCTCATCGTTGCGCCGGGTATCGTCGGGGCTGCGGAAGTCGTAGATGTCGTAGTCGCCCTCGGGGCTGAAGTGATTGGGCACCGCTGTGCCGGCGCAACTGGCGGCGCCATAGCAACCCCAGGCGAACGAGCTGTAGTCGTCGATCACCACCCGGCTGCGCGAGGCGCTGAGGTTGCCTTTCCATTGATCGTTGAAGCGGTATTCGAAATTGCCATTGAGGTTCAGCGCGTCGGTGCTGACCGGCTTCGAGCCGCTCTGGTGCGCCAGGAGCTTTTTCGGCGAGGCGTGGTGCGGCAGGCTGGAGCCGCCGAGCAACTGATAACCCGGGGCCGAACGCTGTTCCTTGGTCTGGTACTCGACATCCAGTTGCAACAGGGCGTCGGGGCTGATGTTCCAGTCGAAGGCCAGGGACGCGAAGTCGCGCTGGCCATTGGTGTGTTCGACGTAGGAGTGGATGTCCTCGTGGGCCAGGTTGGCGCGCAGCCCGAACTGCTGTTCGCTGCCGAACCAGCCGCCGACGTCGGTGGCCACATAGCCGCTGCCGCGATCGTCGGTGGAGACCGTGACCGAGCGCACGTCGGTGGGGCGCTTGGTCACGTAGTTGATCAGCCCGCCGGGTTCGCTGACGCCGCTCTGCAGGCCGTTCAGCCCCTTGAGCAATTCCACCTGCTGCTTGTTTTCCAGGCCGACGTTCTGCTCGCCGGTGATGCTGCGACCATTGATCCGGTAGCTGCTGGCGGCGTTCAGGGAGAAACCGCGCACCGTGAAGTTCTCGTAGTAACCGACCGGCGCGTAGCTTTCACCGACCGAGGCGTCGTTCTTCAGCACCTCGCTGAGCAGGCGGGCCTGCTGGTCCTTGATCAAGTCTTCGTTGATCACCGCAATCGAGGCCGGCGTGTCGAGCAGGGGAGCCGCCTCGAAACCACCGACCGCGGCGCTGCTGGCCTGATAACCGGAGCGGTCTTCGCCGGTCACGGTCAGCGCCGGCAATTCGGTTTCGGCGGCCTGGGTCACGGGTGCGGCACCGGCCAGCAGCAGGCTCAGCAGATTGCGCGCGAACCGCGGGGCGGGCAGCCCCTGGCGGGAGGCCCGGTAAAGCATATCCATGAAAAGCTCCTCGACGATGGCGATCCCGGCCCCGGCGAATACCAGGCACGGAGGTCCAGGCGCGCTCGGGAAAGCATCGTGCTGTTTAAGACGGGGGAAGCGCTGTGTGCCCTGAAGGCGTCAGGCCGGATTTGCTCCGGTGGTCATTGGCAAGACGAAATCCGCGACCCATTCTTGAAGCGCGCCATCATACAAGAGATCGGGCTCGTGGCATGCACGGTCCCTGTAGGAGCGAGGCTTGCCCGCGATGGGGGTTTACCTGACCCATCGCGCTGCCTGGATCGCCAGCAAGCTTGGCTCCTACAGAAGCGGTGGCGTCATCGAGAACGCCGTTCAGCCGGCCTTTTTGCTCTGGTGCACGGGAAGCTCGACGCGGAAGGTGGTGCCGACACCGACCTCGCTGCGCACCGAGATGTCGCCGCGGTGCTTCTTGACGATGCCGTAGGACAGCGACAGCCCCAGCCCCGTGCCCTGGCCCACGGGCTTGGTGGTGAAAAACGGGTCGAAGATCTTCTGCAGGCTGTCCGGCGGGATGCCCGAGCCGTTGTCGGCCACTTCGATCCATACGTTTTCGCCCTCGACGCCATTGCGCAGGGTAATGGTGCCCCGTTCGTTGCCCATGGCCTGGGCGGCGTTGACGATCAGGTTCATCACCACCTGGTTGATCTGCGAAGGCAGGCACTCGACCTCCGGCAGCTCGGCGTACTCCTTGATCACGTCGGCCTTGTACTTGATCTCGGCGGCGACGATGTTCAGGGTCGAGTCGATGCCCTGTTGCAGGTTCGCCCATTGCCATTCCTGGGTCGAATCGACCCGGGAAAAGTCCTTGAGGTCCTTGACGATCTGGCTGACCCGGCCGATGCCGTCCTTGGACTCCTTGATCAGCAATGGAATGTCCTCGAGGAGGAAATCCAGCTCGATGTCCGTGCGCAGCTGTTTCAGCCGATCGCGCAGCTCGCTGGCGCCGATCCCGGTTTCGGCGTTGGCGTAAGCCTCGAGCATCTCCTGCAAGCGCTTGAAGTAATTGTCCAGGGCGCCGAGGTTGGAGGAAATGAAGCCGATCGGGTTGTTGATTTCATGGGCGACCCCGGCGGCCAACTGGCCCAGGGAGGCGAGCTTTTCCGATTGCACCAGCTGGCTTTCCAGCAGCTTGCGCTCGTCGATTTCCCGTTGCAGCGCGGCGCTAGCCTGCTTGAACGCCAGGGTGCGTTGCTCCACCCGTTCTTCCAGCTCGCTCATCTGCAGCTGCGCGCGCAAGGTCATTTCCCACTTGGTGGTGAGGGTGTTGGCCATCTGCTGGACTTCGATATTGTCGAAGGGCTTTTTCAGGATCAGCAGGCGGTCATGACCGTTCAGGCGATCGAGCAACTCGTCCCAGGAGTAATCGGAATAGGCGGTGCACACCACCACCTGCAGCAGTGGGTCGTGTTTCCACAACTCTTCGATGGTTTGCGCGCCATCCCAGCCATCGGGCATGCGCATGTCGACAAAGGCCAGGGCATAGGGCTGGCCCTTGCTCGCCGCCTCCAGCAGTTTGCCCAGGCCTTCCTGGCCACCGTAGGCCGAGTCCAGTTCGAACACCGTGGCGGCGGTTTTCGGCGCACTGCCGAACAGCGTGCTTTCCATTGCATCGAGGTCGGCGCTGTCGCCGGTCTTGGGGGTGAGGATCTTGCGGAAGTCGTCGTGGATCGTAGGGGTGTCGTCGATCAGCAGGACGCGCCGGTTTATCGGGTTGTTCATGACTCACCTTCGGCGGGGATCAGTGGGATCTGCAGGACGAACAGCGCGCCTTTGCCCGGACCGTCGCTGTGGGCGGTCAGGTGGCCATTCATCTCGATGGCCGCCAGTGCGCAACTGTGCAGGCCGAACCCATGGCCTTCCTTACGGGTGGTGAAGCCGTGGGCGAAGATGCGGGTCATGTTTTCCGGGGCGATGCCTTCGCCTTCGTCGCGCACGCTGATCTGCAAGGTTTCGCCGTCGACCACCGCTGCCGCCAGGGTCATGTTGCGCGTCTGGTTGGCCAGGTCGGACATGGCGTACTTGGCGTTGCTGATCAGGTTGATCAGGATCAGCAGCAGGCGGTGTTTGTCGCCCATGATCCGCGGCACATCGGCGTAATCCTTGAGCACGGTCACATGATGGCGGGTGAGGGCGCCGGAGTTCATGCGCAGCGCGTCTTCGAGCAGCTCGCTGATCGACAGGGGTTCCAGCAGGCTGCTGGCACCCGCATAGGATTGCTGGGTGGCGACGATGTCCTTGATGTGATCGACGCTTTTGCTCAGTTGCGTCAGCTCCTCGGTCATGCCTTGCTGTTCCAGGTCGATGGCCTCGACCAGCTGGTTCAGGTAGCCGGGCAGCAACTTGCCTTTTGCATCCTCGGTGAGAAAGTTGCCCAGGTCCTCTTTGTGCTCGTTGATCAGTTGCATCGCCTTGCCCAGCCCCTGGGCCTTGCTGTTGCGCAGCTTGCGGCTGACCAGGTCGGCGGAGATGTTCACGCTGTTGAGCACGTTGCCGACGTTGTGCAGGACGTTGGTGGCGATTTCCGCCATGCCGGCCTGGCGGGCGGTGTCGAGCAGCTCGCTCTGGGTGTCCTTGAGCTGGCGCGTGCGCTCTTCGACCCTTTGCTCGAGTTCGTCGTTGGCGGTCACCAGGGCCCGGTTCATCTGGTTGATCTCGGCAAAGCTGCGGATCAGGCGGATGCCCAGCCAGATCAGCAGCAGCACCAGCAGCGCGGAAAACAGCAGCAGGTAGAAATGGTACTGCTGGTCGACGGTCTCGGCCTGCTGCTGGTCGCGGTTGAGCAGGACGGTGATGTCGTCCAGGCGTTCGTCGACCGGCACCACTTCTATTTCCTCGAGCAGGCGGTTGACCTTGGGTTGCTCGCGCAGGATCAGCCCGACGTGGTTGCTGAGGGTATCGATCAGCTCATGGAAGTCCGTGGGCAAGCGCTCCTTGTTGACCGCCAGCTTGTTCAGGCCCACCAGGATGTCCGCGGCCCGGTCGGCGGAGGTGACCTGGGCGAACTCCAGGCTGCTGAGCAACAGGTCGTAGGTATCGGTGGCGATGTTCTGCAACTGCAATTTGTCCACGTCCTGCAGTTGCGCCAGCTCCTGCTGGATGTCGTCCTCGGCGGTCGGCAGGAAGGCCAGGGAGTTGCGCAGCACGGAGTTGTGCGACTTGAACTGTTCCACCAGCCGGGTCTTTTCCTTTATCGCGCTCAGGTAGCCGTCATGGGCGTTGCGCCACAGCGGCGAATCGTTGCGCTGGTTCTGAGCCTCTATCGAGTCGAATTTCTGCCACAGGCGCGTCATTTCGCCCAGGGGTGAAACCAGTGGGTCGTAGTTGTGGGTGATGGCCACCCTGGCCTTGAGTATTTCGTTCTCCCACAGCGAATCCTGCTGCTTGATCTGGCGGATCAGGTCGCGGGATTCGGTGTAGGTCACGGTCTGGTCGGACCTGGACTTGAGGTAGAGAAACAACAGGATCGAAGCCAGCAGGGCCGCCAGGGCGGACAGCAGCAGGATGCTCACGCGACGGGATACTTTCATAAGGGTTTGCCTTCCCACTCGCCGGTCAGGGTCTTGAGAAACTTGACGATCAGGCGTTTGTCTTCCTCGGACGGTGTACGCCCCAACTGGTACTTGAACATCACCGTCACGGCGCCTTCGAGGGTGGCTTGCGAACCGTCGTGGAAGTACGGCGCGGTGACCGCGACGTTACGCAGGCTCGGTACCTTGAACACATTGCGGTCTTCTTCTTCGCCCGTGACATTGAACCGTCCCAGGTCGGCCTCGGTCGGATTGCCCCGGGCCGCGAAGTAGTCGCCGAGCACGCCGAATTTCTGGAACATGTTGCCGCCGATATTCACCCCCTGGTGACAGGCGATGCAGCCGTATTCCTGGAAGCGCTGGTAGCCGTACTTTTCCTCGATGTCGAGGATCTCGGTGTTGCCCGCCAGGTACTGGTCGAAGCGCGAGTTGACGCTGAGCAGGGTGCGCTCGTAGTCGGCCAGGGCGCCCTGGATATTGCCCTGGGTCACGGCGTCGGGGTAGGCGTCGGCGAAGGCGGTGCGATAGGCTGGGTCGTCGGCGATACGCTGTACCACGACTTTCCAGTCGCTGCCCATTTCACTGGGGCTCTGCACCACGATATGCACCTGGTCTTCCAGGGTCTCGACCCGACCGTCCCAGAACTGATGGAAGTTCAGGCTGGCGTTGAACACGCTCGGGGTATTGACCACCACCGGCTTGCCATCGAAACCCAGGGAGTGCGGGACGGTGTCGGCACCACCTTGGTCGAGGCGATGGCAACTGGCGCATGACAGGCTGTTGTTCACCGACAGGCGTGGGTCGTTGAACAGTCGTCGTCCCAGTTCGACCCGTTTGCTGTCCAGCACCGGAACTGCGGGGAGGGGTTTGAGCGGTCCTTCCAGTGGCGCAGCCGCGGCGCCTGGAGCGAACAGCAAGCCAGTCGAAAGGAGTAAGACGAGTGACAACATGGAGGTTTCCTTACCAGGCACAACTTCATGGATGGGGCAGGTGAGGTTGCAGGGAGTCGACCAGGAAGCGGGCGAAGGCGTCGGGCTCCACGGCCTTGCTGAAGTAGAAGCCCTGGCCTTCCTCGCAATGGTGGCGCTTGAGGAAGTCCAGTTGCTCGAGGGTCTCGATCCCTTCGGCGATGATGCTCAGGTTGAGGCTCTTGCCCAGGTCGATGATGCTGCTGACCAGTTTCGCGTCGTTGCTGTCGGTACCCAGGTCACGCACGAACGACTGGTCGATCTTCAGCACGTCGACCGGGAACTTCTGCAGGTAACTCAAGCTCGAGTAGCCGGTGCCAAAGTCGTCGATGGCCAGGCGCACGCCCAGTTGCTTGATGGCGCGGAGCGTGGCGATGGTGGCGTCGACGTTCTGCATCAGCACGCTTTCGGTGATTTCCAGCTCCAGCAGCTTCGGGGCGAGCCCGGTCTCGGTCAGCGTGCGGGTGAGACGCTCGACGTAGTCGCGCTGGCGAAAATCGATGGCCGACACGTTCACCGACATGCAGATGGGGGGCAGGCCCTGCTTTTGCCAGGCCTGGGATTGCAGGCAGGCTTGGCGCAATACCCATTGGCTGAGGGCGACGATCAGTCCGCTGTCTTCGGCCACCGGGATGAAGGCCGAGGGGAACACCCAGCCATGGCCGGGCCGGTTCCAGCGCACCAGCGCTTCGGCGCCGACCACCGTGCCCCGGGCCAGGTCCAGCTTGGGCTGGTAGTGCAGGACGAACTCTTCGCGCTGCAACGCCAGGCGCAGGCCGGTTTCCAGGGTCTGCTGCTGGCGCGCGCGCAGGTTCATGTCGTCGATGAAAAAACTGAAGTCGTTGGGGCCGCAATCCTTGACGTTGCGCATGGCGGTCTCGGCCTTCTTGATCAGCGTTACGGCATCGGAACCGTCGTCGGGGTAGATGCTGATGCCCAGGCTGGCGGTGACCGTCAGGTCGTGGCCTGCCACGGAGTGAGGGGTATTGACGGCGGCCAGGAGTTTTTCGGCCACCCCTCGGGTCTGCTGCGGATGCAGGATGTCGCCGAGAATCACCACGAACTCGTCCGAACCGTAGCGAAACACCGAGTCGGACTCGCGCACCGCCGCCGCCAGGCTCTGGGCGACGAGCTTGAGCATTTCGTCTCCCGCCGGGTGCCCGAGGGCATTGTTGATGCGTTTGAAACGGTCCAGGCCGATGAACATCACCGCCAGCTTGCGGTCATGACGGCGTGACTGTGACAGGTGCTGGGTCAGGCGGTCGCCCAGCAAGGTGCTGTTGGGCAGCCCGGTGAGCACATCGTAATGCAGCAGGTGCGACACGCTCAGCAGTTCCTGGACCCGTTCCTCGATGGTCTGTTCCAGGTTGCGCATCTTGCTCGCCACGTCCTGCGCCAGTTGCCACTTCCAGGTCAGGGCACTGGCCATCTGGCGGATCTCCAGGCTGTCGAATGGCTTTTTCAGGATCAACAGCTGGTCGCCGAACTCGATGCGTTCGGCCATGGCTTCCCAGGAGTAATCGGAGAACGCCGTGCATAAAGCGATCTGCAGCTGCGGGTCGGTTTTCCAGAGGCGTTCGACGGTCTGCAGGCCATCCCAGCCGGGTGGCATGCGCATGTCGATGAAAGCCAGGGCATACGGCCGGCCTTCGGCCTGGGCGCGCTTGACCAGTTCCACGGCCTCTTCGCCCTGGTAGGCGGAGTCGATCTGGAAGTGCTGGTGAGGCCTGCTGTTGACGCCGAACAGCAAGGCTTCGGTGCTGCCCAACAGCCCTTCGTCTTCGGGGCTGAGAATCTTGCGAAAGTCCTGATGGATCGCCGGTGTGTCGTCGATGATCAGAATCCGCCGATTGGGCGCCACGGATAAAGGGCTCACCTGAAATGCTCCGACGTGGGATCCGCCGGCCAGGCACTGCCATCCATAGCGACAGACCTGGCCTTGAGCAGTTCGCCAGCCTGGTCGCTGTCGACTGCCGTACCAAGTGAGTGCCCCAGTGGCGTGCCGCTGGATATCAGGGTCGTGCGCTGCTCCTGGGTTTCCACCCCTTCAGCGGTGACCCCGATCCCCACCTCGCGGGCGAAGTTGAGGATGGCCCGCAGCGTCATGGCGTTGTCCGGGTCGCTGCTGGCGCTGTCGAGAAAACGCTGGGCAAGCTTGAGGTGGTTGACCCTGTAGGTCTTGAGGTAGTCGAACGAGGAATACTCGGTGCCGAAATCGTCGATGGCGATCTTCACGCCCAGCTCGCACAACCTCGGCAGGATATCGTTGTGGGTCCACTTGGTCTGGGCCAGGGTACCCTCGGTGACGTCGAATCTCAGGTCCCACGGGCACAGGCCCCAGCGCGTGGTGGTGCGCAGCACGTCGTAGATCAGTTCCGATCCGGTCTTGAGCTGGACCAGGGACAAATGGATCGCAATCAACGGCGGCGCCACGTTCTGGTCGCGCCAGGCGCTCATCTGCCGGCAAGCCTGGTCCAGCAGCCAATGGCCGAGAGCGATGACGATGCCGGTCTTCTCGGCCGCGGGCATGAAATCCTCGGCCTCGAGCCAGCCGCGCCGGGGGTGGAGCCAACGGACCTGCGCTGCCATGCCGAGGATCCTGCCGGTGCCGAGATCGACTTCCGGCAGGTAATGCAGGTGCAGTTCGTCGCGTTCCAGGGCCAGCTTCAACTCGTTGGCCAGGGTCACCCGCTCCGTGACTTCCCGGTTGATTTCCTCGCTGTGGAAATGGAACTGGTTGCGGCCCTGGTCCTTGGATCGGTACAGCGCCATGTCCGACTGCGCCATCAGGCTGTCGGCGCTCAGGGTCTGCGGGCTGTAGAGGCTGATGCCGATGCTCACCGAGATGCGCACCTCGTTACCTTCCAGCGAGTAGGGCAGCACCAGGGTGTCGCGGATTTTCGTCGCCAGCGCGGCGCAGTGCGTGGCCTCGTCGACGTCCAGTTGCAGGATCGCGAACTCGTCGCCACCCAGGCGCGCCACCACATCGTTTTCCCGGGTACAGGCCCTGATACGTCGGGACACTTCCTGCAACAACAGGTCGCCGATGGGGTGGCCGAGGGTGTCGTTGATGCGCTTGAAGTGGTCCAGGTCCAGGTAAAACATCGCGAAGGGCGAGGATCCCCGCCGGGCCGCGGCGAATGCCTGGTGCAGGCGCTCGATCAGGGTGGCGCGGTTGGCCAGCCCGGTCAGGCTGTCGGTGCGGGCCATCAGGGCCATCTTTTCTTCGGCTAGCTTGCGTTCGGTGATGTCGAGGATGATCCCTTCCACTTCGACCAGTTGGCCCTGGTCGTTGCGCACCGGGATGTAGCGGTTTTCCACCCAGCGGAAGGCACCGTCGCCGGTGCGCATGCGGAACTCGATGGACGCTCCCGCCACATCCCGGTCGAGGACCCGGAGCATGGCGCTCTCGACCTTGGCCTGGTCATCGGGGTGGATCAGCGTCTGGGCCCAATCGGCCGAGGCCACCAGTTGCGCCGCCACATGGCCGAACTTGGTGATGTTGTGGGAGATGTACATCAACTTGAACGACGGCTCGCCGCGCAGGCGATAGAGGATGGTGGGGCTGTTCTGCACGATGATGTTGGCATCGGCCAGCTCGCGGGTGCGTTCCTCGACCGCCTGTTCCAACTGGTCCATTTTCAGCGCGGCGTCTTCGGTCATCTGCCATTTGACGGTCAGGGCGCTGGCCATCTGGCGGATCTCGATGGCATCGAAGGGCTTTTTCAGGATCAGCAGGCGGTCGCCCAGTTGCAGGCGCTCGGCGATGTCTTCCCACGAGTAGTCGGAGTAGGCGGTGCACAGGGCGATTTGCAGCTTGGGGTCGACCTGCCACAGCCGCTCGATGGTTTCCAGGCCGTCCCATCCAGGCGGCATGCGCATGTCGATGAAGGCCATGGCATAGGGCGCATTGCGTTCCAGCGCCGCTTGCACCATGTTCAGCGCCTCCCGGCCCTGGAATGCCGAGTCGAGGAAAAAGTGCTCCAGCGCGGCACTCACGGGCGTACCGAACAGGGCGGCCTCGGCGTCGCTGAGGCCGTCTTCGGGGGCATCCGTGGCGGCGAGGATCTTGCGAAAATCCTCGTGGATCGACGCCGTGTCGTCGACGATCAGAATTCGCCGGTTGGTCCGGTCTGCCGACGCCATCATCGTCGTGCTCCAACCCAGCGCGGGGACCTTATAGATAGGCTCATCGGGCTTCCCTTCCTGCTTCCTGGACATGCAATCCATTTTCGCCTTGAGCATAGTCAGGCTCCCCTGTATGCGCTAATCGGCCGGCGTCAAATCCATGCCGAAACGCTACAAGTCATCTAGCCTGTCCCAGAAGGCAGGTCTGATCGAAGTCAAAAGGGAGGGGGAGACATGGAAGAACATACAGCGGGCGCAGCCCAGGACAGATCGACGGTACTGCTGGTCGACGATGAGGAATCGATTCTCAATAGCCTTCGCCGGCTGTTACGCAGCCAGCCTTACGATATCCTGCTGGCCGACAGCGGTACCAAGGCCCTGGAAATCCTCGAACAGCGGCCGGTCGACGTGGTCATGAGCGACGCCCGGATGCCGGGCATGGACGGCGCGACCTTGCTGGCCCATATCCATCAGCGTTATCCATCGACGCTGCGCATCCTGCTCACCGGTTATGCCGACATGACGTTGATCGCCAAGGCCATCAACGAAGGACAGATCCATCGCTATATCAGCAAGCCCTGGAACGACGAGGACATGCTGGTGACGCTGCGCCAGGCCCTGGCCCATCACCATTCCGAAAGCGAGCGCCTGCGTCTGGAAGCGCTGACCCGGCAGCAGAACGAGCAACTGAAGAGCCTCAACTCGACCCTGGAAAAGCGCGTTGCGGCGCGCACCGCCGAGCTGCAACAGACCGCCGACATGCTCGACCTGGCCTATGAAGAGCTCAAGCGCAGCTACGTGACCGGCACCGAGGTGTTTTCGCTGCTGGCGAACCTGCGCTTGCCCAAGGCCAAGCAGACCAACCGGCAGATCATCGAACTGATTCGCGTCTACTGCATCACCCATGGCCTGGATGAAAGCGAAAGCCGCGACATGACCATGGCCGCCGCGTTGTACAACATCGGCAAGCTGAGCTGGACCGACAGCATGATGACCGCGCCAGCGGATCTGCTGCACCACACCGAGCGCGACCTGTACCGCGCCTACCCGAAACAGAGCGAATCGCTGCTGATGACCCTGGAGCCGATGAAGGACGCGGCGCGCATCATCCTGCATCACCAGGAGCGCTGGGATGGCAGTGGTTTTCCCGATCATCTCAAGGGCGAGGCGATTCCGCTGGGCTCGCGCTGGCTCAAGCTGGCCGTGGACTTCATCGAGTTGCAGCGTGGGCTGATCCTCGAACGGCAGATGAACAGCGATGAGGCGCTGCTGTTCATTCGCAAATACGCCGGCAAACTCTACGATCCGGACCTGGTGGAGGACTTCGTCGGCGTCTGCGCGGCCTATCAGAACGATGTCACCCTGGCCGATCCGACGGTCAGGGTCCTGACCACCCGGGACCTGGCTGCCGGCATGACCCTGGCGCGCAACCTGAATGCCGACAACGGCATGCTGCTGCTCAATGCCGGCAAGGTGCTGAGCGGCCCGCTGGTGGACAAGCTCATCGCTTTCGAAGCGATGGAAGGGGCCAAATACAGCATCTTTGTCAAAATACCCGAAGAGCCGGAAACGGCGGCCTTAGCCGCCGGTTGAGGGACGAACGGATTAACCGCCGCTGGCGGCGACAATGCTGGCCACCTGGCGTGGCTGGCAGTTGAGATAGGGCGAGGATTTCAGCCATTGCTGGTCGGGGTACCAGGAAAACATGAACTGACCGTCCTTGAGGCGGTCGATCACCTGGCGTGCCACCTGTGGCCGCACGGCCGGGCAACCCAGGCTGCGGCCGATGCGCCCTTGGCGTCGGCTCCACAGGGGGCTCACGTAGTCGGCCGCGTGAATCACAATGTCCCGATCGCGGGCGAGGTCGTTGAAGCCTGGTTCCAGGCCGTCCATGCGCAGCGAATAACCGTGGCTGCCTTCATAACTTTCCTGGGTGCGAAACAGGCCGAGGCTGGACTGGAAGCTGCCCATGCGATTGGAAAACTGGGTGGCGAAGTTTTCCCCGGATTTCTGCCCGTGGGCGACCAGGTCGCGCAGCACCAGGGTTCTTTTATTCAAATCGAAGATCCACAGGCGGCGGGCGGTGGAAGGTTGCGAATAGTCGATGACCGCCAGGTGCCGGGCCTGCCTGGCGCCGCTGTTGACGGCGCATTGCATGGCGCTCAAGGCACTTTTCAGCACTTGGGGATTGAGTTCTGGAGCGGCGTGGGCGAGGCTGTTGTAAAGCAGCGGAGTCGTGTTGTTGGCGGCGAGCGCGGGGCTGCAGATCGCGCCTAGGGTGGTCATTGCCAGGCAGAGCCGGCGCAGAAAGGTCAGCATTCTAGAGTGTCCCCACAGTCACTTTGGCTCCCGACGTCCTATCGCTCTTCTGGCAGTTCTGGTTACAGGTGGTTGGACGATTTTTCGCAGCCACTGCCGAGGTTGACCATCACCATGATGGCCATGATTGGAGTAAAGCAGTTGTTCAAAAAACACGCATGTTACTTGAGCCTTTTCCTGCTCGCTGCGCCGTTGGTCGCGACTGCTCAGGATGTACCGGTCAATCATGAGAACCCTGTGCAACTGGTATTCACTCGATTGTCCGCTGCCTGTCCGGGGTTGGCGGCGCACCTGGACATTCCCGCCCAGAGCCTGCTACAGGCCTTTTACCAACAGCAGGGTGACCAGCCGCTCTGGTCGTCCAGCGCACGTTTGGAGGCGTTGCAGGCACAGTTGCAGCAACTGGCCGACGATGGACTGGACCCGGCCGACTACCGGTCACCGGCCAGCGCGCTCGCGGGCGACGCGCTGTGCGCCGACCTGAGCTTCAGCCAGCATTACCTGCAAGCCCTGCATGACCTGCATTACGGCCGTCTGTCGCAAGCCCGTTTCGAGCCGATGTGGCACGCCCACCCCTTGCAGCTGGATCGCCAGGCGCAGGTGCTCGCCATCGCCGGGCCCGGCCTGCAAGACATCCCGGCGGCCTTCGCGCTGGCGCGGCCGAGCCTCGAGCAATATCAGAACCTGCGCCAGCTGTATGCCCAGCAGCGCCAACTGGAGTTGCCCCATTGGCAACCGCTGCCCAGCGGGCCGCTGCTGCGTCCGCAGATGCAGGACGCGCGGGTGCCGGAGTTGGCGCAACGGCTGTTCAAGGAGGGATACCTGAACACCCTTGGCAACGAGGGCGATACCCTTTACAGCGGCGACCTGGTGAGCGCGGTGAAAAGCTTCCAGCTCAGCCATTCGCTGCAAGTCGACGGGGTGATCGGCGCGGGGACCTTGAATGAACTGAATATCAGCCCGCAGATGCGCCGCGAACAGCTGCGCATCAACCTCGAACGCTTTCGCTGGCTGGCGCAGGACATGGAACCCGACAGCCTGCTGGTCAACCTTGCCGCGGCGCAGTTGATCGTCTATCAGGACGGCGTACCGGTGTGGCAGACCCGGACCCAGGTGGGGCGTGCCGAGCGCCAGACGCCCTTGCTGAAATCCCAGGTCACGCGCCTGACCCTGAACCCGACCTGGACGGTGCCGCCGACCATTTTCCGCGAAGACAAACTGCCGGAAATTCGCCGTGACCAGTCCTTCCTCAATCGGCAGAACCTGCAGGTGCTCGATAGCGAGGGGCATCCCCTGGCGGTGGAAGATATCGACTGGGACAACCCCGGCAATATCCTCCTGCGCCAGGAGGCCGGGCCGAGAAACCCGCTGGGGCAGATGGCGATCCGGTTCCCCAACCCATTCTCGGTGTACCTGCACGACACGCCCAGCCAGGCGTTGTTCAACAAGGGGCCGAGGGCCTTCAGTTCGGGCTGCGTACGGGTCGAGCATGCGTTGCAGCTGCGCGATCTGCTGGTGAGTCCGGCGGAGCGGGTGCGTACCGACGAGTTGCTGAGCACCGGGCTCACGCATGAGTTCAGGCTGTCGACGCCGGTACCGATCCTGCTCACGTACTGGACGGCGCAAGCCGACAGCCATGGCCAGCTGTCCTATGCCCCGGACATCTACGGACGGGACGCGGCCTTGCTGGTGGCGCTGAACAGCAAGCTTTGAGCGCCTGGCCATGGGCATGGGAGCGCTGTGCCTTTGGTCAGGAACTGCTGAACATCCGCCGGTGCGCGACGATCTGAATAAATAAGAGGGCCATAAAGGAGAACCGAAATGGTTCAGCGTCGCCGCCACCACATCTCGCAGCTGTCCCTTCGTATCGAAGGGCTGCGGGCCAATGTCCTGCAATTCAAGCAGGATGAGTTCCAGATCCAGCAAGCCCTGTGCGGTGCTTCGGCGACAGCGAGGGTGCGCGATCTGGAGGATGCCTTCGATGAGATCCGGGAATCGATCAACCACACCGAGGCCTTGCTGGAAGCCCTGGTCCAGGTCGCAGGAGGCGTGGGGGAAGAGGGCGCAGGAGCCTGCCAGGCCGCTGGCCGATAAAGGGGCCCGGCACAGGACCGGATTCGCGGCTCCAGCTGCAGGCACCGCTACGCGATTGATGAAAACCCGGCCATTGCGCCGGGTTTTTTATGGCGACGCGAATGGCTATCATCGCTCGGTGATTTTTCAGCGTAGGTTGCCATGGCCTTTTTCGAGTTATTCGATCAATTCATGAGAAGCATGCTGGCGGCCTGGCTCTTTGTCGGTATCTGCCAGCTGGCCCGGTTCGTCTTCTCGCAGGCCCCGTCCAGGTTGTCCGGATGGATCACCCTCGCCGGGCTGGCCTTCTTGATGGTGTACCCCTGTGGGTGGGACTGGGCTTCCGGCTTCATGGAAAACGCCTGGGTGGCGATGTGCAGGGTCTACCAGCATTCGGCCTCTCAACTGGCGCTGTTTCTGGCCGATGCGGCGGGCGCGGCATTGGGCGGCCTGGTCGCCTACCTGATGTCCCGTTATGTCATGGCCGCCCCGGCGCCACTGAAACCTGCCGGCTGAAGCGCTGACAGATACAAAAACAGCCTCGCCACTTGTGCGGGGCTTTTTATGGCCTTCGGAAAATCTGTCTCTAACTCTTGATGGGGGCCTATCGACTGGCATGAATCAATGGGCTGTGCCTTACTCGAACTTCATTTACTGAGGGATGCGGCCATGACTGAGCGCCATTTGAACCACAGTGAAACCCTTTCCAATGGGTGCAAGATCAAGGTGCGGTCAGAGATCCTCAGAGATGGCTCGCTCAAGATGTTCATTGGCATCTACAAGCCGGATGGCAGCGTTATTGTCGAGGATAATGACCTGGCCCCGGATGGTCTGGATATGGAGGATGCGTTTGAGTGGGGGATCGACAGGGCCAAGAAGATTGGCAGCGAGCAGAAGGTGCAATGACAGGTCATGCCGCGCGCTAAATAAGCCGGCATGCAGAGAACCAGGTAAATTGGCCGGCCAAGGAACTGAATGGATGCTAGAGCATGTTCAAGTTGAACGCTCTGGTGCCGGAACTGATCGTTTCGGACCTGCAGCAGAGTCTGTATTTCTACTGTGACGTGTTGGGTTTCAGGGTCGAGTACGACCGACCCGAAGACAAGTTTGCCTTTCTCTCCTTTGGCAACAGCCAGATCATGCTGGAGCAGGACTGGCATGACGATTCACCCTGGCGTGTGGGCCCCCTGGAGCCTCCCTACGGACGTGGCATGAACCTCTCCATCGAGTGTCCGGATGCCTTTGCCCTGGTTTGTGCACTGGAGAAGGCTGGTTGCGCGATCAGGAGATCCGTCGAAGAGCATTGGTACCGCAGCAATGACCGGCAATTCGGGCAGAGGAATTTCCTGGTCCTGGACCCTGATGGTTATCTGCTTCGTTTTGCAGAAGATATTGGCGTGAAATAACTGCCAAACAGCACCGGAAGCTCGAACGGTTCGACAGGTATCACGCCATTTGCCGGCTATCCGTTACGGCAGGGGTTGCCCGCGATTCAGGCGTAAAATGGCGGTGCTACCTCGTCAAAAGGAGTCCCATATGATCGCCGACCAAGTAAGCAAGCAGGCGTCGGAACAAAGAGTCTGGGATCAATACTTCTGCGCTGCGTTGATTGCCGAAAGCAACCTGACGGCACCGGTCGTAGGAGTGGCCACTCACGAAGACAGGCAGAACCTGTTGATCGAAAGAGCCAAGACGCTCGCCGACAAGATGATGGAATCCAGAAAATAACCAGAGCCCGGCCATAGTGCCGGGCTTTTTGCATCCATCTCCTTGCACATGACCAAGGTCTGCCGACCGTTATACCCATGATGACGGTGCTCTGTGGTATCGATTGAGCACTCGACCCTCAGACTTTCTCGAGGCAGGTACAAGCCGGTTTTCAAGGGCAAATGTATGCCGTAGGCGCCGGCCAGGCGACTCCAGATCCAGATGGACGGCTGGGCAGGTAACTTGTTGATACAAATATGAGTACGTATCATTTAGTTTCAAATCAAGGGTGCGAGGGAGTGCATTGCCCACATAAGAATAAGGTCAAGGTAATGCTCAAAATGCTACTCGTGTATGGTCATCTGATTGCCACCTGTATTGCTCTGGGGAGGGTGTTACAGGCTGATCAAAAGCTCTGGAGCTGGCGCAAGGATGTGCTGGGCCAGGTGCAGCGTGAGTACCTCGACGAGACTCAAAAGATCGTCATGCTCGCGCTATTGGCTCTTTGGGGAAGTGGCTTGTTGCTGGTGCTCCAAGGCTACCTCTATGAGGGCAGTGCGTATCTGCTCAATCAAAAACTCTGGGCCAAGGCCAGTGTCGTCGCGCTGCTTAGCCTCAACGGCGCTTTGTTGCATCGGATCGGTTTCCCGCTGCTGCAGAAGGCTCCTTTTGCCTCGTTACCCAACTCCGCCCGTACTCGCCTTGCTCTCTTGGGCGCGCTCTCCATGAGTGGCTGGTTATTTGCCGCCTTCCTGGGGGTGGCTCGAGCGTGGAATAACGCACTGCCTTACTTGCATGTGATGGGGGTCTTTGCCGTGTTCGCGTTGTTTGCCTGTGTCGTGGCGCTGATAGTCGCCAATACCGCGGGCGCTATGGATGATGAGTGGTCGCGCACTGGCAGCAAGTGAGGTTTGGATCTGTCATGCATTGTGCTGCGAGTGCCGTATAGCGTGCTGTAGAGGCACTGGACCTTCGGCGTACCCAGTGTAACCAGCGTCAATTAGCCCGTTCATGGTCGAATTTGCGCTTTGCATCAGAACTATCGCTGAGCGTAATAGCATCTGGGGCATCGGAGCTGAAGTAAACTCCGGCGAATTTGACCGAAGGGACGCGATCATGAATTGGCAAATCAGACAGGCCGTCTTGAGCGATATCGAATGGTTGGTGCGTGTGGATCCTATAGCGGCAAAAGACCACGGCCGTCGAGCACAAATAGAAAGGGTAGTAGGCTCGGGCGAATGCTGGGTTGCTTGTGAGCCGAACGATCCCCGTGTCCCGATCGGTTACGGCTGCTTGGACAAAAGCTTTTTCGGGGAGTGGTTCATCCCGCTTGTAGTCGTTTCAAACGCTCATAGACGTTCTGGTGCAGGTAGGCAAATCATTGCTCACTTGGAGCATTGCTCCTCTGCCAGAAAGATCTTCACTTCGACCAACACGTCCAATACACCCATGCGGCAATTGTTGGTACAGAGTGGATATCAATACAGCGGGACTGTGGAGAATCTTGACCCTGGTGATCCAGAGCTGATTTTTGTGAAATTTTTGAATTAACTCCGCACCAAACCCCAGAAACGAAAAAGCCCCGAATAATCGGGGCTTTAGCGTGACGAATATGGCGGAGGCGATGGGATTCGAACTCATGGACCTGTTACAGTCGACGGTTTTCAAGACCGTTGCCTTAAACCACTCGGCCACACCTCCGTTTTTGTTGCGGGCGCCATAATACCTGAATGAAACACACTGTCAAACTCTGTGCATGGCTTGTTGCAGAGCGTCTGTTATGATCTTTGCCACTGAACGTTTCAAACCAACAGGAGTGTCGCCATGCGCGAACAGGATTACGCAGTTAATAACAGCGTGCAGGCCGAGCAGCTAGAAGTTAGCCGCGTCCTGCGCAACACCTACGGCCTACTCGCTCTCACTCTCGCCTTCAGTGGCGTGATGGCTTACGTGGCCCAGCAGATGCGGGTCGGTTATCCGAACATCTTCGTGGTGCTGATCGGTTTCTACGGTCTGTTCTTCCTCACCAACAAACTCCGTGATTCGGCCTGGGGCCTGGTGTCGGCGTTTGCCCTGACCGGTTTCATGGGCTTCCTGCTCGGCCCGATCCTCAACCGTTACCTGGGCATGCAGGGCGGCGCGGAAGTGGTCAGCTCGGCCTTTGCGATGACCGCGCTGGTGTTCGGTGGCCTGTCGGCCTACGTGCTGATCTCCCGCAAGGACATGAGCTTCCTCGGTGGTTTCATCACCGCCGGTTTCTTCGTCCTGCTGGGCGCGACGCTGGCCAGCCTGTTCTTCCAGATCAGCGGCCTGCAACTGGCGATCAGCGCGGGCTTCGTGCTGTTCTCCTCGGTGTGCATCCTGTACCAGACCAGCGCCATCATCCATGGCGGCGAGCGGAACTACATCATGGCGACCATCAGCCTGTATGTATCGATCTACAACCTGTTCGTCAGCCTGTTGCAGCTGTTCGGCATCATGGGCCGCGACGACTGATCGCCAGCCTTGAAACAAAAAAAGCCCGCTTCGGCGGGCTTTTTATTGTCTGCGATCTGGTCGCCCGGCCAGGGTCAAGCCGGGTCGTGGCAGCGCACGCAGAGTTTATTGCCGTCCAGGAGCGCTACTCGGTAATGATCAGGCTGCCGTCGGTTTGTTGTTGATAGATGGTGTAGGGCAGCAGCAAGGTGTCGAGCACGCCTGAAACGGCCATGTCGAGCAGCATGCCTTGGGTCGAGGCAGGGCCGGTGGGAGTTCTTCCGTTTTCTGGCACAGGGGCGTGCATGCTGCAGAAGTCATAAGTCACGCCACTGTAGATGCGCGGGACTCCACCGCAGTACGATTTTCGCTCCTTGAGTTTCTGGCTGGCCACCGCATCCTCCCTGAAGACGGTATCGATGGTTCCACAGCCCGAGAGCATCAATACCGCCAGCAACAGAAAACAGGTTTTCACGGTGCGAGTCCTTCGTCGATGAGGCCCTGAGTCTAGTCAGTTTTTAGGCGCCAGGGGACAAGCGCCGTGCGTGAGCTCATGCATTACGCCATCGGCGGCAATCGCCGTTTCACCGGGCTTTTCTTGACGATCGCGGTGTTGGTTTCCGCGCAGCTGTTGAGGTGGTCGAGCAGGTTGTCCAGTTGCTCCATGTCGCGCACATGCAGGCGGGCGATAAAGCAGTCTTCGCCAGTGACCTTGTCACACTCGGTGAACTCGGGGATGGCCAGGATCTGCCGTTCGACTTCCTGGAGTTTCCCCGGCAGCGGCCGGATGCGCACGATGGCCTGCAACTGATAGCCGAAGAACCTGGGGTCGACTTCGACGGTATAGGCCTTGAGCACGCCGCGCTCTTCCAGGCGTCGCAGGCGTTCGGCGACGCTGGGCGAGGACAGCCCGCTGATCTGTGCCAGCGCCTTGAGCGAACGGCGTGAGTCTTCCATCAGGGCGCTGATCAGCGCCTGGTCAATTTCGTCGATCATGTCAGCCTCATTAGGTAAAACCTAAGAAATACCTTGATAAAAAAGGTGTAAGCCGAGTTTAGCCTGCCGTTGAGTCTTGAGCGGGGCAGGAGCCGATTGTCATACTTTTGGCTCTTGTTGAGGAGAGTGATCATGGACAAATTGTTACGCCGCGGCTCACTGGAAATGACCGCTGCCATGTTGATTTCCGGGACCATCGGCTGGTTCGTGCTGGTGTCCGGGCAGCCGGTGCTGGACGTGGTGTTCTGGCGCTGCGTGTTCGGCGCCGCGACCCTGCTGCTGATCTGCGCCGGCTTCGGTTTTCTGCGCCCCGGCATCCTGACGCGCACCACCTTTCTCCTCGCCGTGCTCAGTGGTGTCGCCATCGTCGGCAACTGGGTGCTGCTGTTCGCCTCCTATTCCCGGGCCTCGATCGCCATCGGCACCGCGGTCTACAACGTCCAGCCGTTCATGCTGGTGGGGCTGGCGGCATTGTTTCTCGGCGAGAAAATCACCGCGCAGAAACTGTTCTGGCTGAGCATTTCCTTTGCCGGGATGCTGGCGATCGTCAGTGCCCATGGCGAGCAGGGCGCGGGGGGCAATGATTATCTGCTGGGGATCGCCCTGGCGCTGGGGGCGGCCCTGCTGTACGCCTTCGCCGCGTTGCTGATCAAGCGCCTGACCGGCACGCCGCCGCACCTGATCGCGCTGATCCAGGTCTGCACCGGGGTGTTGCTGCTGGCGCCCTGGGCCAATCTTTCCGCGCTGCCCACGGCGCCGGGTGCCTGGGCCAGCCTGCTGACCCTGGGCATCGTGCACACCGGGGTGATGTACGTGCTGTTGTACGGCGCGATCCAGAAACTGCCGACCGCACTGACCGGCGCGCTGTCGTTCATCTACCCGATTGCGGCGATCTTCGTCGACTGGTTTGCCTTCGGCCATCGCCTGGAGCTGCTGCAATGGATCGGCGTGATCGCCATCCTGCTGGCGGCGGCCGGCATGCAGCAGGGCTGGAGCCTGGGCTTGCGTCGTCGGGTGGCGGCGCAGTAAGCGCCGCGGTCCACTCAGGCACTGTGACTGGGCGATTGTTTGCTACTCTGCGGTCCTTCTATCCCGTTCCGCCGAGTACAGAACATGCCTATATCCGACGCCAGTCCTGAACCGCAATCTGTCTGCAACCCGATTACCAGCAGCGCGATCTTTATCGTCGCCACCCTGGCCCCTGGCAGTGACGCCGCCGCCAAGGTACGGGGCTGGTGCGAGGATGTGGCGGGCCTCACCCGTTCGGTTGGCAAGCGGGTGCCCGCGGGTAACCTGTCGTGTGTCTGCGGTTTTGCTTCGGCGGCTTGGGACCGGCTGTTTGGCGGCCCGCGCCCGGCATCCCTGCACGCCTTTCGCGAGTTCGGCCCGCAAGAGCGCCGGGCCGTGGCGACCCCGGGCGACATCCTGCTGCACATTCGCGCGGACCAGATGGACCTGTGCTTCGAGCTGGCGACGCAACTGATCGCGGCGCTGGGCGATGCGATCACAGTGGTCGATGAGGTGCAGGGTTTCCGCTATTTCGACATGCGCAGCATCATCGGTTTTGTCGATGGCACGGAAAACCCGGTCGGGCGCAAGGCCATCGAGTTCACCCTGGTCGGCGATGAAGATCCGGCCTTCAGCGGCGGCAGTTATGTGCTGGTGCAGAAGTACCTGCATAACATGAACGCCTGGAACGAGCTGTCGGTCGAGGAACAGGAACGGGTGATCGGGCGCAAGAAGCTGTCCGACATCGAACTCGACGATGCCGTCAAGCCGAGCTCTTCCCACAGTGCCTTGACCACCATCACCAAGGACGGCGAAGAGGTGAAGATCCTGCGCGACAACATGCCGTTCGGCCGGCCCGGGGCGGGGGAGTTCGGCACCTATTTCATCGGCTACGCGCGTTCGCCGGAGCCCATCGAGCAAATGCTCGAGAACATGTTTGTCGGACGGCCGGCGGGCAACTATGACCGTCTGCTGGATTTCAGCACGGCGGTGACCGGCGGCCTGTTCTTTGTGCCTTCGGCCGATCTGCTGGAAGCGTTGGCCGAACGCCAACCCTGATCCGGATGCAAAGAGCCCGCGAGGTGAGGGCCTCGCGGGCTCGTTGTATCTGGCTGATTGGAACCACAAACCGGGAAAGGCGTCGACGCTCCAAAAAGCGCCGGGCCTTTACTGGCGCAGCGCGCAATCAGTGACTGCTCATCCCGGCCAGCTGCATCATCAGCCGCAACAGACCGGCCACCGCACCCAGGGCCAGCACACTGCCAAACCAGATGCCCACCAGCCACGCCAGTCGCCGGTACCAGGGGGCGGCCGGACCTTCAGTGCTCGATACCTCAGAGCCTTCCATAAGCCAACTCCATCATCAGTGCGGTGGCGGCGGCCAGCATCAGCAGCCCACCGAGGAACAGCAGGCTCAATTGCGCCACCTGCTGGTAGAAAGGCCTCGACCTGGCAGGGGCTCGAAGGGTTTCGCTGTCAATGGTAACCATCGCCGATCCTCACTTTGCCGCGGAACACGTAGTAGCTCCAGCAGGTGTACATCAGGATGATCGGCAGGATGAACAGGGTGCCGATCAGGATGAACAGCTGGCTGGACGGGGGCGATGCCGCCTGCCACAGGCTGATGGAAGGCGGCACGATATTCGGCCAGATGCTGAAGGCCAGGCCGATATAGCCGAGGAACACCAGCGCCAGGGTGAACACGAACGGCCAGTGCGAGTGATGCTGGCGCAAGGTGCGCAGCAGCCCGAACAGCGCCAGCAACCCGAGGACCACCAGGGCGCCGAAGACCACGATATGCGCGTGGGTGAACCAGCGGCTGGCGATTTCCGGGTGCAGCAAGGGCGTCCACACGCAGAGCACCGCGACCACTGCCATCAGCACGAATGCCAGCGGCCGGCTGTAGTGGCGCATCCGCGATTCCAGCATGCCTTCGGTCTTGACCAGCAGCCAGGTGCTGCCCAGCAATGCATAGGCGACGATCAGGCCCAGGCCGCAGAACAGCGGGAACGGTGCCAGCCAGTCGAGGTTGCCGCCGGCGAACTGGCGATCGACTACCGGGATCCCGGCGATGTAACTGCCAATCACGATGCCCTGGCAGAAGGTCGCCAGCAGCGAGCCGCCAATGAACGCCATGTCCCAGATATGGCGTTTTTCCGGGCTGGCCTTGAAGCGGAACTCAAAGGCCACGCCGCGGAAGATCAAGCCGGCCAGCATGAAAATCAGCGGCAGGTACAAGGCCTCGAGAATCACCGAATAGGCCAGCGGGAAGGCCCCGTACAGCGCCGCGCCGCCGAGGATCAGCCAGGTCTCGTTACCGTCCCAGACCGGTGCCACGGTGTTCATCATCACATCGCGCTCCTGCGCGTCCGGGATCAGCGGGAAGAGGATCCCCAGTCCCAGGTCGAAGCCATCCATGATGACGTACATCATCACCCCGAAGGCGATGATCACGCCCCAGATCAACGACAGATCTATACCTTGAATGCCCATGGGCAAGCTCCTTGTTCAGTTGGCAGGGTTGCCGGACGCGAAGGTCTCGGGGACTGCGGACAGCGGCCGGCGCGGCGTGCGGTCCTGGCCGGGGCCGCCTTGTGGCGGATGATCGTGATGGGGCTGCGGGCCCTTGCGGACCAGCTTCATCATGTAGGCGATGCCCACGGTGAACACCGAGAAGTAGATCAACACGAACAGCGCCAGCGAGATGCTCAGTTGGCTGACCGAGTGGTTCGACGCCGCGTCGGCGGTGCGCTGCAAGCCGTACACCACCCACGGCTGGCGGCCGACCTCGGTGGTGATCCAGCCGGCGAGCATGGCGATCAGCCCGGTCGGGCCCATGAACAGCACCAGGCGCAGGAACAGCCGGTTGCGGTACAGCGCACCGTTGCGGCGCAGGGCCAGGCCGAGCAGGCCGGTGAGGATCATCAACATGCCCAGCCCGGCCATGATCCGGAAGCTGAAGAAGATGATGGTCGCGTTCGGCCGGTCCTCTTTCGGAAAGCTCTTGAGCGCCGGGATCTGCTTGTCCAGGCTGTGGGTCAGGATCAGGCTGCCCAGGTAAGGCACCTCGATCGCATAACCGGTCTTCTCGGCGTCCATGTCGGGGATGCCGAACAGCACCAGCGGCGTCGGTTGGTTGCCGATGTTTTCCCAGTGGCCTTCGATGGCGGCGATTTTCGCCGGCTGATGTTCCAGGGTGTTCAGGCCGTGGGCATCCCCGACCACCGCCTGGATCGGCGCGACGATCAAGGCCATCCACATTGCCATCGACAGCATCTTGCGCACCTGCGGCGTGTCGTTCTTGCGCAGCAGGTGCCAGGCCGCGGACGAGCCGACAAAAAACGCCGTGGCGACGAACGCGGCGATCGCCATGTGCGCCAGGCGGAACGGGAACGACGGGTTGAACACGATGGCCAGCCAGTCCATCGGTACGATCCGCCCATCGACGATGGAGAAGCCCTGTGGCGTCTGCATCCAGCTGTTGGAGGCGAGGATCCAGAAGGTCGAGATCAGCGTGCCGATCGCCACCATGACCGTGGAGAAGAAGTGCAGCCCACGGCCGACCCGGTTCCAGCCGAACAGCATCACCCCGAGGAAACCGGCCTCGAGGAAAAACGCGGTCAGCACTTCATAGGTCAGCAGGGGCCCGGTAATGCTCCCGGCGAAGTCCGAGAAACGGCTCCAGTTGGTGCCGAACTCGTAGGCCATGACCAGCCCGGAGACCACCCCCATGCCGAAGTTGACGGCAAAGATTTTCGACCAGAAGTGATACAGGTCCTTGTAGACCGGATTATTGCTTTTCAGCCACAGGCCTTCGAGCACGGCCAGGAAGCTGGCCAGCCCGATGGTGATGGCGGGAAAGATGATGTGGAACGAGACCGTGAACGCGAATTGAATTCGCGCCAGGTCAAGCGCTTCCAGGTTTGGCATGACGATACCCTCAGAGTGGCTCGAGACCTGTGCACGGCACGGCCGACCGCGGTGCACCTTGCGGCTCGCGGTCGACGGCAATGCAGGTTTCGAAAGGGCCGGGGCGACGCGCGCCGCCCCGGGCAGGTTCAATCGACGGAGGACTGGATCAGGTTGCTGGCCGGCGCCGGTTCAAGGCGGATCGCAATGAACTTCGAGGTCGGGGTGAAGGTGCGGTCGCCGTAGCTTTCCAGTGGCACCAGAGGGTTGGTTTCCGGGTAGTAGGCCGCGGCCTGGCCGGGTGGAATGTCATAGGCGATCAGGGTGAAGCCGCTCACCCGTCGCTCGCGACCGTCGCCCCACAGCGAGATCATGTCGACCTTCTGCCCAGGCTCGTAGCCCAGCTGGCGAATGTCCTGCTCGTTGACGAACACCACGTCGCGCATGCCGTAGACCCCGCGATAACGATCGTCCAGGCCATACAGGGTGGTGTTGTACTGATCGTGGGAGCGCATGGTCTGCAGGATCAGCTCCGGCTTCACTCCCAGGTCGCGCACGCCCTTGCTCACCAGGTGTTCCGGCAGCACGCCGGGGGTGAACTGGGCCTTGCCGGTGGCGGTTTTCCAGATGCGCTGGGCGGCGTCGTTACCCAGGTGGAAACCACCGGGGTGCAGCAGCTTCTGGTTGAAGTCCTTGAAGCCGGGAATGGTGTCGGCGATCAGGTTGCGGATCCGGCTGTAATCCTCGATCACCCACAGCCAGTCGATCGGGTGGCTGCCGAGGGTGGCGTTGGCGATCCCGGCGATGATCGCCGGTTCCGAACGCATCAGCGGTGACTTGGGTTTCAGCTGGCCGTGGGAAATGTGCACCATGCTGAAGGTGTCTTCCACGGTGACGCCTTGTGGGCCCTGGGCTTGCAGGTCGATATCGGTACGCCCCAGGCACGGCAGGATCAGCGCCTCGCGGCCGGTGACCAGGTGGCTGCGGTTGAGCTTGGTGGCGATGTGCACGGTCAGCTCGCAGTTGCGCAGGGCGGCGTGGGTGCGCGGGCTGTCGGGGGTGGCCTGGGCGAAGTTGCCGCCCAGGCCGATGAACACCTTGGCACGACCTTCTTCCATGGCGGCGATCGCCATCACCGTGTTGTGCCCGTGCTTGCGCGGCGCCTTGAAGGCAAAACGCGCCTCCAGGGCATCGAGCAACTCGGCGGGGGCCAGTTCATTGATGCCCATGGTGCGGTCGCCCTGCACGTTACTGTGGCCGCGCACCGGCGACAGCCCGGCGCCCGGCCGGCCGATATTGCCGCGCAGCAATTGCACGTTGACCACTTCCTGCACGGTCAGCACCGAGTGGGTGTGCTGGGTCACGCCCATGGCCCAGCACATGATCACCCGCTTGGCCTTGCGGTACATGCGCGCGGCCAGCTCGATATCCTCCAGGGACAGCCCGGACTGTTCGAGGATGTGCTCCCAGCTGGTGGCGTCGACCTCGGCCAGGTAGGCGTCCAGGCCCGAGGTGTGCTCGGCGATGAAGGCGCGGTCGAACACCGCCTCGCCATTGTTCGCCAGCGCTTCGCGTTCCCATTGCCAGAGGAACTTGGCGATGCCACGCATGGCCGCCATGTCGCCGCCCAGGGCCGGGCGGAAGTAGGCGGAGGAGGTGGGTTCCGAGCCGTTGGTGAGCATCTCCAGCGGATGCTGTGGGTGCTGGAAGCGTTCCAGGCCACGCTCTTTCAGCGGGTTGAAACAGATCACCTGGGCGCCACGCTTCACTGCCTCGCGCAGCGGTTCGAGCATCCGCGGGTGGTTGGTGCCAGGGTTCTGGCCGATGACGAAAATGGCGTCGGCTTCCTCCAGGTCATCGAAGGTCACCGTGCCTTTGCCCACGCCAACGCTGTCGTCCATGCCCAGGCCGCTGGCCTCGTGGCACATGTTCGAGCAGTCGGGGAAGTTGTTGGTGCCATAGGCGCGCACGAACAGCTGGTAGAGGTAGGCGGCCTCGTTGCTGGCCCGGCCCGAGGTGTAGAACTCGGCCTGGTCGGGCGACTCCAGCGCGTTCAGGTGCTTGGCGATCAGGGCGAAGGCGTCGTCCCAGCTGGTTTCGACATAACGATCCAGGCTGGCGTCGTAACGCATCGGGTGGGTCAGGCGGCCCTGGTATTCGAGCCAGTAGTCGCTTTGCGCCGCCAGCGCCGACACTGTGTATTTATTGAAGAAAGCCGGGTTGACCAGGCGCCCGGTGGCTTCCCAGTTGACCGCCTTGGCGCCGTTCTCGCAGAACTTGACCATGCCGTTTTCCGGCGATTCGCCCCAGGCGCAACCCGGGCAGTCGAAACCGCCGTTCTGGTTGGTCTTGAGCATGGTGCGAATATTCTTGAAAGCGTTTTCGCTGCCCAACCAGTTTTTGGTCACGGCAATCAGCGCGCCCCAACCGGCGGCTGCTCCCTTGTAGGGTTTGTAGCGTTCAACTTCGCTCATGGTTCTTCTCCAGGACATCGCACGTAGGCTGTGCCTAATGCCAAGTCATTGTTCATGACTGTTTTGTTGTGCGGTTAAATGCGCTTTTATTTGCAGCCAGTTACAAGGCATGCGCATTTATTCACTTCACGGGTGCCGCTCAAGTACTACGGGAACAAGCCTATGTTGGTCGTGAAGTGCCTGTCTAATCGCTATTAATGACCAGGTGATCGAGATCCTCTATCAGATAAAAAATAGAAATAAATCAATGGATTATTTGTTTAAGGTGGCGTGCTTCTGGATGCTTTTCTGCTTGATAGATCCTATTGATCAACCGGTTGTTAATAGCGATTAGACGGCGCTTTTAATTGAACTTAGTCTTGCCGCAACAAGGCCCCTCTATAACGGCGGCCTTCCAATAACAGCCTTCTGGTCAATGCGCCTGAAGTGTTGATGGAGGCGGTAATGTCAGATCGAATCCTGCAGGATGGTTTTTCCCGGCGAGTCGACTATCTGCGGATGTCGGTGACCGATCGCTGCGACTTTCGCTGTGTGTATTGCATGGCCGAAGACATGCAGTTCCTGCCACGGCAACGCATCCTGACCCTGGAGGAGCTCTATCAGCTGGCGCACAGCTTCGTCGCCCTGGGCACCCGGAAAATCCGCCTGACCGGGGGCGAACCCCTGATCCGCCAGGGCGTCGTCGAGCTGTGCCGGCGCATCGCCGCGCTGCCGGGGCTGCGCGAGCTGTGCATGACCACCAATGGCTCGCAGCTGGGCAAACTGGCGGCACCCCTGTTCGATGCCGGGCTCAAGCGTCTGAACATCAGCATCGACAGCCTCGATGCCAGGCGCTTTCGCGAGCTGACCCGTACCGGCGACCTGGCCCAGGTCATCGCCGGCATCGATGCGGCGAGCGCCGCCGGTTTCCAGCACACCAAACTCAACTGCGTGGTGATGAAAGGGCGCAACGATCACGAGATCAACGACCTGGTGGGGTTCGCCATCGACCGTGGGCTGGACATCTCCTTTATCGAAGAGATGCCCCTGGGGGTGATCAGCGAACACAGCCGCGCCGATGCGTTCTTTTCCAGCGCCCAGGTGCGCGAGCGCATCGCCGAGCGCTACACCCTGATCGACTCCACCGAATCGACCCAGGGGCCGTCGCGTTACTGGCGCCTGGCCGAGGCGCCGGAGATTCGCCTGGGGTTCATCTCGCCCCACAGCCACAACTTCTGCGCCACCTGCAACCGGGTGCGGCTGACCGTCGAGGGCCGGCTCCTGCTGTGCCTGGGCAACGAGCATTCGGTCGACCTGAAGCAGGTGCTGCGCAGCCATCCGGGCGAGCCGGAGCGCCTGGAGCGGGCGATCGTCGAGGCGATGAAAATCAAGCCGTACCGCCACAACTTCGAACTCAATGACGAGGTGCAAGTGGTGCGGTTCATGAACATGACCGGCGGCTAGCCCGCGCGGTTTTCCTTCTGCAAAAAGGCTGTCTTGCGATGATCGTCAGATCCAAACCCAACCTGATCAATGTGCTGATCTCCCTCAAGGGCTCGATCGCCAAGCGCATCGCCCTGCGCAGCCTGCTGGTGACCCTGCTGGCCTCGGCCATCGTGTTTATCGAGACCCTGTACCCGGCCTATTTCTCCAGGGTCAACGCCACGCCGTTCACCCTGTTGGGCCTGTCGCTGTCGATCTTCATGAGCTTTCGCAACAACGCCTGCTACGACCGCTGGTATGAAGCGCGCAAGGCCCTGGGCACGCTGGTGACGGAGGTGCGTTCGATGATCCGCGAAACCCAGGCGATCAAGGATTCGCGACAACGCGGCAAGATCCTGCGCGACCTCTGCGGCTTCGCCCATGCCCTCAACGCCAGGCTGCGCCAGGAAGACGAGTCGAGCGCGGCGGGCACCTGGCTGAGCCGGTTGCCGCCGGCCCAGGCGCCCAACGTGCCGGACAGCATCCTGCGCCACGTCGGCCAACAGTGTTCGACCCTGGCCGAATCCGGGGCGATCAGCGAATGGCGCTACACGCTGCTGGCCAATCACCTGAGCAGCCTGACCAACGCCCAGACCATCTGCGAGCGGATCAAGGGCACGCCATTGCCTTTTCCCTACACGCTGTTGCTGCACCGCACCAGCTACATCTTCTGCATCCTGCTGCCCTTTGCCATGGCCGAGCCCCTGGGCTGGTTGACGCCGATCTTCACGGCCATCGTCAGTTATACGTTCTTCGGCCTGGATGCCATTGGCGACGAGCTGGAGGACCCCTTCGGCCGAGACGAGAACGACCTGCCGACCAACGCCCTGGTGCGCACCATCGAGCGTGAGGTGCTGGATGCCCTGGGGGCGACCCAGCTGCCGCCGGTGTTGCAGCCGGTGGACTTCGTGCTGAGCTGATCGGCGCCCATGTGTTCGCCTGGCTTCCCCGGGCGACATCAAGTACTCAACCCAGCCAGCCGGCTGCGAGGATAACCATGAATCACGATTCCACCACCCTGACTCACCTGGACGCCGAAGGCCGGGCCAACATGGTCGATGTCAGCGACAAGCAGCCCACCGACCGCGAAGCCCAGGCCCAGGCCTGGGTGCGCATGCGGCCCGCCACCTTGCAGATGATCCAGCAGAACGGCCACCCCAAGGGCGACGTGTTCGCGGTCGCGCGCATCGCGGGCATCATGGCGGCGAAGAAAACCCATGAACTCATCCCGCTCTGCCACCCGCTGATGCTCAGCTCGATTCACCTCGAACTGAAGGCCGTCGAGCCCGACAGCGTCAGGATCGTCGCCACCTGCCGGCTGAACGGCCGCACCGGGGTCGAGCTGGAAGCCCTCACCGCGGCCAGTGTGGCCGCGCTGACTATCTACGACATGTGCAAGGCGGTCGACCGCGGCATGGTCATCGACAGCATCCAGCTGCTGAAGAAACAGGGCGGACGATCAGGCGCCTTTGACGCGGGAGTCACCGCATGATTCTGATCAACTACTTTGCCCGTTATCGCGAGCAGCTCGGCATCGGCGGCGAGAAGATCGCGCTGGATGATTCGTTGCGCAGCGTCGGCGATGTGAGGACATTGCTGATGGCCAGGGGCGAGACCTGGCAGGCGGTGCTCGGCGAAAACAGCCTGATGTGCGCGCTGAACCAGGACCTGTGCAACCTCGACGCGCCCATCGAGGACTTCGACGAGATCGCGTTTTTCCCACAAGTCACAGGGGGCTGAACCATGACCGTGCACGTCCAGGCCGAGGTCCTCGACCTCGATCGACTGCACCGCGAGGTGCACGGCGGCGACCCGAGCATTGGCGCGGTGGTGACCTTCGTCGGTTATGTGCGCGACCTGAACCTGGGGGATCAGGTCGGCAGCCTGTTCCTCGAACATTACCCGGGCATGACCGAGCGCGCGTTGCAGCGCATCGTCGATGAGGCCAATCAGCGCTGGCCGCTGCAACGGGTCAGGGTCGTGCATCGGGTGGGACTGTTGCAGGTGGCTGAGCCGATCGTGTTTGTCGGCGTCGCCAGCGCCCATCGGCAGGCGGCCTTCGCGGCCTGCGCCTTCCTGATGGACTACCTGAAAACCCGCGCGCCGTTCTGGAAGCGCGAACAGACTTTGTCCGGCGAGCGTTGGGTGGAGGGCAGGGAGAGCGACCAACTGGCCGCCAGTCGCTGGTAGGGCAGGGATACGCCCTGCGGCGCAGCAGCTTTAGTCGGCCGTTGGCTCCGGTGCGGCAAACAGTTTCCTGGCTTCGGCAAAGCACTTTTCGGCGATGGCCGAGCGCGGTTCGGTCTTGCGCATCACCAGGCCCAGGGGCGCCAGCACGCTGGCATCCGGCAGGTTGATGAACGCCAGGTTCTCGATCGGATTTTCCAGGCCGCTGGACAGCGGCATGATCGAGCAGCAGAAGCCTTCGTGAATCGCCTGGAACAGCTGATAGGTGGAATCGCTTTCGAGGATCGGCTGCGGGTCGAGGCCGCGGCTGCGGAAACTCAGGTCGATGGATTTGCGGTAGTGCATGCCATTGCTGATCATCCCCAGGGGCAACTCGGCGGCTTCTTCCCAGCTCATTTCGCTGCCTTCGAAATGGAAGTGGCGGGTGTCGTACAGCAGGCCGACGCGGGTTTCGCCGATCTCGAAAAACTCGAAATAGTTCGGGTTCACGTGGTCCAGATAACACACCCCCAGGTCCAGCTGGTTGTTGCCCAGACCCTCGATGATCTGGTCCGAACTCATGGACGACAGGGCGAACTTGAGTTCCGGGAAACTCTTGGAAAGCCCCTGGACGTAGCCGATCGGGTTGAAGCTGCTCAACGGCACCAGGCCCAGGCGCAGGCTGCCGACCAGTTGGCCACGGCACGCGGCGGCCTCGGCGAACAGCCCGTCATGGGCGGCGAGCAGGGTCCGCGCCCAGGCCAGCACCCGTTCGCCGGCCTCGGTGAAACCTTCGAAACGCTGGCCGCGCTTGACCAGCACCAGGTCCAGCTCGTCCTCCAGATTGCGCAAGCGCATGGACAGGGTCGGCTGGGTAATGTGGCAGCGCGCCGCGGCCTGGCCGAAGTGTCGGGTCTGGTCCAGGGCGATAAGGAACTTGAGTTGTTTGATGTCCACGGTGGCACCTGCTGAGAAAGGGATTTGATGTCAGGGGTAAGGTTGCTGTCCAGGATGCACGAAGTGTCCGGACATCCCGATCCGACCTTTGGAGGAAAAGACTGTGCACCCGTTCGGTGGCACGCGGAGCTGTTAAAAAAGCGCTGTTAAAAACCGCCGTTAAAAAAGTAGCTCAGGGGTATTGAAGTTGCTCAGGCGCGGGTCGTCCTCGGCGCAGACCAAGGCTTGCGGCCGGTGCTTCGACAAGGCGCGTTGCAGGCTGCGTTCGCCGGCGTCCCAGTCTTGCTGCAGGCTCGCCAGCAAGGCCTTGGGGATCAGGCTGAACATGGGTTGCCAGTGGCCGGCCTGCTGCACCATCAGCACCGAGTCCGCGGCGGGGCGCGCCGCCAGCATGGCGCTGATCAGCGCGGCATCGATTTTCGGCGCGTCGCAGGCGAACACCAGCAGCCACGGATGACGCGCCACCGCCAGGCCGGCGAGCACGCCCGCCAGCGGACCCGGGAAGTCCTTCTGCGAGTCCTCCACCAGTTGGTCGGCATAGGCCCGGTACTGCTCGGCGTTGCGGTTGCAGGAGATGATCAGGTCGTCGCTGAAGGACCGGACCGCCGCCTGTACATGGGCGATCAGCGGCTTGCCCTGCCAGGGCAGCAAACCCTTGTCCCGTCCGCCCATGCGCGCGCCACGGCCGCCGGCCAGCAGCAGTACCGAGCAGGGGATGGACAAAGGGGAAGCAGGACAGGTCGGGGTCATGGTTCAAGGCACGCTGGTTGGGTATCGGGACGATCTCATTGTCGCCGCCGCGAGTCCAATCGGAAGTATCGAATGTCCGATCAAAAGGCTCTATCGACCGCGGATTTCACCCGCGCCGAACCGCGTTTTCCAGGGAAAAAAGCCTTGATAGATGGGCTCGATAACGTGGTCGGCCAGAGTGATTAGACACTGACGGTTTCAGCGCTTTAGCCTCTGGCAATGGTTTTTATGACTGCCTGCCGGAGAAAGACATGAGCGTGAAATCGGATGCATTGTTTGTCCCCCTGAATATTGCCGTGCTGACCGTCAGCGACACCCGCGAATACGCCACCGATACCTCCGGGCAATTGCTCGTCAGCCGCCTGCTGGAAGCTGGCCATACCCTGAGCGAGCGCAACCTGCTCAAGGACGACCTGTACAAGATCCGCGCCCAGGTCGCGCTGTGGATCGCCGATGAGAATATCCAGGTGGTGCTGATTACCGGCGGCACCGGCTTCACCGGACGCGACAGCACGCCCGAGGCGGTGGGCTGCCTGCTGGACAAGCGGATCGACGGTTTCGGTGAACTGTTCCGGGCGATCTCCATCCTCGATATCGGCACCTCCACCGTGCAGAGCCGGGCCCTGGCCGGGCTGTCCAACGGCACCCTGGTGTGCTGCCTGCCGGGCTCCACGGGCGCCTGCCGGACCGCCTGGGAAGGCATCCTCGCCGAGCAGTTGGACGCCCGCCACCGGCCGTGCAATTTCGTGCCGCACCTCAAGCAGGTGCAAGCCTGCGGGACCCGCGGATGAGCCCCTCACCGCTGATGCCAGTGGAGGAGGCCATCGCCCGCTTGCTGGCCATGGCCGAGGCGCAGCGCGTGCAGGACAGCGAGCCGGTGGCGCTGGGCGAGGCGCGGCAACGGGTGCTGGCCAGCGACCTGGTGGCGACCCTGGACCTGCCGCCCTGGCCGAACAGCGCCATGGACGGTTATGCCTTGAACCTCGAGGGCTGGGACGGGCAGCCGCTGGCGGTGTCGCAACGCATCTTTGCCGGCCAGGCCCCCGAGCCGTTGCTGCCGGGCACCTGCGCGCGAATCTTCACCGGCGCGCCGCTGCCCGAGGGCGCCAACAGCATCGAGATGCAGGAGAACGTCGAGCAGCTCGACGACGGTCGCATCCGCTTCAAGCAGCCGCTGAAGGCCGGCCAGAATATCCGCGCCCAAGGCCAGGAGAATCGCGCCGGGCAAGTGCTGCTGCGTGCCGGCAAACGCCTGGGGCCTTTCGAACTGGCCATCGCCGCGGCCCAGGGTTGTACCCATTTGCCGCTGGTGCGGCGACCACGGGTGGCATTGCTGTCCACCGGCGACGAGCTGGCCGAGCCGGGTACGCCCTTGCGCCCCGGCTGCATCTACAACAGCAATCGCACCCTGCTCAGCCACTGGTTGAGTGCCCTGGGCTGCGAGGTGATCGATGCCGGGATTCTCCCCGACCAGCCACAGCAGACCCGGCTGCGCCTGGAGCAGCTGCAGTGCGCGGCGGACCTGATCCTGACCACCGGCGGCGTGTCCGCCGGCGACGCCGATTGCCTCGGCCAGGTGCTGCGCGAGTGCGCCACCCCGGTGTTCTGGAAACTCGCGATAAAACCCGGCAAGCCGCTGACCGTCGGACGCTTCGGCAGGGTGCCGGTGATCGGCCTGCCCGGCAACCCGACCTCGGCCCTGGTGACCTTTGGCCTGCTGGCCCGGCCTTACCTGTTGCGCATCCAGGGTGTCGAGGAGGTGATGCCATTGAGCTTCCCGGTCAGCGTCGGTTTCGACTGGCCGAAAGCGGGCAGCCGCCGCGAGTACCTGCGGGCCAGGCTGGAGGAGGGGCGCGCCGTGCTTTATCCAAACCAGAGTTCCGGCGTGTTGCTGGGTGCTTCCTGGGCCGATGGGCTGGTGGAGATTCTCGAGGGCAGCACCTTGCGGGTCGGTGAGCCGGCGCGGTTCATTCCGTTCAGCGAATTGTTCTAGCGGCGCTACTTGGGCGGCAGGCGCAGGGCCCTCAGATCTTCCAGTGCTCCGCGCTTTTCGCCAGGCGCTGGCGCATCTCGTTGAGGTTGGCCACCAGTTGCCGGGTCAGCAGGCGATAGCCGTCCAGCGCGCTGTAGACCGAGGTGTCGAGGGTCGAGGAGGGCGGGCCATCCAGGGGCCGCCCCAGGCGTCTGGTGGCGCCGGATTGCAGGGCGCGGGCCATGCCCACCAGCTGTATGCGCACCTGCCGGTGCTCGTGTTTCAACACCTGTTGCAGCTGCTCGCGAGCCTGTGGGTCGCTGAGGTTCGGCCGGGTATTGCCAAGGATTTCCAGGGTGCTGAAGCACATGCGCAGGTTGCGCTGGATGGCGTCCAGTTCGGTCATGGAGATCCGCACTTCCTTGGACACCGAGGGCATCAGCGAGCGCAGTTGCAGCAAGGTGCTGTTGAGGCGCCCGAGCAACTTCAGGTGTTCATCGTCGGTCACTGACTGGCTGCCGATGATGCGTCCGTAAAGGGTGGCGCAGTCGCGCAAGGCGCTGGCCAGGTTGTAGCGCCAGGAATACACCGCATACAGCGGAATGGCGAAGGAGAAGGCCAGGGCCAGGGCGATGCCGATCAGGATGTCCACCGTGCGCCACAGGCCATCGCTGACGTGGTTGTCGCCATGGCCGGCGACGATGAACACGGTGATCGCCGCCAGCAGCGCGGTGTAACCGCCCTTGCCGATGGCGTGATAGGAGAAATACCCGCACACCACCGACATCCCCAGGTAGGTCAGCCAGGACATGCCCAGGTAAGCCTGCTGCACCACCAGCACCAGGCCGACGCCCGCGCCGATCAGGGTGCCGATGGCCCGTTCCGCGGCCTTCTTGCCGATATTGCCGTGGTGCTGCAAGCCGCCGATCACCACCAGCATGGTCACCGACGCCCATTCGCCGTGGGGCAGGTTGAGGCCGGTGGTCAGCGCGATGGTGGCCAGCAACCCCAGGGCCACGCGCACCGCATGGATCAGCTTGGCGTAGCGGTAGCGCCGATACGGGTCCAGTACCGGGAGCAGGAATCGACGCAACAGCGGTGGCAGGCGAAAGGATCGCCAAGGGGTTGGCAGGCCCAGGGGAAATTCTCCGTTTCTAGAAAATGTAATCGGTGGTCAGGAAGCCCGACTCGCGGTTACGGATGATGTCGCTGATCAGCTCCTTGTTGCTCTCCTGGAACTTGGTGGCCACCAGGGTGCGGATCGAGAAGGTGCGCAACGCGTCATGCACAGACAGCGTGCCTTCGGCGGAGTTCTTGCGCCCGTTGAACGGGTAGGTGTCCGGGCCGCGCTGGCATTGGGCGTTGAGGTTGATCCGCCCGACCTGGTTGGCGAAGGCGTCCACCAGCCGCCCGACTTGTGCCGGTTGGGTGCCGAAGATACTCAGCTGCTGGCCGAAGTCCGATTCCAGGACGTAGTCGATCACCGTTTCCAGGTCGCGATACGGCACGATCGGCACCACCGGGCCGAACTGCTCTTCCTGGTACACGCGCATCTGGCTGTTCACCGGGTACAGCACCGCCGGGTAGAAGAACGAGGCCCGCGCTTCGCCACCGCCGGGGTTGACCACCTTGGCGCCCTTGTCGATGGCGTCGGCCACCAGGGCGTGCAGGTAATCGACCTTGCCCGACTCCGGCAGCGGCGTCAGCGCCACCCCCGGTTCCCACGGCATGCCGGGCTTGAGGCTGAGCAGCTTGGCGTTGAATTTCTCGATGAAGGCATCGACCACGGTTTCATGGACGAAGAGGATCTTCAGCGCAGTGCAGCGCTGGCCGTTGAACGACAGCGAGCCGGTGATCGCCTCGTTGACCGCGTTATCCAGGTCCACCTCCGGCAGCACGATGCCAGGGTTTTTCGCGTCCAGGCCCAGGGCGGCGCGCAGGCGGTGCGGCTTGGGGTGCAGTTTCTTCAGGTCGCTGGCGGCCTTGTTGGTGCCGATAAAGGCGAAGATATCGATCTTGCCGCTGGCCATCAGCGCGCTGACGGTTTCCCGGCCGCTGCCATAGATCACGTTGATCACCCCGGCCGGGAAGCTGTCGCGGAAAGCTTCCAGCAGCGGGCGGATCAGCAGCACGCCGAACTTGGCCGGCTTGAACACCACGGTGTTGCCCATGATCAGCGCCGGGATCAGGGTGGTGAAGGTCTCGTTCAGCGGGTAGTTGTACGGGCCCATGCACAGGGCCACGCCCAGCGGCACGCGGCGGATCTGGCCGAGGGTGTCCTGTTCCAGCTCGAAGCGGCTGGAGCGGCGGTCGAGTTCCTTGAGGGCGTTGATGGTGTCGACGATGTAGTCGCAGGTGCGGTCGAACTCTTTTTCCGAGTCCTTGAGGTTCTTGCCGATTTCCCACATCAGCAGCTTGACCACCGCCGAGCGCTGTTCGCGCATGCGCCCGAGGAAGGCTTCGACGTGCTGGATGCGTTCGGCCACGCGCATCGTCGGCCAGGCGCCCTGGCCACGGTCGTAGGCGCGCACGGCGGCGTCGAGGGCGGTCAGCGCGGTGTCGGCGTCGAGCAGCGGGGTGCTGCCGAGAATCACTTGCTCGTCGCCATTGGCGGTGTCCAGGTACACCGGGCTGCGCACCAGGGCCAGGGGGCCGTTCCAGGTCTGCAACTGACCGTCGACCAGGTACTCGCGTTGCTCGACCTGGCCGTCCAGGCGGTACTGCTCGGGGATGTCGGCGGCGACGGGAAACAGCGTGTTCAACAGATGGGCTGTGGTCATGACTCTATTCCGTAATGGCAATGGGCAATGCACCGGCGGGCTGGATAGCGCGCCGGCGCTGACGGGCGAGACGGGTCTTCAAGGTTTGTTTCTACGGGTATACGCCTTGATGTCTCGGGTCTTTAGCAAAAAGCTGGGCCAAAATGGCGGAAAGTCGTGCAGCAGAGGTGTGATGGTGTGGTTCTTTGGGCCAAGAGTAGCCGCTTTTTCCCATGGAAAAACAGCCTTTGTTTCAACCGGCGCTGAAGCGCTGGCTGCGTCGTCACCATCGCGAGCAAGCTCGCTCCTACAAGGGGCCGCGTAATCCTGTAGGAGCGAGCTTGCTCGCGATAGCCGCATAGCGGCGGTTGCGCCAACCCATCGCTCCCACCGGCCTGGCCGCAGATGCCCCCCTCGCTGGCCCGCAATGCCCTCAGGCCGTGGCGGCGCCTGCCTTAGTGTTGGCTCTGGGTCGATCCCGACCGTCACCCGAGAGGAACACCATGCCGGCACCGACTGCCTCGCTGCGGTTTTCATCCGTCACCAGGCTGTATCGCCTGGCGCGCCTCGCGCTGTGGTTGGCGCTGGGCGGGCTGCTGGTTGCCTGTGGCGACCAGAGCGCGCCGCCATCGGCGGCGGCCGTGCAACAACTGCCCGACGATTCGGCGCTGGCGCGGATCTACGACAGCAGTTGCAAGCTCTGCCACACCAACCCGGCGTCCGGCGCGCCGCTGACCGGCGATGTCCAGGCCTGGCGCCCGCGCATTGCCCAGGGCGCCGACACCCTGCTGGACCACAGCATCAACGGTTACAACGGCATGCCGCCGATGGGCCTGTGCATGCAGTGTTCCGAGGCGCAGTTCCTCGCCCTGATCCGCTTCATGTCCGCACAAGACCTCCAATAACCCGGCACAGGGACACAGGCATGACCATGCACCTCACACGACGTCAGTTGCTGCAACGCAGCGCAGTCGTCGGGACGTTCGGCGCGCTGACCAGCAACCCGCTGCTGGCCGAGCTGGCGCGGGCGCCACGGCTGATTCCCTGGCGCAACTGGTCCGGCGCGCAAAGCTGCCTGCCCCTGGCGCGGCTGGCGCCCAAGGACCTGGATGAGCTGGTGCAGGTGATTCGCCAGACCCCGGGCAAGATCCGTCCGGTGGGCTCGGGGCATTCCTTCAGCGCCCTGGTGCCCACCGACGGCACGCTGCTGTCGCTGAGTTTCTTCAGCGGCCTGCTCAGCCACGATGCCGCCACCTTGCAGGCCGAGTTCGCCGCCGGTACGCCGATGTCGCGCATGGGCGCGCCGCTCAAGGCGATCGGCCAGGCCCTGCCGAACATGGCCGACATCGACTACCAGACCCTGGCCGGGGCCATCGCCACCTCGACCCATGGCACCGGGGTCGGCTTCAAGTCCTATTCGGCCCAGGTCTGCGGCCTGCAACTGGTGACCGCCAGCGGCGAGGTGCTGGACTGCGACGGCAGCCGCAACGCCGAGGTCTTCAGCGCCGCGCGGGTGTCCCTCGGTGCCCTGGGCGTCGCCACCCGGGTGTGCTTGCAGAATCGCCCGGCCTATCGCCTGCGGGAAAAACAGTGGATCGCCAAGACCGAGGAACTGCTCGAAGACCTGGCGAAAAACACCCGCGACAACCAGCACTGGGAAATGCTGGTGGTCACCCATTCCGACTACGCGCTGTCGATCGCCCTGAATGAAACCGAGGAGCCGGCGACCCCACCGGTGGACCCGGCACAAGAGGGCGGCAACGAGTTCGTCAGCCTGATCGAGAACCTCGACAAGTACCTCAGCGACTTTCCTGAGACCCGCCGCACCCTGCTCAACAGCCTGCGGCATTTCGCCAGTTTCGACGATCGGGTCGGCGACTCCTACGAGGTCTACGCCAACGTGCGCAACGTGCGCTTCAACGAAATGGAGTACTCGGTGCCGGCCGAGCATGGCCCGGCGTGCCTGCGGGAAATCCTCAAGCTGATCCGCGACAAGGACCTGCGCACCTGGTTTCCCATCGAGTACCGCTACGTCCAGGCCGACGATATTCCCCTGAGCATGTTCGAGGGCCGCGACAGCTGTTCGATCTCGGTGCACCAGCACTACGGCATGGACCACCACAACTTCTTCGCCGCCGTCGAACCGATCTTCTGGAAATACGCCGGCCGCCCGCATTGGGGCAAGTTGCACAGCCTCAACGCCCGGCAGTTGCAGGCGCTGTACCCGCGCTGGCGGGAATTCACCCGGGTGCGCGAGGCGCTGGACCCCGGCGGCAAGTTCCTCAATGCACACCTGTCGTCCATCCTGGGCGTGGTCTGAAGGGAGAAAAAAGCATGAATCGACGCAACTTCCTGCTCGGTACCGCAGGTGTCGGCGCGTTGTTGGCGGGGGTGGGGGCCTGGCTGCGGCCCCCCGCCCGGGGCGGGCCCTACAGCGACTATTTCCGCGTGCTGAACCGGGAGCTCAAGGCCCACGGCCCGATGCGCCCGGTGATGCTGATCGACCTCGACCGCCTGGACCACAACATCGATATGGTGCTGCAGTCGGTCAAGCGCGGCGGCAAGCAGCTGCGGCTGGTGGAGAAGTCCCTGCCATCGCCGGAGCTACTGGCCTACATCGGCCAGCGCGCCGGCACCCAGCGCCTGATGTCGTTCCACCAGCCGTTCCTCAATCACGACGCCCAGTGTTTTCCCGAGGCCGACATCCTGCTGGGCAAGCCGCTGCCGGTGCGCTCCGCCGAGCTGTTCTACCAGGGCCACAAAGGCCCGTTCGACCCGGCCCGGCAGTTGCAGTGGCTGATCGACACCCCGGAACACCTGCAGCAATACCTGGCCCTGGCCCGAGGTTTGGGCACCCGGTTGCGGATCAATATCGAACTGGACGTCGGCCTGCACCGCGGCGGGGTGAAGGACAGCCTCGAACTGGGGCCGCTGCTGACCCTGATCGCCGCCAACCCCCAGCACCTGGAGTTCGCCGGCTTCATGGGCTACGACCCCTTTGTCGGCATGGGCGTGCCGGGCATTCTCGGCTCGCCCGAAGCGCTGTTCGCCAAGGTCATGCAGCGCTACCAGAGCGCCGTGGACTTCACCCGGCAACGCCATCCGGCGCTCTGGCAGCCGGGGCTGACCCTGAACACCGCCGGCAGCCCCAGCTACCGCATGCATGAGCAGGAACAGTTGAGCAGCGAAGTGTCGGTGGGCACGGCGATGCTCAAGCCGACCCACTACGACCTGCCGTCCCTCAGCGAACATCTGCCCGCGGCCTACATCGCCACGCCGGTGCTGAAAAGCACCGGCCCGGTGCGCATCCCGGCGCTGGACGACAAGTCGAAGCTGTTCGCCTGGTGGGACCCGAACCAGCGCGAGACGTTCTTCATCTACGGCGGCAACTGGCTGGCCGAGTTCGAGTCGCCCTCGGGGCTGCAAAGCAATGGCTTATTCGGCCGCAGTTCCAACCAGGAGATGGTCAACGGTTCGCCCGCCGTGGGCCTGGGGCCGGACGACCAGGTGTTCCTGCGGCCGATGCAGAGCGAAGCGGTGCTGCTGCAGTTCGGCGACCTGCTGGCGGTGCGCGGCGGGCGGATCGTCGAGAGCTGGCCGGTCTACAGCTAGGTTTTTGCGCTGTCCTCGAGGTCTTTCGCGAGCAAGCTCGCTCCTACAGGATTGCGTTCTGTAGGGGCGAGCTTGCTCGCGATGAACGATAACGCGCAGTGCTAGGCATTCCGCGTCACAAGGAGAACGGAATCGTCAGCTTGGCCCACAGCATCTCGCCCTCGGGCCGGTTCTCCACGTCGAACTCCTTGGCCCAGCGGATCTCCGCGCTGGCGTACTTGAGGAAGGTCAGGTACAGCGCCGGGCCGATGGCGAACACCTGGCCGCGCACGCCGTCGTCCACGTCTTCGCCGAGAAACTGCACGGTGCGGCCGTACTGTTTGTCGTCGGTGGTCTGCTTCAGGTAGTAGCCGTTGAGCCCCAGGCTCAGGTTGTCGGTCACCTTGTAGCTGGCGGAATAGTCGAAGTGGAAGATCTGCCCGGACTTGTAGTCGGTGGCGTGGTTTTCCTCGTTGAAGCTGTAGGTGGTTTTCATCGACAGCTCGGTGCGCGGGGTGGGCAGCCAGGTCACCGAAACCAGCGGCTTGTAGGTGTAGAAGTTGTTGCTGGTATTGGCCAGGCGCGTCGCGTCGTACTTGCCGGTGGGAACGGTGATTTCCACGGCGGCGCCCAGGGTCAGGTTCTTGCCCATGTCCCACAGGATGATCGGCGCGATGGTGGTGTCGCCCATGCTTTCGCGCTGGTCCTTGAGGCCGAAGACTCCCACCTGCTGGCGCAGATAAGGTTGCGCCATGTAGCCGCCGAGGCGCCCGCCGAACAGCCGCAGCGGGCTCAGGTAATCGAGGCGGGGAATGATCGCGTCCGAGACGATCCGCACGTCCGGCACCTTGCCGCCCAGGGAGCTGATATTCAGCTTCCGTGCCTCGTAGTGGTTGTAATAGAGGTTGAAGGCGAACATGTGGTCCGGCAGGCCGTTGACGTCCAGCGGCAGGATGAAAAAGCCGTCGGTGCCGGTGCCGATGTTGTCGACCCCGGACTCGGTGGCCGGTGCCAGGGCGGGCAGGGCGGCGATACAGGCCAGGCTGGCGGCGAGGCGCCGGGAGCGATGCGTGCGGGTCGAATTCATGTTCGGGCTCTTATTATTGTCAGTGGGCGCGCAGTTGGCCGGTTTCCGGCCGCCTCATAGGAATAAGCCTTCGGCGCCTGGCCAGGCAGGGTATTGGCGGCCACTGAGGGGGACTTTCGCGGCCAGCCTGCAATGACTTGTTACATCCTTCCATGAGCGCGAGCGGAAAACGCTATGCTGAGCGAGCGCTCGCCTCGCCCTGGCGGTGATGGGAGCGGGGCGCATAACCAGAATAAGAATTGCAGCCGAACCGGCTCGGGACCCGATGCCCATGCAGACCAAAGCCGTCGATCCACAGTACCAACTGGCCCTGGTTTCACCCTTCCTGTTGCAGACCCTGGCCGAAGTCGCCGGCAGCCACGGCGTCGACCCGCACGCCCTGTGCCGCGGCCTGGGCTTTACCCTCGACGACCTGCAGGACCCCGCGCAACGCATCTCCTACCGCCAGGCCGTGGCAATGATCCAGCGCGCGCTCAAGGCCTTGCCGCAGCAGGGCCTGGGCCTGTGGGTCGGGCACCAGAACGTGCTCGGCACCCTGGGCCTGCTGGGGCATGTGCTGTCGCTGTGCAAGACCCTGCGCGATGCCTTCGACATCGGCCTGCGCCATCAGCACACCACCGGCGGCCTCGCCAGCTGCACCATCCAGCAACAGGGTGACGAGTTTTTTGTCGAGGCCGAATGCCGGCTGCCTTACAGCGACGTGCAGATATTTGCCGTCGAAGAGTTCTTCGCCAGCCTGCCGGTCTATGGCCGGGCCCTGGTCGGCGCCGACTTCAAGCCGCTGCGGATCGAGTTCACCCACGCCGCCCCGGCTTATCGGGACGAGTACCTGCGGCTGCTGGGGCCGGATGTGCACTTCGGCTGCCTGCACAACCGCCTGGTCATCGCCAGCCACTGGCTGGACACGCGCCTACCCAACCACCACGCCGTGGCCCTGCGCCAGGCGCTCAAGCTGCTGGAACTGGAAAGCGCCCAGGTGCACCGCAAGCTGGACCTGATCCAGGCGGTGGAGCGGGCCATCTCCCGCGACCTGACCCAGGGCAGCCATATCGAGCAGGTCGCCAGCGACCTGAACATGAGCGGGCGCACCCTGCGCCGACGCCTGAGCGAGCACGACCTGACCTTCGAAGCGCTGCTGGAGCAGGTGCGCCGGGCGCGCACCCTGAGCCTGCTGGCCAACCCGCAGCTGTCCATCGAGCGCATCACCGAGGCGGTGGGCTACAGCGACGTGCGCAGTTTTCGCCGGGCATTCAAGCGCTGGACCGGCCTGAGCCCCAGCGCCTACCGGGAAGAGGGCGGCCAGTTGTAGGGCATGGCTTGCGGCGGCGTGACGATTCACCGCGCAGGTCCATGCGTGTCTAAACCCCCACAAATTGTGGTGCGCCGGGTAAACTCCGGGCTTTCTTCAAGGAGTCGCTATGAGTTACTACCAGCCGGGCATTCTTGCCACCCCCGTTCCGACCCAGGCTCGTCACCTGTTTTTCGCCCTCGAATCCATCGAGGCGCTGCCGGCGGCGATCGATCGCTTGCTGGCGCTGGTGGACGGGAAAACGGCGGTAGCGGGTTTCGGCGCGTCGCTGGTCAAGGCGCTGGGCGCCCGCGTACAGGGGCTCAAGGCCTTCCCGGCGCTGACCGGGGTCGGCGTCGACAACCCTTCGACCCAGCACGCGCTGTGGGTCTGGCTGCATGGCGAAGACCGCGGCGAGCTGCTGCACCGCAGCAACGCCCTGGAGGCCGCCCTGGCCCCGGCGCTGCGCCTGGTGCAGATGAACGAAGCCTTCCGCCACAAGACCGGCCACGACCTGACCGGTTACGAGGACGGCACCGAGAACCCCCACGATGAAAAAGCCATCGCCGCGGCCCTGGCCGAAGGCGCCGATGGCCTGCGCGGTGGCAGCTTCGCCGCGATCCAGCAGTGGCAGCACGACTTCAAGGGTTTTGCCGCGATGCATCAGGAGGAGCGCGACAATATCATCGGCCGCCGCCTGAGCGACAACGAAGAACTGGACGACGCGCCGGAATCGGCCCACGTCAAGCGCACTGCCCAAGAGAGCTTCACCCCCGAGGCCTTTATGGTGCGCCGTTCGATGCCATGGATCGAAGGCGACAAGGGCGGCCTGATGTTCCTCGCCTTCGGCCACAGCCTCCACGCCTTCGAAGTCCAGCTGCGGCGCATGAGCGGCCTGGAAGACGGCATAGTCGACGGCCTGTACCGCATGAGCCGGCCGATCACCGGCGGTTACTACTGGTGCCCGCCGCTGCAGGACGGCCGCCTCGACCTGCGCGCCCTGCAAGCGGTCTGACCGGCCAATGGACACAGCAGGAGAGGGCATGCGGCCCGTACGCTGGGGCATGATCGGTTGCGGCAGCGTCACCGAACGCAAGAGTGGCCCGGCCTTCTACAAGGCGCCGGGCTCGGCCCTGGTGGCGGTGATGGGCCGGCGCCTGGAAGCGGTGCGGGACTATGCGACACGCCACGGCATCGCGCGTTTCTACACCGATGCCCAGGCGCTGATCGACGACCCCGAAGTGGACGCGGTGTACATCGCCACGCCCCCCGACAGTCACCACGCCTACAGCTTGCGGGTGGCCGCCGCCGGCAAGCACTGCTGCGTGGAAAAGCCGATGGCGTTGAACGCCGGGCAAAGCCTGGAAATGCAGCAGGTTTTCCAGCAGGCCGGATTGCACCTGTTCGTGTCCTATTACCGCCGGTCCCTGCCGCGCTTCCAGCAGGTGCGGCAATGGCTGCGGGACGGGCGCATCGGTGAGGTCCGTCACCTGAGCTGGACCCTGACCAAGGCGCCGTCCGAGGCCGATCGCAATGGCGGCAGCAACTGGCGCACCGCCCCCCAGATCGCTGGCGGCGGTTACTTCGCCGACCTGGCGAGCCACGGCCTGGACCTGTTCCAGTACCTGCTGGGGGACATCACCGAGGTCGCCGGTTTCACCGCCCGGCAGGCCGGGCTGTACAGCGCCGAGGACGCAGTGAGCGCCAGCTGGCGTTTCGCGAGCGGCGCCCTGGGCACGGGGGCCTGGAACTTCGTCGCGGACCGTCGGGTGGACCGGGTGGAGATCATCGGCAGCCAGGGGCGTATCGGCTTCTCGGTGTTCGACGAGCATCCGCTGCAGTTGGACGCCGATGAACAGCTGAGCCTCTTCATCGACAACCCCGAACATATCCAGTGGCACCACGTGCTGGGCATGAACGCCCATATCCGTGGCCAAGCACAGCACCCGGCCCTGGCCACCGAGGCGCTGAAGACCGACCGGATCATGGACCTGATCCTCAAGCGCGGTTAGGCCTTACGGAACGTGCACGATCTTCTTCTGTAAATGATAACGCGGTGCGCCAGGCCAACCGCGTCGCGGCCTTCGCGAGCAAGCCGGATCGCGCCCGCTCACTCCTACGGATCGTGCGCGACCTTCTTCTGTAGGAGCACAGCTTGCGTGCGATGAACGATGACGCGGTGGATCAGAAATTCCGCGTCGCGGCCTTCGCGGGCAAGCCTCGCTCCTACGGATCGTGCGCGACCTTCTTCATGTAGGAGCACAGCTTGCGTGCGATGAACGATGACGCGGTGGATCAGAAATTCCGCGTCGCGGCCTTCGCGGGCAAGCCTCGCTCCTACGGATCGTGCGCGATCTTCTTCTGTAGGAGCACAGCTTGCGTGCGATGAACGATGACGCGATGCGCCAGGCAAACCGCGTCGTTCCCATCGCGGGCAAGTCGGATCGCCGCCCGCTCGCTCCTACAGAGGCGAGGCTGTACCGGCGGCGCTAGTGCGCCGCGGTCATGTTCGGCCGGCAGGAATGGAAGATGTCCAGCCGCGGCTGGTACAGGCTGGTCTTGACCTCGAACAGCCCGAGCACCGAGTGGAACAGGTTGTCGTGGCTCAGGTCCGGCTCGCCGCGCTTGCCTTGCAGGCAGTCGCGCTGGATGCCCAGGTCGGCCAGGGCCTGCTGGCCGAACCACATCAGCATCGGCACATGGGTCTGCGCCTGCGGCGCCAGGGCGTAGGGCGCGGCGTGCAGGTACAGGCCGTTTTCGCCGAGGGACTCGCCGTGGTCGGAGACGTACAGCATCGAGGTGTCGAAGCGTTCCTGGTTGTGCTTGAGCAGCTCGATGACCCGGGCCAGGAAGTGGTCGGTGTAGAGGATGGTGTTGTCATAGACGTTCACCAGTTCCTCGCTGCTGCAACTGCCCAGCTGGTTGGTGTGGCAGATCGGGGTGAAGCGCTCCAGGTTCTTCGGATAGCGGTCGTAGTACTCCGGGCCATGGCTGCCGTCGGCGTGCAGGACGATGATCGCGTTGTCGCCGAGGCCATCGATGTACTGCTGCAGGTCCACCAGCAGGGCCTCGTCCAGGCAGTTCTTGCCATCGCAGAAGGGGCTCGGCTGGGTCTTGGGAATGTCGCGGTTCGGCACCCGCAGGCAGGTGCCCTTGCAGTCGCTGTTGTTGTCCAGCCACAGCACCTGCACGCCGGCCCGTTGCAGCACATCCAGCAGGCCTTCGTAGGTCTTGCCCTTCTTGTCGCTGTAGTCCTCGCGGGGAAACATCGAGAACATGCACGGCACCGAGACCGCGGTCGAGGTGCCGCAGGAGTGCACCTGGGTGAAGTTGAGGATGTCCAGCCTGGCCAGCTCCGGGTTGGTGTCGCGGGCATAGCCGTTGAGGGAGAAGTGGTCGGCGCGGGCGGTTTCGCCGACCACCAGGATCATCAGCGACTTCTTCTCCCGGGCGCTGGCCTGGGCGCTCATCGCCGCGTCCTGGCCGATCGGCTGGATCACCAGGTGTTGCTTGATCCCCAGGCTCTGCTTGGCGTATTTGCCGAGGGCGTAGAGGTAGTTGGTCGGGTTGATGAAGTGGGTCAGCTTGTCTTCTTCGCGAAAGACCGGCGCGTAGGTGGAATAAAAGGTGCCGACCGAGACCGCGATCACCAGCACGCAGGCGGCAATCACCAATAGCTTGTTCAGCAGGCCGCGAAAGAACGGCCGGTAGCGCACCGGGGTACGCCAGATCAGCACCACCGGCAGCAGGCCCAGCACCAGCAGGTAGCCCAGCAGCTTGAAGTTGAACAACGCGGCGGCTTCGCCCGGGTTGGTCTCGAACGCGTTCTGCACCATCACCGTGTCGATGGTGATGCCGTACTGGTTCATGAAATACGCGGCGGCGGCCGAGGTCAGGGCCACCAGGCTCAGCGCCGGTTTCAGGGTCCAGCGGAAGGACACCAGGGTCAGCAGCAGGGTGATGGCGGCCCACAGGAACAGCCCGAAGGAGGCGAAGAACGCCAGCTTGTGCAGGCCCTGCAGGCTGATCAGGTGGCCCAGCGCGCGCCAGGTGGCGAAGTTGTAGAGCGCCACCAGGGCCAGGGAAAACAGCAGTACCAGGCGGGTCGATGTGATTGACGCGAATCGCAGTCCTTTGCCCAAGACCATTTCAGTTCGTTCCTCCGGGTAGAGATACAGGCACCAGCAGTGGCACTGCTGACTGTAGAGGGTCATTGGTCAAAAAAATGTCGAAAGGGCGCGGGCCGTTATCCCGAATCACGTCGAACCGCGCCCGCCGGATTCAGAAAGTCTTCCTGGCACTGGCGACCCAGGTCGCGCCACACAGGTCGCTGAACCCGTAGTTGCTGGTGCACTGGCTTTTCGACAGGTCGGTATCGATATAGCTCAGGCCCAGCACCACGCCTGCCACCTCGCGGGTCAATCTGGCCTCCCATTCGTGGTAGGCATCCTCGCCCTGGCCCGAGGCCGAGATCAACCGTGGGTCCTTGAAGTCCATCTCGCCGTAACGCAGCTTCAGCCCCAGGCCCAGGGGCAGCTCGGTCTCGTAGCCCACGTAGCGATACAGGGTGTTTTGCTGGCTGTCGATGCCCGCGGCGTCGCTGGAGTAATAGGCGGCCAGGCTGACCCCATAGGCACTGAAAATCCCGTAGACCTCGCTCTGGTTGAATTGCCCTTCCCTGGGGTAGCTGTACTTGAGGTAGCCCAGGTCGAGGCTGATCGCGTCGCTGGCCTGCCACAGCCAGCCGGCGTAGTAGTCGACTTCCTGGCGGGTCTTCAGGCCGCCGCCGAAATCGACGTTGGAGGTCCACGCGCCCAGGTACAGGCCGCTGCTGTGCAGCAGGGTCGCGGCGGCCTGTGCGGCGGGGTCGTTCTGGGTCTGGGAAATGCCGCGGGTGCGGTAGTCGCTGGCCAGGGTCAGTTCCAGTTCCACGGCAAAGTCATCGTTCAAGGGCAGGGCCTGGCTGCCCAGGGGCAACAGGCTCAAGGCGCCGATGGCGAACAGGCTGAGGGTCTTCATGTGGGCGTCCCGTGTTGTTGTGATTGTTATGGGCAGGTTTCAGGCAAGGCTGCGCCGGCCCCACGTGCGCAAGGACGTGGGGGCGGGCAGTGGAGCTGTTTTTCTAGAGGGATCGATCTGGAGGGATCGGGCTAGAGAGGCCGGGCGTAGACTTCGCGGCCGGCGAACCAGGTCTGCAGCACCTGGGTTTCATGCAGGGCCTTTTCGTCGACACGGAACACGTCGCGGTCCAGCACGATGAAGTCGGCCTGTTTGCCGGCGCTCAGCGAGCCGATCCGTTGCTCCAGGCCGATGGCGCGGGCGGCGTTGAGGGTGTAGGCGTAGAACATGGTCTCTCGGTCCAGGCGCTCGTCGGCGTTGAGCACCCCCAGCGGCCCCGTGCGGGTGATGGCCTGGGCGATGGCGTTCCACGGGTTGGGCGAGGACACCGGCCAGTCGCTGGCCCCGGCGAGGGTCGCGCCCTGCTTGAGCAGCGAGTGCGCCGGGTACTGGTAACGGAAGGCCAGGGCGCTGACATACGGCTTGATCATGTCCAGGGTGTAGTCGTCCGCCGAGGCCCACAGCAGTTGCATCGAGGCGATGACCCCCAGCGGCTTGAAGCGGGTGAACTCCTTCGGGTTGACCATCTGCAGGTGGGTGATGGAGTGGGCGATGCCGCTCTGGCGGTCCTGGCGCGCCTGGGCGATGCCATTGAGGGATTCGCGCACCGCGCGGTCGCCGATGGCGTGGATGTGCACCCGCCAGCCGCGCTGGTCGATGGCGCTGACCAGTTCGCCGAAATGCTCGGGATCGATCAGCAGTTCGCCCTGTTTGTGCGAGTTGCTGTAGGGATCGATCATCGCCGCGCTCTGGGCCGGGTACTCGATCACCCCGTCGGCGAAAATCTTGACGCCGGGCAGGGTCAGGTTGGGGATGCCCTGGAATTGCTGGCGCACCTGCTCCAGCACGTCGAGGTCGGCAGGGCGGCTTTTCGGGTTGGCCACCAGCAGCGCGGCGACATGGGCGCTCATGCCGCCGCTCTCGGCGAGCGCCTTGTAGGCCGGCAGCACGCCGACGGTCTGGGCCGTGGGCTTGAGGGCGAACACCGCTTCGCCGGGGGCGGCGTTGGCCGCCGGGTCCATCCAGGCGGTGATGCCCAGGCTGTTGTTGTAGCGCACCGCCGATTGCGCCGCGTTGAGCAGGGCGGCGCTGCTGGGCACCGGCATTTTCGCCGCGACCCGGTCCCAGCCGGCGTCCACCAGGAAGCCATTGGGGCGGCCGTCGGCGAGCTGGCCTATGGTGTCGCGCTCGGCCTGGGGCAGGGTCTTGAGCAGGGCGGCGTCGATGCCGGCGCGCTCCAGCATTGCGTCATTGGCCCAGGCGGTATGGTGATCGCTGCCGGTGAACACCACGGGCACCCTGGCCCACTCGCCGGCGTTGAAGCGCTGGCCCAGGGCTTCGGCCTGGGCCCAGTAGGCCGAGCTCATGCCGGCGATGCTGAGGACGTCGCCGTGCCGGGCCTTGCCGTCGTCGCGCCAGGCGCGCAGTTTTTTCTCCAGCTGGTCGAGGCTGACCACCTTGTCCTGCATATTGGCCGAGGTCATTTCCAGGCCGCCGAAGATCGCGTGGGAATGGCTGTCGATCAGGCCGGGCATCAGGGTCTTGCCGCCCAGATCGATGACCCGGGTGCCGGTTTCGATCAGGGCCTTGATCTGCGCGTCGCTGCCCACTTGCAGCACCTTGCCGTCGGCCACCGCCAGGGCCTGGACCTTGGGCTGGGCGCGATCGGCGGTGAACACCTGGCCGTTGAACAGCACCAGGTCGGTGGCGGCCATGGCTTCCATTGAGGCAAAACTCACTGCAATCGTCAGCAGATTCGGGATGAACCTTTTCATTGAGTATTTCCTTGTTATTGCGTCTGATGGCCAGATTAGTGGCTTGCCAGAGCCGACAGAACGCCTCGCTGACGAAAAACGTTTTTGCCTGAATGGAAAAAGCATGGACAAGTTGGGTGCATTAAAGATGTTCGTGGTCACCGCGCAGCTCGGCAGTTTCAGCCGCGCCGCCGAGCAATTGGGCAAGACCCCCTCGGCCCTGACCAAGGCGGTCAATCACCTGGAAGTCGAGCTGGGCGCGCGTCTGTTCGAGCGCAGCACCCGACGGATCCTGCTGACGGAAGTGGGGCGGCTCTACCTGGAAACCGCGCGCCAGGTCCTGCAGCGGCTGGAGGAGGCCGGCGAGGAAATCGAGCAGTTGCAGCATGGCCTGCGCGGCAACCTGAAGATCACCGCGCCGCTGGCCTATGGGCAGGCCTTTCTCGACCAGGTGTGTGGCGGTTTCCTCGAGCAGTATCCGCAGATCGACCTGCAGGTGGACCTGTGCGACGAGTTCGTCAACCTGCTGGAAAGCGGCTACGACCTGGCCCTGCGCGAAGGCCATGACGACCTGCCGGGGCTGATTGCGCGGGTGGTCGGCAGCAATTGCCTGGCCTTGTGCGCCAGCCCGGCCTACCTGGCGCGCAAGGGCGTGGCGGTGACGCCGCAGACCCTGGATGAACACGAATGGCTGCTCTATCGCCATCCCTTGCTCAGCCGCGAGTTCTGGTGGGTCGAACGGGACGGGCAGCGCCTGAGCCTGCTGCAACCCCGGGCGCCGCGGCTGCGCAGCGACAATTACGACCTGTTGCTGGCCAATGCCCTGGCCGGGCGCGGGCTGTTGCACACCCCGTTGTGGAGCGCCGCGCCTTACCTGGCCGACGGCCGCCTGGTGCGGGTGATGGCCGACTACGCCATCGACCCGGACTGCTTCGGGCCGCACATCCTCGCGGTCTACCCCAGCCACCGGCGGGCCACGGCCAAGGTGCTGGCGTTCATCGATTACATCAGCGCGTTCCTGGCGAGCCGTGGCCTGGGCTGACTGGCGGTTCTTGTCAGGAAAACCCGGGAGGAGTACAAATGTACTCCATGACTACTTTATCTCCCCGCCGCAGTGCCATCCTGACCTTTATCCGCGAGCGCATCGCCGAACATGGCCAGCCCCCGAGCCTCGCTGAAATCAGCGAGGCCTTCGGCTTCGCCTCGCGCAGCGTGGCGCGCAAGCATGTCGTGGCCCTGACCGAGGCCGGCTTCATCGAGGTCAACCCCCATCAGGCCCGAGGCATCCGCCTGCTCAACCAGCCGCCGCGCCCCGAGTGGCTGGAGATCCCGGTGCTCGGCCGGGTCGCCGCCGGCCTGCCGATCGGCGCCGATGCCGAGGTGCACAGTCGCTTGCTGCTCGACCCGGCGCTGTTTTCCCGTACCCCCGATTACCTGCTGCGGGTCCAGGGCGACTCGATGATCGAGGACGGCATCCTCGACGGCGACCTGGTGGCGGTGCGTCGCGACAGCGAGGTGCGCAACGGCCAGATCGTGGTGGCGCGGCTGGATGGCGAAGTCACCATCAAGCGTTTCGAACGCCTGGCCGATGGCGTGCGCCTGCTGCCGCGCAACCCGGCCTATGCCCCGATCCTGATCGGCGAGGACCGGGACCTGGCCATCGAAGGGGTGTTCTGTGGCCTGGTGAGGCAAGGCTGATGGGCGCCGTCGTGGCACTGGAGACGCTGTTCAATGCCGGCCGGGTGTGGAAGGGCCGCCCGACGGCGCCCGCCGCCAGCCCGCAGCCCACCGGCCACGCCATGCTGGACGCGGCCTTGCCCAGCGGCGGCTGGCCTGAAGCGGCGCTGACGGAAATCCTTATCGCCGCCCAGGGTGTCGGCGAGCTGCAACTGCTGTGGCCGACCCTGGCCCGGCTCTCGGCCGCCGGCGAGCGCATCGTGCTGGTGGCGCCGCCCCATGTGCCGTACCCCCAGGCCTGGCAGAACGCCGGGGTCGACCTGCGCCAGCTGGCGGTGATCCAGGCCGGCGAACGGGACGCCCTGTGGGCCGCCGAGCAGTGCCTGCGCTCGGGCAGTTGCGGGGCTGTGCTGTGCTGGCCGCAACAGGCCGACGACCGCGCCTTGCGGCGGTTGCAGGTGGCGGCCGAAACCGGCCAGACCCTGGCCTTTGCCTACCGTCCCCTCAAGGATGCCATCAACCCCTCGCCAGCGGCCCTGCGCATCGCCGTGGAGGCCCGGCCGGCGCAGCTGCGGATACTCAAGTGCCGCGGCGGCCTGGCCCATGCGGCGCCGATCGCCTTCGCCCCGGGGCACTGAGGTTGCCATGCGCTGGGTCTGTATTCTGTTCCCGCAATTGGCGCTGGACGCGGCGCTGCGCCAGCGCCCCGAGCCGGACGCCGCGCTGGCGTTGCTCAGCGGGACGCCGCAGCGCCGGGTGATCCAGGCGGTGAATGCCGCCGCCCGCGAGCTGGGGTTGCGGCCCGGGCAGTCGTTGACCGCCGCCCAGGCCCTGAGCAAGGACTTCGCCAGCGCCGAATACGACGCCGACGAAATCGCCCATTGGCAGCAGTTTCTCGCGGCCTGGGCCTACCGTTTCAGTTCCCAGGTCAGCCTTCATTATCCGCGCACCCTGGTGTTCGAGATCGAGTCGAGCCTGGGCCTGTTCGGCCCCTGGCCACAGCTGGAGGCGCGCCTGCGCCAGGAGCTGAACGCGCTGGGTTTTCGCCACCGCATCGTCAGCGCGCCGAATCCGGCGGCGGCCCGGGTGCTGGCCAATGCCTACGACGGGCTGGCGGTGACCGACCAGGAGCAATTGCGCCAGGCCCTGGGGCGCATGCCCGTGGAGCGTCTCGGCCTGCCGCCGGGCGCGGCCACAGCCCTGTCGCGCATGGGCCTGCGCACCTTCGCCCAAGTGCGCGGGCTGCCCCGGGACACCCTGGCCCGGCGTTTCGACGCGGGCCTGCTCAAGCACCTGGATACTCTGTTGGGCGAGCGTTCCCTGGCGCTGGCGTTCTATCAGCCGCCGGACCGTTTCGATCTGCGCATCGAATTGAATTTCGACGTGCTGTCCCACCAGGCCCTGCTGTTTCCCCTGCGCCGCCTGACCTGCGATCTGGCGGCGTTTCTCTGTGGCCGTGACAGCGGGGTGCAGCGCTTCGACCTGCACCTGGAGCATGTCGAGCTGCCCGACAGCCTGATCAAGGTCGGCCTGCTCAGCGCCGAGCGCGAACCGGCGATGCTGTTCGAACTGGCGCGCGGGCGCCTGGAGCAGGTCCAGGTGCCCGCGCCGGTGCGTGGCGTGCGCCTGGTGGCCGAGGATTTGCCGCGCTTCGTGCCGCAGCACCGCGAGCTGTTCGACGAGCGCCCGCAGCAATCCCTGCCCTGGGAGCAGTTGCGCGAACGCCTGCGCGCCCGCCTGGGAGACGAGGCGGTGCATGGCTTGCGTTTCCACGCTGACCACCGTCCCGAATGCAGCTGGCAACCGGTCGGCGACAGCCAGGCCTGCCCGCTGCTGCCCGGACCCCGGCGCCCGGGCTGGCTGTTGCGCGAGCCGCTGGCGTTGCAGGAGGGGGCGGCGCGCATCCTCATGGGGCCGGAGCGCATCGAGTCCGGCTGGTGGGACGGCGGCGACGTGCGCCGTGACTATTACCTGATCGAAACCCGCGGCGGCCAGCAGGGCTGGGCGTATCGCCCGGTGGGCGAGGCGGGGCCCTTGCTGTTGCAGGGCTGGTTCGCATGAAGGGCTACGCCGAACTGCACTGCCTGTCGAACTTCAGTTTCCAGCGCGGTGCCTCCAGTGCCCGCGAGCTGTTCGAGCGGGCGGCGGCCCAGGACTACCAGGCCCTGGCGATTACCGACGAGTGCAGTCTGGCCGGCATCGTCCGGGCCTGGCAGGCCTCGAAGGACTGCAACCTGCCGCTGATCGTCGGCAGCGAAATGCGCCTCGACGACGGCCCCAGGCTGGTGCTGCTGGCGGAGAACCTGGAGGGCTACCAGGGCCTGTGCCGGCTGATTACCCGCGCCCGACGCCGGGCGCAGAAGGGCCAGTACCAGCTGTTGCGGGAAGACTTCGAGCAGCCCTTGCCGGGGCTGTTGGCCCTGTGGCTGGCGGACGCTCAACCAGAGGGTGAGCGGCAAGAAGCGGGGCGCTGGTTGCAGCAGGTGTTCGCCGACCGGCTGTGGCTGGCCGTGGAGCTGCATTGCGGCCAGGACGACCAGCGGCGCCTGGGTGAATTGCTGACGCTGTCTCGGGAGCTGGGCATTGCCGCCGTGGCCTGCGGCGATGTGCATATGCATGTGCGCGGGCGCCGGGCCTTGCAGGACACCATGACCGCGATCCGCCATCACGTGCGGGTGGCCGAGGCCGGCCAGCGCCTGCACCCCAATGGCGAGCGGCATTTGCGCAGTCTCGAGGCGTTGCGCAGCCTTTATCCGCCGGCCCTGCTGGAAGAGTCGCTGAAGATCGCCGAGCGCTGCCATTTCGACCTCGGGCAACTGCATTACCAGTACCCCCGGGAGCTGGTGCCCCAAGGGCAGACGCCCACCAGCTGGCTGCGCGAGCTGACCGAGCGCGGCATCGTCAAGCGCTGGCCCGGGGGCGCCAAGCCCAAGGTGCTCAAGCAGATCGACGCTGAGCTGGAACTGATCGCCGAGCTGGGTTACGAGAGCTATTTCCTCACGGTGCACGACATCGTCAGTTTTGCCCGCGGCCAGTCGATCCTCTGCCAGGGCCGGGGCTCGGCGGCCAACTCGGTGGTGTGTTTCGCCCTGGGCATCACCGAGATCGACCCGGACCGCTCGACCCTGTTGTTCGAGCGTTTTCTCTCCCGCGAGCGCAACGAGCCACCGGATATCGACGTGGACTTCGAGCACGAGCGCCGCGAGGAAGTCCTGCAGTACGTGTTCCAGCGTTACGGCCGCCATCGCGCCGCGCTGACCGCGGTGGTCAGCACCTACCATGGCGCCGGCGCGGTGCGCGATGTGGCCAAGGCCCTGGGCCTGCCGCCGGACCAGGTCAACGCCCTGGCCGATTGCTGCGGGCATTGGAGCGATACGCCGCCGGCCGTCGAGCGCCTGCTGGAGGCCGGTTTCGACCCGGACAGCCCGGTGCTGCGCCGGGTCCTGAGCCTGACCGGGCAACTGATCGGCTTTCCCCGGCACCTGTCCCAGCACCCCGGTGGCTTCGTGATTTCCGAACAGCCGCTGGACTCCCTGGTGCCGGTGGAAAACGCGGCCATGGCCGAGCGCACCATCATCCAGTGGGACAAGGACGACCTGGACGCGGTCGGGCTGCTCAAGGTGGATGTGCTGGCGCTGGGCATGCTCAGCGCGATTCGCCGCTGTTTCGACCTGATCCATGGCTATCGGGGCCAACGGCTAAGCCTGACCAGCATTCCCGCCGAGGACCCGGCCACCTACGAGATGATCGGCCGTGCCGACACCATCGGCGTGTTCCAGATCGAATCGCGGGCGCAGATGTCGATGCTGCCCCGGCTCAAGCCAAAGGATTTCTACGACCTGGTGATCGAGGTGGCCATTGTCCGGCCGGGGCCGATCCAGGGCGGCATGGTCCATCCGTACCTGCGTCGGCGGGACAAGAAGGAGGAGGTGACCTATCCCTCCGAGGAACTGAAAGAGGTGCTGGAGCGGACCCTGGGCGTGCCGCTGTTCCAGGAACAGGTGATGCAGATCGCCATTGTCGCCGCCGACTACACCCCCGGCGAGGCCGACCAGTTGCGCCGCTCCATGGCCGCCTGGAAACGCCACGGCGGCCTGGAGCCCCACCGCCTGCGCCTGCGCGACGGCATGCGCGCCAATGGCTACAGCGACGAATTCGCCGCGCAGATCTTCGAGCAGATCAAGGGCTTCGGCAGCTACGGTTTCCCCGAATCCCACGCCGCCAGTTTCGCCTTGCTGACCTATGCCAGCTGCTGGCTCAAGTGCCATGAGCCGGCGGCCTTCGCCTGTGCCCTGATCAACAGCTGGCCCATGGGCTTCTACAGCCCCGACCAGATCCTCCAGGACGCGCGCCGGCACCATCTGGCGATTCGTCCGGTGGACGTGTGCGCCAGCGCCTGGGATTGCAGCCTGGAACCGCTGGCCGGCGCGCAGCCGGCGTTGCGCCTGGGGCTGCGGATGATCAAGGGCTTTCGCGAAGACGACGCGCGGCGCATCGAGGCAGCACGCCAGTACGCGCCCTTTGTCGATATCGCCGACCTCGGGCAACGGGCGCGCCTGGACAGCCGCGCCCAGGAACTGCTGGCCGATGCCGGCGCCCTGCGTGGGCTGGCCGGGCACCGGCATCGGGCGCGCTGGGAAGTGGCGGGGGTGCAGCAACAGCTCGGCCTGTTCGCCGGCCTGCCGCGCCAGGAGGAGACGCCCGTGGCCTTGCCGCGGCCGACGGTCGGTGAGGATCTGCAGGCCGATTACCTGAGCGTCGGCACCACCCTCGGGCCCCATCCGCTGGCCTTGCTGCGGGACGAACTCAAGGCCCGGCGCTGCCGCAGTTCCCGCGAGCTGCTGGAGGTCGAGCACGGGCGCCCGGTGAGCATCGCCGGGCTGGTCACCGGACGCCAGCGGCCGGGCACCGCCAGCGGCGTGACCTTCGTCACCCTGGAAGACGAGTTCGGCAACGTCAACGTGGTGGTCTGGCGCGACCTGGCCGAACGCCAGCGCAAGGTCCTGGTCGGCGCGCAGTTGCTCAAGGTCGACGGCACCCTGGAAACCGAAGGCGAGGTCCGCCACCTGATCGCCGGCCGCCTGAGCGACCTCAGCGACCTGCTGAGCGGCATCACCATCCGCAGCCGCGATTTCCGCTGAGCCGGTCACGCTGCCGCAGGCTGCGACCGGCGTCGCAGCCATCGCGGGCAAGCCTGGTGCATCCGGCGGTCAATCGACTGGCGCCAGGATTTTTATTTCTTTTCGCAATGATGGCACTTTGGCATAATCGCCGTCGCCGACGCCTCCTGCGTCACGTTTCAGCATGCCCTGACTGCTATTTCCGAACCCGCCGAAGCCGTGTTTCGCAAGGCTGTGGCAGGGCGCAGGCACTTTTTATGAATACTCAAAAGGAACCTAGAGTGAGACTGATCTCGAAGTTGGTGATGTCGGGCGTAGCGTTGGCCGTACTGGCGGGCATGAGCGGTTGTGCCACGGAAAGCTCCCGGGCGTTGCCGGTGGAGAAGGTCCAGAGCGCCAATCAGGTGTGGACCGGTGCTCGGGTACCGATGGCGGTGGGCAAGTTCGATAACCGCTCCAGCTACATGCGCGGGATCTTCTCCGACGGCGTCGACCGCCTCGGCGGCCAGGCCAAGACCATCCTGATTACCCACCTGCAGCAGACCAACCGCTTCAACGTGCTGGATCGCGACAACATGGGCGAGATCCAGCAGGAAGCGGCAATCAAGGGCCAGGCGCAGAAGCTCAAGGGCGCGGACTTCGTGGTGACCGGCGATGTCACCGAGTTCGGCCGCAAGGAAACCGGCGACCACCAGCTGTTCGGCATTCTCGGCCGCGGCAAGACCCAGGTGGCCTACGCCAAGGTGGCGTTGAACATCGTCAACATCAGCACTTCCGAAGTGGTGTATTCGACCCAGGGTGCCGGCGAGTATGCCTTGTCCAACCGCGAGGTGATCGGCTTCGGCGGCACCGCTTCCTACGACTCGACCCTCAACGGCAAGGTCCTCGACCTGGCCATGCGCGAGGCCGTCAACCGCATGGTCGAGGCGATTGACGCCGGTGCCTGGAAACCCAGCCGCTGATCAATACCGCTGACAGGGAGAAGAGCATGTTCAACACCAAGATGGCCCGGCCGCTGATGGCCGCCATGTTGCTGGGCAGCGTATTGCTGGCCGGTTGCAGTGGGCCGAAGACGCTTTACCAGTGGGAAACCTACCAGGCCCAGACCTACGAGTACTTCAAGGGCGAGGAGGCCAAGGAGGCGCAGGTCGAAGCGCTGGAGCGCGACCTGCAGAAGATCAAGTCCACCGGCAAGGCGGTGCCGCCGGGTTACCACGCGCACCTGGGCATGCTCTATGCCGGCCTGGGCAAGGACGACCAGATGGTGCAGCAGTTCAATACCGAGAAGGCGCTGTTCCCCGAGTCCGCGCCGTACATGGACTTTCTGCTGAAAAACGCCAAGAAGGGAGCCGGCCAATGAACCTCTGCACCTTGCGCAACCTGATGGGCCTGTTGGCCGTCAGCCTGCTGGTGGGCTGCGCCACGCCCAAGACCGTGGACTACTCGGCCTACAAGCAGGCCCGGCCGAAGTCGATCCTGGTGCTGCCGCCGCTCAACGAGTCGCCGGACGTCAAGGCCACCTACAGCATGCTGTCCCAGGTGACCTTCCCCCTGGCCGAAGCCGGTTATTACGTGATGCCGATCGCGGTGGTGGACGAAACCTTCCGCCACAACGGCCTGACCAACCCGGCGGATATCCATGGCCTGTCGCCGGCCAAGCTCAACGAGATCTTCGGCGCCGATGCCGGGCTGTATATCACCGTCAAGGAATACGGAACCAGCTACATGCTGATCAGCAGCGCCACCGTGGTCACCGCCAGTGCCACCCTGGTCGACCTGAAGACCGGCACCACGTTGTGGACCGGTACTGCCCGGGCCTCCAGCGAAGAGGGCAACAATAACAACGGCGGTGGCCTGGTGGGCATGCTGATCACCGCCGCGGTGAAGCAGATCATCAACACCTCCACCGACGCCGGTCACCCGATCGCCGGCATCACCAGCCAGCGCCTGCTGTCGGCCGGGCAACACGCGGGCCTGTTGTACGGTCCGCGCTCGCCGAAATACGGCACCGACTGAGGTCCGCAGGGCGGGCAATCCGCCCTGTGCCAGGCGACGTTTGCGAGCGTCCGCCTGGACCTTGCGCCAACGCCTATGCTGTTTGTTCAATCCTGTCCGGCGCGTGCTGGGTGCACTCGCGGGCAGGGCGACCGACCAGCGGCAGCGGTGATTCGGCCCAGGGGCTGAAAATAGTGAAACCATCCGCACGCACGGTGCTCAAAGGCTCTGGAGGCTGCCGCGTCGCAACCTCTTGAAAACCCATGCTTGTCATGTTTTTCGTAGAGTTCGTCATGCCGTTCTTATCAGATCCTCATGGTTGCCAGGGCTGGAAAGGCGAGATGGCCGCACGCATCCAGGCGTTCGACTGGTCTGTCACCGAGCTGGGGGCGCTGGACCGCTGGTCATCGAGCCTGTGCAGCGCGGTGCAGCTGTTGCTGGCCTCGCCGGTGCCGCTGGTCATGCTCTGGGGCCGTTCGGGCTACATGATCTACAACGATGCCTACGCCGAATTCGCCGGTGGCCGGCATCCGTACCTGCTCGGCTGCCAGGTGGAGCAGGGCTGGCCGGAGGTGGCGGATTTCAACCGCCATGTGCTGGACACCTGCCTGGCGGGCGGGACCCTGTCGTACCGCAACAAGGAGCTGGTGCTGCTGCGCAACGGCCAGCCGGAACATGTCTGGATGGACCTCTACTACAGTCCGGTGGCCGGTGACGACCAGGCGCCGGCCGGGGTCATGGCGATCGTGGTCGAGACCACCGCCCACGTTCTGTCCGAGCAACGCCGCCAGGAAGTCGAGAGCGCCTACCGCGCGGAAAACGAGCGGGTGCAACTGGCGCTCAATGCCGGGGCGCTGCTGGGTTCCTTTGTCTGGGACATCAAGGCCGACCGGCTGTCGGGCGACGAGCGTTTTGCCCGGACCTTTTCCTACCCGCTGGAGCAGCCGCTGGACGACCTGTCGATGGCGGTCGCCGACAGCCGGGTGCACCCCGAGGACCTGGCGCGGATCAAGGAACAGCTGGCCTACAGCGTGCAAAAGGGCGTGCCCTACAACGCCGAATACCGCATCCGCCGGGCGGACGGCAGTTACCTGTGGGTCATGGGCTGCGGCCGTTGCGAGTTCGACGCCGCGGGACAGGCCCTGCGTTTCCCCGGCGTGCTGATCGATATCCACGAACGCAAGATGGCCGAAGAGTCGCTGCTGCAACTGACGCGCAATCTCGAGCAGCGGGTGGCCGAGGAGGTCAACGCGCGGGTCTCGGCCGAGGAGCAGCTGCGCCAGTCGCAGAAGCTCGAGGCCATTGGCGGCATGACCGGTGGCGTGGCCCACGACTTCAACAACCTGCTGCAAGTGATCGCCGGCAACCTGCACCTGCTGGCGCGCCATGAGCCGGACAATGCCAATGTGCAGCGCCGGGTCGGCGCGGCCATTACCGCGGTCGAGCGCGGCGCCAAGCTGTCCGCACAACTGCTCGCGTTCGCCCGGCGCCAGCCGCTGTCGCCCGAGGTCTACAATCCGTGCCGGATCCCCGACAGCCTGGGCGAGCTGCTGCAACGGGCCCTCGGCGAGACCATCGATATCGATGTGCAGTTGCCTGCGAACCCCTGGTGCATCAAGGTCGATCGCGGCCAGCTGGAAAACGCCTTGCTCAACCTGGCGATCAACGCCCGCGATGCCATGAAGGGCGAGGGCACCATCGGCATCCGTGGCGAAAATGTGGTGCTCGACGGCGATTTCTGTGCCGGCAAGGGCATCACCGCCGGCGACTACCTGTGCCTGTCGGTGGCCGATACTGGCGATGGCATGCCGCCCGAGGTGCTCAAGCAGGCGTTCGAGCCGTTCTTCACCACCAAGCGCGATGGCCTGGGCACCGGCCTGGGGCTGAGCATGGTGTTCGGTTTCGTCAAGCAGAGCGGCGGCCATATCGAGATGCTCAGCACGCCGGGGCAGGGCACCACGGTGCGCATGTATTTTGTCCGCAGTACCGAGCAGGAACCGGGCGCGGCGCCCCGGCGTGGGCAGCGACCTTGCCATGGCCAGGAAACCATCCTGGTGGTGGAGGACAACGAGGACGTCCGCGCGGCGGCGGTCGAGCTGCTGGAGCACGCTGGCTACAAGGTGCTGGTGGCGGCCAATGGCGATGCGGCCATGCAACTGTTGCTGAATGGCGCCCATGTCGAGCTTATCTTCACCGACGTGGTGATGCCGGGCCTGATCAAAAGCACCGACCTGGCGCTCTGGGCCAAGACCCAGTCGCCGGCCGTGGCGGTGCTGTTCACCTCGGGGCATACCCGCGACATCATTTCCTGCAATCACCAGCTCAGCCCGGACACCCACCTGCTGAGCAAGCCCTACAGCCCGGACGCCCTGACCGCCATGGTCAGGTCGGTGCTGGAGGCGTGAGACTGTAAGCCTCTCAAGCAAAAAGTCCGCTGAACCTTCGAGATCCACGGTTGCTCAAAACCCCGAGCCCATGCACCCTGCAACTCGGTCGGGTGGCTGCCTGTCGCCGGTGCTGGCGCCGAGGGGCTCTCTGACTAGAAATCTCGTCCCGACACCTCCGATACAAGGCTGGCCCATGACTTCAGCGCGCAACATGCCTTCGCCCCAGGTTTTGTCTTCCTTGCCAGCGCACAGCTCGGGTTTTGTCAGGGTGCGCGGCGCCCGCGAACACAACCTGCGCAACGTCGACGTGGATATTCCCCGCGATGCGCTGGTGGTGTTCACCGGGGTTTCCGGCTCCGGCAAATCGTCCCTGGCGTTCTCGACCCTGTACGCCGAGGCCCAGCGCCGCTATTTCGAATCGGTGGCGCCTTACGCCCGGCGCCTGATCGATCAGGTCGGGGTGCCGGATGTCGATGCCATCGAAGGCCTGCCGCCGGCGGTGGCCCTGCAACAGCAACGCGGCACGCCGAGCACCCGCTCTTCGGTGGGCAGCGTCACCACCTTGTCCAGCCTGATCCGCATGCTCTATTCCCGGGCCGGCAGCTACCCGCCGGGGCAGCCGATGCTCTACGCCGAAGACTTCTCGCCCAACACCCCGCAGGGCGCCTGCCCCAACTGCCATGGCCTGGGCCGGGTCTACGAGGTCAGCGAGGCGTCGATGGTGCCGGACCCTTCGCTGACCATCCGCCAGCGCGCGGTGGCCTCCTGGCCGCTGGCCTGGCAGGGGCAGAACCAGCGCGACATCCTCGTGACCCTGGGCTACGACGTCGATATCCCCTGGCGCGACCTGCCTAAAGAGCAGCGCGACTGGATCCTGTTCACCGAAGAAACCCCGACTGTGCCGGTGTACGCCGGGCTGACCCCGGAGCAGACCCGCGAGGCCCTCAAGCGCAAGCAGGAGCCGAGCTACATGGGCACCTTCAGCGGGGCCCGGCGCTATGTGCTGCACACCTTCACCCATTCGCAAAGCGCGCTGATGAAAAAGCGCGTGTCGCAGTTCATGCTCGGCAGCCCGTGCCCGCTGTGCGAGGGCAAGCGCCTGAAGCGCGAGGCGCTGTCGGTGACCTTCGCCGGCCTCGACATCGGCGAGCTGTCGCAGATGCCCCTGCTGCAACTGGCCGAGGTGCTCAAGCCGGTGGCCGCCCAGGCTTACCTGGAACAGGCCGAGGAGGCCGGCGAGGTCTGGAGCCACGAGCAGACCCAGGCCGCGCGTCAACAACGGATCGCCCAGGGCGCGCCGGGGCATGTTGGAGGACCGGATGTGCGGCACACGCCGAACCTGTCCCTGGAAAAACGCCTGGCTGCGCAACGCATCGCCCAGGACCTGCTGGAGCGAGTCAGCACCCTGACCGGCCTGGGCCTGGGTTACCTGGCCCTGGAGCGCAGTACGCCGACCCTGTCGTCCGGCGAGTTGCAGCGTCTGCGCCTGGCGACCCAGCTGGGTTCGCAGCTGTTCGGGGTGATCTATGTGCTCGACGAGCCTTCGGCGGGCCTGCACCCGGCGGACGCCGAGGCGCTGTTCGAGGCTTTGCAGCAGCTCAAGGCTTCGGGCAATTCGCTGTTCGTGGTCGAGCACGACCTGCAGACCATGCGCCGCGCCGACTGGCTGATCGACGTCGGCCCGGCGGCGGGCGAGCAGGGCGGCCAGGTGCTGTACAGCGGTCCGCCGGCGGGGCTGGCCCATGTCGCGGAGTCACAGACCCGCGCCTACCTGTTCGCCGAGCAGGCGCCGGCCCGCCGCACCGCGCGTGCGGCCCAGGGCTGGCTGCGCCTGGAGGGCATCAGCCGCAACAACCTGAAGGACCTGAGCGCCGAATTCCCCCTCGGCTGCTTCACCGCGGTGACCGGGGTGTCGGGCTCCGGCAAGTCGAGCCTGGTCAGCCAGGCCCTGCTGGAACTGGTGGGCGCGCACCTCGGGCGGCCCCAGGGCAACGAAGAGCCGGAAGAGCTGAACCTGGAAGACGACGCCCCGCAGGCCAGCAGCGGCGAAGTCACCGCCGGGCTGGAACGGATCAAGCGCCTGGTGCAGGTGGACCAGAAACCCATCGGCCGCACCCCGCGCTCGAACCTGGCGACCTACACCGGGCTGTTCGACCACGTGCGCAAGCTGTTCGCCGCCACCCCCGAGGCGCGGGCGCTGGGTTACGACGCCGGGCAGTTCTCCTTCAACGTCGCCAAGGGCCGCTGCCCGGCCTGCGAAGGCGAAGGTTTTGTCAGCGTCGAGTTGCTGTTCATGCCCAGCGTCTATGCGCCGTGCCCGACCTGCCACGGCGCGCGTTACAACCCGCAGACCCTGGCTATCCAGTGGCAAGGCCTGAACATCGCCCAGGTCCTGCAACTGACGGTACAGGAGGCGGTCGAGGTGTTCGCCGAGCAAGCGGGCATCCGCCGTTCCCTGGAGGTCTTGCGCGATATCGGCCTGGGTTATCTGCGCCTTGGCCAGCCGGCCACCGAGCTGTCCGGCGGCGAAGCGCAGCGGATCAAGCTGGCCACCGAACTGCAGCGCAACCCCCCGCGGTGCAACCCTGTATGTGCTGGACGAACCGACCACCGGCTTGCATCCGCGGGATGTCGATCGCCTGCTGGAGCAACTGGACAACCTGGTGCGGGCCGGTCACAGCGTGGTGGTGGTCGAGCACGAAATGCGCGTGGTGGCCCAGGCTGACTGGGTGATCGATATCGGCCCGGGCGCCGGCGACCAGGGCGGCAAAGTGGTGGTCAGCGGTACCCCGCAGCAGGTGGCCAGGCACCGCAAGAGCCGCACCGCGCCGTTTCTGGCCCAGGCGCTGGGATGAATCGCGGCACCCTCAGCGGGGCTTCGGTCATGGCGGATTGCGAGGCGGGCGGTGGGTCACGGGAAATGCCGCTGAAGGCGACGAACGGTCATTGCTGTGGTCCGATTGGCGGTCGACAGACAGCGGTGGTCGAGGTCATTCTGGTAACTGGCAAGCGCCTGTAAGTGCGCTTGCTACCGATCAACAAACGGAGGTGTTTCATGCCGGTGCCCCATGACCTGTACCAGGACCTGAGCTACAGCAAAGAAGACATTCAACAGCGTCGGGCCAGTGACCCGCACCTGAATGCCTTGTTCGATAAATACTCCAGCATTGATGATCAGGTGCTCAAAGCGGAGGCCGCGGCGGCCGCTGATGAGGAGTTGAAACGGCTCAAGGAAAAGCGGCTGCTGATCAAGGATGAGATCTCCGAGAAGCTGACTGCCCGCTTCTGACCCCGACCCTGTCCTGAGCGAGATGTCCCGAGGTTTCGGGCGTCTCGCCAGGTCCTAAGCAATCCAGAGCATTGGCTGCTCTTTCCGTGCCCATTCACTCCCCTGTATCGACCTTCACGCTTGGCGAGACGCGCCCAGGAGTGGGCGCGCCTGTTTCAGCGCCTGCCTGCCTCAAGGGCACTCGCAGGTGCTCGGGCCGAATACCGGGCCTGCGCAGGGATCCTCGGACGGTCCGAACACCGGGCATGCGGCCAGCGCCGACAGGGATGAAGTGAGCAGCAGGGAAGCCAGGAGGATTTTGATTTTCATGGGTGGGTCCACTCTCAATGTGATGGGCATCAATCGGATTCGATTGTTTGTCTTTCCTTGGTGGGCGCCTGTGACGACGCCGCGCGGGACAGCTTAGATCAGATTCGATTGGCGGCCAGGCCGGTGTCCGGGCTGCGGCTCAGGACCCGATCTGGTCGGGCCCAGGCCGTTCAAGGCACCTTCGACAGCGCGACGCTCAGCGGCAGGCGCGCCATGTGCGTGGCCTTGAGCGAGCCGAAGTACAGGGCGTCGCCGTATTCGCGCACCGTGGTGATGGGCGCGTAGTTGCCGGCGCTGGCGTCCTGCAGGTTGGCGATGACCTGGCCCTGGGTATCCAGGCCGAGGACGAAGCCGCGTTTTTCCACCGGTTTGGGCAGCAGGCTCATGGCGCGGACGATCATCTTGCGCACCCGCGGATAGGGCGCGGTGCCGTCGAGCAGGACGTTGCGCGGGGCGTAGAGCGCCACCCAGAAACGCCCCTGGCCGTTGAAACTGAGGTTGTCCGGCAGCCCCGGCAGGTTGTCGATGAACAGGTCGCGGGTGCCGGCCTTGGCACCGCTGAGCCAGTAGCGGCTGATCCGGTAGGCGCCGGTTTCGTTGACCAGCACATAGGCCTCCTGGGGCCCGAGGGCGATACCGTTGGCGAATTCCAGGCCATCCAGCAACTGTTCGGTCTGGCCGCTCTGGAAGTCATAACGCAGCAGGCGCCCGTCGCCGCCGTGCTCGATCACCGCCTCGCCATCCTGGCCGTAGCCCCAGCGGCTGGTGGCGTCGCTGAAGTAGGCATAACGCCCGGCGGCGTCCACCGCCACGTCGTCGGTAAAGCCGAAGGGCAGGCCGTTGGCGGAAGTAGTGAGGGTGCTCAACTGGCCCTTGGCATCCAGCGCCAGCAGGCCCTTGACCGCGTCGGCGATGATCAGCCGGCCGTCCGGATGGCGGGCCAGGCCCAGGGGGCGTCCGCCGGTATTGGCCAGTACTTGCAGGGTGCTGCCGTCCAGCGCGGTGCGGATTACCCGCCCGTCATGCAGGCCGCTGATCAGCGAGCCGTTCTCCAGCAGCAGGGCTTCCGGCCCGTCGATGTCCAGCGCGCCCACTGCCTGCAGGCCCTTGAGCTTCTGGTTCTCGGCGTACAGGCCGCTCTTCAGCGAAGGCGCCGGCGGCGGTGTCCAGGCCAGTGGCTGGACCTTGGTCGGCATCAGCAGCAGAAAGGCGCCGATGGCAATGATCACGACCAGCAGCAGATGGCGAATTTTGATCCGACGGGGTGCGACTGGCTTCATCGATGGCGGCTCCTGGGTGATGGGGTCAGGTCACACGCTGCGGTGCGACGCCGGCGCCCAGGGGAATTGCCCGTTGCGCCATTTCGCACAAGGCTAGCAGGGAGTCGGCGGACTCCCGTTCTATCCGCCTTCTGAATAACAGGCGATTGCCCAGGCGCATCAGCAGGCTATCGAAGCGGTATTCCAGGGTGCGGATAAACCGCGTGTGATGGGCATCCAGCGCCTGGCACTCGTAGGTCACCACCAGTTGTAGGCCATGATCGCCCTGGGCCGAGGCACTCCAGCGATGCCCCGGCAGGTACTCGTCGACCCGCCAGCTCAGGTGCCCGCTGCGCCCGCCGGCGTGGATGTCTTCCTCGAACCGCGCGCCGGCGGGCAGGGCCCCGGCCGGACCCTGGACCTTCAGCGAAGACGGGTGCCACTCCGGCCAGCGGTTGGAGGCGCTGGCGTAGTCGAGCAGGGCCACCGGGTTGCGCGGAATATCGATCTGATGCTGCATGCGGGTCATGGGCGAGGACCTTGTCGATAGAGAGGAGTTAGCGGGTTCCGGCTCCCAGTACAGGGTGCCGAACAGGTAATCCATCAGCGGCAGGACAATGTTGAAGTTGCGCTCCTGCATCAGCTCGCGGCGGTGATGCAACTCATGCAGGCGGCGCATCTGGCGGATCCACGGCAGCCGCGCCAGCGGATGCCCGGCCGGCAGGTGTTCGCAGGCATGGAACACTTCGTAGGCCAGGTAGCCGATCAGGGTGCAGCTGGCGAACAGCGCCGCGACATTGGCATTCCAGAATTTCAGCAGCCACCACAGCGGCAGGGCGAACAGCAGGCTGTGGACCACGATCAGCCAGGCCGGGAACAGGATCACCCGCCAGTCCCGCGGGCCGTCGTAGGTCATGTATCCGGGCACGAAGAAGCTGTGATGGTCGCCGCTGTGGCGGGCATAGAACATCCGCGCGAAGGCCTGCTTGTGGTGGCCCAGCCAGCGGTGCACGACATAGATGCACAGGTTGAAGAACAGCAGCGCCACCGGCACCGCCAGCCACTCCAGCGGCTGCACCTGGTGCAGGGTGCTCCACAGCAGGGCGATGCATGCCATGCCGTAGGCCAGCACGAAACCGCCGTGCAGCCACGGGTTGTAGCGCGGATGAACCGCGGCGCGGTAACGCTCGCGAAATGCCAGGGTGGTTTGCCTCAAGGTCGTTCTCCTGTGGGTTTTGTTGTTCTTATTGACAGAAGATTAGTCCTGCTCGAATTATCCAGCTAATGGATATTCGGAATGGGCATTATTCATGAAGCTGAACTTGCGGCACCTGGATCTCAACCTGCTCTTGGTGTTCGACGCGCTGATGCAGGAGCAGAACCTGTCCCGCGCGGCGGTGCGCCTGAACCTCAGCCAGCCGGCCGTGAGCAATGCCCTGGCGCGCCTGCGCAGCCAGCTCGACGAGCCGCTGTTCATCCGCACCGCCCGGGGCATGCAGCCGACGCCGCGGGCTCATGTGCTGCACGGCTCGGTGCGCCAGGCCCTGCGCCTGTTGCAGGAAGGCCTGGACCCGAGCAGCGAGTTCGACCCGGCGGCGTCCGACCAGACCTTTAGCTTGTCGATGAACGACTACGCCCAGGCGCGCCTGTTGCCGGCGCTGTCACGCCGCTTGCAAAGCGCTGCGCCCAAGGTCCGCCTGGCGGTGCGCAGCGACGCCGCCGACTCCCTGCCAGCCTGGCTGACCACCGGGATGCTCGACCTGGCGGTGGACTACCTGTACTTCGACGATCCCGACCTCTGCTACCAGCCGCTGCTGGAAGAACAGCTGGTGGTGATCGGCCGTATCGACCACCCGGCCTTCGAGCCGCAACTGAGCCTCAAGGCCTATGAGCAGAGCCAGCACGTGGCGATTCCGGACCGGGGCGGGCGCGGCTCACCGCTGGAGATCGTCCTCGGTTCGGCCAAGGTCCAGCGCCATGTGCAGCTGTTCGTCCCGCATTACCTGAGCATCCCGTTGATCGTCGCCCAGTCGGACTTGCTGGGTACGGTGCCGCGGCGCCTGGCGGAGCACTTCTGCGCGCTGATGCCGATCCGCATCGCCGAGCTGCCGCTGGTGGCGCCGCCGGTGCAGGTCAGCCTGATCTGGCATCGCCAGCAGGAGCGGGTTCCGGGGCATCGCTGGCTGCGCGAGGAGATCATCGCGCTGGCCGCCCGGTTCGCGGGGCAGCCGGAGCTGTCCGGGCATTGATGACAAAAAACCAACAAAAGATTAAGACGGGTCTGATTGGCATCGCGGATGTCGTCTGTATCCTTTGGGGCCCGCTCGATGAGCAGCCGTGCTGACTCAGAGGCGCCAACCCATTGGAGATTGCATGCGTCACTCGATTCTGAACATTGCCCTGGCAGCCAGCTGCCTCTTTGGCTTGGCCGGGCAGACCGCCATGGCAGCGGTGGATGCCAGCCAGTACGTGGAACTCAAGGATGCCGTGCCGCAGGTCGTGCCCGGCAAGATCGAAGTGGTGGAACTGTTTTCCTACGGCTGCGGCCACTGCTACAACCTCGAAGCCTCGATCAACCCCTGGGCGGCCCAGCTTCCCGAGGACGTGAACTTCGTCAAGCTGCCGGCCATGTTCGGCGGGATCTGGGATGTCTACGGCCAGCTGTACCTGACCCTGGCGACCATGGACGCCAAGCCCGAAGTGCATCATGCGGTGTTCGAGGCGATCCACCGCGGCAACCGCCTGAAGACCCCCGAGGCCATGGCCGAACTGCTCAAAGGGCAGGGCATCGAGCCTGCTAAGTTCCTCGCCACCTACAACTCCTTCGCCGTGCAGGCCAAGGTGATGGACGCGAAAAAACGCACCGCGGCCTACCAGGCCACCGGCGTACCCTCGCTGGTGGTGGACGGCAAGTACCGCTTTGGCATGACCAGCGACGGCGCCAAGGGCCTGTTCGCGGTGGCGGACCAGTTGATCGCCCAGGTGCGGGCGGCGAAGTAAGCCCTTGATCCCCTGGCCGTTGCCGAGCCTTCAAGCTTCGGCGGCGGCTCCAGGGCAGCGAGTGGTAGCCAAAAGGGCATCGATAGCGATGCCCCCCATAAGCATTGTCAGTCCTTGATCAGCGGCGCCTGCGGGTGCGGGCTCGGGAACGCCTGCTCATAAGCCCGGCACAGGCGCAGCACCTGATCATCGGCAAACCGTGCGCCCACCACATGCAGGCCTACCGGCAAGCCGTCCTCGGCGAAGCCACATGGCACCGACGCGGCCGGTTGCTGGGTCAGGTTGAAGGGGTAGCTGAAGGGCGTCCACTCCATCCATTCGCCCAGGCCGGAACCCGGTGGCACGTTGTGCCCGGCGGCGAAGGCGGTGAGCGGCAGCATGGGCGAGACCAGCAGGTCGTAGCGACTGTGGAACTCGGCCATGTGCGCCACCAGCGCCGCACGGGCTTCCAGGGCCAGGGTGTACTGGTGGAGGCTGATGTCTTGGCCCTGCCGGGCAATGCGCAGCAGGCCCGGGTCGAGCTGCTGGCGTTGCTCCTGGCTCAGTTGCCCGGCCAAGCGCGCGGCGCCGGCGAACCACAGGGTATTGAACAGTTCCAGCGGGTCGCTGAACCCGGGGTCGACCTGCTCGACATGGGCACCCAGTTGCGCCAGGCGTTCCACCGCCCGGGCCACCACCCGCGCCACCTGTGGCTGCACCTTCACGTAACCGAAGTCAGGGCTGTAGGCGATGCTCAGGCCTTTTAGGTCAGTGCTCTCCGGCAGCCAGGGCGTGCTGCGCGGGGCGCCGACCAGGCCGTCGCGGGCATCCGGCCGGGCGACGGTTTGCAGCATCAATACCGCATCGTCGACGGTGCGGGTCATCGGTCCCAGGTGCGAGAGAAGGGTCATGGCGCTGGCCGGCCACTGCGGCACGTAGCCGAAGGTCGGCTTGATCCCGAAGGTGCCGGTGAAGGCGCAGGGAATGCGGATCGAACCACCGGCATCGCTGCCCTGGTGCAGCACGCCGAGGTTCAGCGACGCCGCGGCGGCCGCGCCACCGGAGGAACCGCCGGCGGTGGTGCGGGTGTCCCAGGGGTTGCGGGTGATGCCGTACAGCGGGTTGTCGGTCACGCCTTTCCAGCCGAACTCCGGGGTGGTGGTCTTGCCCAGCAGCACCGCGCCGGCGTTGCGCATAAAGGCCGGGAAGGGCGCATCGACATCCCAGGGGCCGCTGGCGGAGGTGGTTTTCGAGCCCTTGCGCGTGGGCATGCCACGGGTCAGGGTCAGGTCCTTGATCGAGGCCGGCACGCCGTCCAGCGCGCCGCAGGGCCGGCCCTTGAGCCAGCGCTGCTCGGAGGCCTTTGCCGCGTCCAGCGCGCCTTGCGGGTCGACATGGCAATAGGCGTTGACCTGCGGATTGAAGCGCTCGATGCGCGCCAGGGCATCCTCGGTCACTTCCACCGGCGACAGGCGCTTGTCGCGGTAATGGGCGAGCAGTTCGACGCCGCTCATCTCGGCGATTTCGCTATGTCGGGTCATGCCGCTGCTCCTGTTTGTTGCGCCGCGTTGACCATGGCCCGCAGCAAGACCGCGCAACCGTCGGCCAGGTCCTGGGGCGCGGCGTTTTCGATTTCGTTGTGGCTGATGCCGCCTTCGCAGGGCACGAAGATCATTCCCGCCGGGCCCAGCTCGGCGACGAAGATCGCGTCATGCCCGGCGCCGCTGACGATGTCCATATGGCTCAGGCCCAGCTGTTCGGCGCCCTGGCGCACCGCGGCGACGCAGGCGGGGTCGAAGTCCAGCGGCGGGAAGTCGGCGGTGGCGGTCAGCTCGAAGCCCAGGCCGTGCTGCTGGCAGGTGTCTTCGATCACCTGGCGCACCTCGTCGACCATGGCTTGCAGCTTATCGGCATGCAGGTGGCGCAGGTCGAGGGTCATCTGCACCTGGCCGGGAATCACGTTGCGCGAGCCCGGGTGCAGGCTCAGGCAGCCGACGGTGCCGCAGGCGTGGGGCTGTTGTTCATGGGCGATGCGGTTGACCGCGCTGATCACCTGGGCGGCGCCCACCAGGGCATCCTTGCGCAGGTGCATCGGTGTCGGCCCGGCATGGGCCTCGACCCCGGTCAGGGTCAGGTCGAACCACTTCTGGCCGAGGCAGCCCATGACCACGCCAATGGTGGTCTGGCGGTCCTCCAGCACCGGGCCCTGTTCGATGTGCGCCTCGAAATAGGCGCCCACCGGATGGCCGAGCACCGCCCGCGAGCCGGCATAACCGATGCGCTGCAACTCGCTGCCCACCGACAGCCCCTGTTCATCCTGCTTGCGCAGGGTGTCGCCGAGGTCGAACTTACCGGCGAACACCCCCGAGCCCATCATGCACGGCGGGAAGCGTGAACCTTCTTCGTTGGTCCAGACCACCACCTCGATCGGCGCCTCGGTCTGCAGGCCGAGGTCGTTGAGGGTGCGGATCACCTCCAGGCCGGCCATCACCCCGTAGCAGCCGTCGAACTTGCCGCCGGTGGGCTGGGTGTCGATATGGCTGCCGGTCATCACCGGCGGCAGTTGCGGGTTACGCCCGGCGCGGCGGGCGAAGATATTGCCGATGCCGTCGATGCTGACGCTGCAGCCGGCCTCTTCGCACCAGCGCACGAACAGGTCGCGGGCCTGGCGGTCGAGGTCGGTCAGGGCCAGGCGGCATACGCCGCCCTTGGCGGTGGCGCCCAGTTGAGCGAGGTCCATCAGCGATTGCCAGAGGCGTTCGCGGTTGACCAGCGGGGCGCTGTCTTGCAACAGGGGTACGGACACAATCGGACTGTTCATTTCAGCTCTCCCCTCAGGCGCTCAGGGCCAGGTAGCGGTTCTTGATGCTCGGGTCGGCGCGGAAGTCAGCGGCGCTGCCTTGGTAGACCACGCGACCTTGTTCGAGGACGTAGTGGCGGTCGGCGAGCTTGTCGCAGACCATCAGGTTCTGTTCCACCAGCAGCACCGGCAGGCCGTCGTCCTTGATCTTGCGCAGGATTTTCACCAGCTCGTCGACGATCACCGGGGCCAGGCCTTCGGTGGGTTCGTCGAGGATCAGCAGCCTGGGATCGTTGAGCAGGGCGCGGGCGATGGCGAGCATCTGCTGCTCGCCGCCGGACAGCGCATGGCCGGCGTTTTTGCGCCGCTCCTTGAGGCGCGGGAACATGCCGTAGACATCCTCCAGCTGCCAGCGGCTGCTCTTGCGCTGGGCGATGCGCAGGTTCTCCTCGACGCTGAGCAAGCGGAAGATGCCGCGGTGTTCCGGCACCAGCGCCAGGCCCTGGCGGGCGATCTCGAAGATCTTCTTGCCCACCAGCTCCTGGCCGTTGAAGCGGATCTGTCCCTGGCGCGGGCAGATGATCCCGAGGATGCTGCGCAGGGTGGTGGTCTTGCCCGCGCCGTTGCGTCCCAGCAGGGTCACCAGTTCGCCGGCGTTGACCTGCAGCGAGACGCCTTCGAGGACGTGGCTCTTGTCGTAGTAGGAATGGATATTCTCGACGGTCAGCATCAGGCGGCTTCTCCCAGGTAGGCGCTGCGCACGCGCTCGTCGGCGCGGACGAATTCTGGCGTGCCTTCGACCAGGATCTGGCCGTGGCTCATGACGGTGATGCGTTGGCTGATGGACATGACGATGCTCATGTTGTGCTCGATCAGCAGCACCGTGTGGTCGCGGCCGAGGTCGCTGATCAGCTGGGTCATGATCGGGATGTCGTCGATGCCCATGCCGGAGGTCGGCTCGTCGAGCATCAGCAGTTTCGGCCTGGAGCAGATCGACATGCCGACTTCCAGCACCCGCTGCTGGCCGTGGGACAGCTCGCCGGCGAGGGTGTCGGCGCGTGCCGTCAGTTGCAGGCGTTCGAGCACCTGGTCGGCCATCTCCAGGTGTTCGCGGCGGCTGTCGAGGTGGCGCCAGAAGTTCAGCGCCGCCAGGCCATCGCGACCCTGGGCGGCCAGGCGCAGGTTTTCCCGCACGCTGAGGTTCTGGAACAGGCTGGTCAACTGGAACGAACGGGCCATGCCCAGGCCGACCCGGCCGTGGGCCGGCTTCTTGATGATGTTCTTGCCGTTGAACAGGATCGCCCCGGCGGTGGCCTGGCGTTCGCCGGTCAGGCAATGGAACAGGCTGGTCTTGCCAGCGCCGTTGGGGCCGATGATGGTGTGGATGGTGCCGGCCTCGACCTTCAGGTTGACGCCGTTGACCGCGTGGAAGGCGCCGTAGGCCAGCTCCAGGTCCTGGGTTTGCAGCAGGTACTGCGCGGGGCTGTTCATGACAGTTTCTCCTCGGTCGGCAGGACCGCCTTGCGTGACTTCAGGATGCGTTCGAACAGGCTCGACAAGCCGCCCCACAAACCACCACGCATGAAGATCACCACCAGGATCAGGATGATTCCCAGCAGCATCAGCCAGCGTGGCCAGAGTTCGGAGAGGAACTCGCCGAGCAGCACGATGGAACCGGCGCCCAGCAGGGAGCCGAACAGCGAGCCGGTGCCGCCGACTATGGTCATGATCAGGATGTTTTCCGACATCGCCAGGTCGATGCTCGACAGCGGCACGAAATGCAGGAGCATGGCGTACAGCGCCCCGGCGATCCCGGTGACCGCGCCGGACAGCATGAACACCAGGATCTTGAAGTGCCGGGTGTCGTAGCCGATGGCGGCGGCGCGGGTTTCGTTCTCGCGGATCGCCATCAGCGTGCTGCCGAACGGCGAGGCGATCACCCGCCGGGCGCCGATGAAGATCAGCAGGAACAGCACCGCGACAAAGGCGTAGAAGTAGCGCGCGTCGCTCAGCGACAGCAGCACCGTGTCGCCGATGCGGATCTCCGGGCGCGGCACGCTGAGCAGGCCGTTGTCGCCGCCGGTCCAGTCGCTCAGGGTGTAGGCGATGAAGTAGGCCATCTGGCTGAAGGCCAGCGTCAGCATCACGAAGTAGATGCCGGTGCGCCGGATCGCCAGGGCGCCCACCAGCAACGCCAGCAGCGCGCCCACCAGGGCCGCGCCGAACAGGGCGCTGAACAGCCCCAGTTGCAGGTGGATCATCAGCAGCGCGGCGCAGTAGGCCCCGGCGCCGAAGAAGATGCCCTGGCCGAACGACAGCAGGCCGGTGTAGCCCAGCAGCAGGTTACAGGCCAGCGCCGCGAGGGCGAAGATCAGGATCTCGCTGGCCAGGGTCGCCGATGGCAACACCAGCGGCAGGCCGATCAGTACCGCGACCACTAGCCACGGCAGGGCGCGCGACTGGGTCTTGGCGAACGGCAGGGGATTTTTCTCGCTCATGTTCATGCTCTCCCGAACAGGCCGTAGGGACGGACCAGAATCACCGCCGCCATGGCGCCGTAGATCATCAGGCTGGCGCCTTGCGGCCAGAGGGTGGTCATCAGGCTCTGCACCACCCCCACCAGCAGGCCGCCTACCAGGGCGCCGCTGAACGAACCCATGCCGCCGATCACCACCACCACGAAGGCGACCCCGAGGATTTCCGGGCCGACAAAGGGCTGGGCGCCACGCAACGGGGCGAACAGCACCCCGGCGATCCCGGCCAGGGCCACGCCGAGGGCGAAGGTCATGGAGAACAGGCGGAAGATGTTGGTGCCCAGCAGCGACACGGTCTCGGTGCTTTCGCTGCCGGCGCGCACCAGGGCGCCGAAGCGCGTGCGCTCCAGCAGCAGCCACAGCGCCAGCCCCACCAGTGCCGAGAAGACAATGAGGAACAGGCGGTAGTAGGGGTAGACGAAGTCGCCGACGATCAGTACGCCGCGCAGCAGTTCCGGCACCGCGACGCTTTTGCCGACGGGGCCCCAGATCAGCACGCTGGCTTCCTGGATGATCAGCGCGATGCCCAGGGTCACCAGGATCTGGAAAGTGTGGGGCAGGTGGTAGATGCGCTGGATCAGCAATCGCTCGATGGCCCAGGCCAGGGCCGCGACCACCAGCGGCGCGACCAGCAGCGCCAGCCAGAAGCTGCCGGTGAGGCTGACGGCGGTGTAGCAGATGTAGGCCCCGAGCAGGAAGAACGCGCCGTGGGCGAAATTGACGAAGTTCAGCAGGCCGAAAATGATCGTCAGGCCCACCGCGATCAGGAAGTAGATCATCCCCAGGCCGAGGCCGTTGAGGATCTGGAACAGGTAAAGATTGAGCATGCGGGTACCCTCGACAGGGGGCCGGCGACTGTCGTCGTCGGGCGGCCCGCTGCCTCTAGCCAGCGATGAAAAGGTCGGTCGGGGTCAGGCCAGGTTGCAGCCGGTGGCGCCGGCATCCGGGAACGAGCGCCCGGAACTGAGCACTTCGGCCAGGTCGTCCTTGTCGCGCATGCTGGCCGTGGCCTTGCCCTGCAGCAGGTAGTAATCCTTGATTACCTGGTGGTCGCCGGCGCGGATGCTTTCCTCGCCGGTCGGCCCCTGGTACGTCAGGCCTTGCAGGGCCTTGGCCACGGTCGCGCCGTCGAAACTGCCGGTGGCGACTATGGTGTCGAGCATGATCTTGGTGCCGATGTAGTCGGCGGCCAGCGGGTAGGTAGGGTTGATGCCGTACTTGGCCTGGGTCAGCTTGACCAGCTCGCGGTTGAGCGGGGTGTCGACCTGGTGCCAGTACTGCGCGCCGAGGTAGACGCCTTCGAGCACGTCGCTGCCCAGCTCCTGGAACTGGTCGAGCCCGGCGGACCACACCAGTAGCACTTTCATGCGTTCCTTGATGCCGAAGTTCACCGCCTGGCGCAGGGCGTTGGAGGACTGGCTGCCGAAGTTGAGCAGCACCAACACGTCGGGCTGGGCGGCGATGGCGTTGGTCAGGTAGCCGGAGAACTCCTGTTCCTGCAACGAGTGATAGCTGTTGCCGACGTGCTCGATGCCATGCTCGGCGCACACCTGTCTGGCGCCGGCCAGCAGCGCTTCGCCGAATACGTATTGCGGGGTGATGGTGTACCAGCGCTTGGCCTCGGGCAGGCGCTTGATCAGCGGCACCATGGTTTCGCGAATGGCGCCGTAGGTCGGCACCGACCAGCGAAAGGTCGAGGCATTGCAGTCCTTGCCGGTGACTTCGTCGGCGCCCACCGGGGTCATGAACACGCCGTTGACCTTGCTCACTTCCTTGGCCACCGCCAGCGCCGAAGACGACAGGGTGCAGCCCTGGAAGAATCGCGCGCCGTCCTGGGCAATCGCCTCCTGGACCTTGCGCACCGCCTTGCCGGCGTTGCCTTCGGTGTCGATCACCTTGTAGTTCAGCGGGCGGCCGAGCAGGGTCGGGTACTGTTCCACCGCCAGGCGCGAGCCCATGTCGGCGAACTTGCCGTAGCTGGCGAAGGCGCCGGACATCGACTTGAGCCCGTAGAAGGTAAAGGGTTCGGCGGCAAAGGCGTTGCGCACCCCCAGCGGAAGGCTGAGGGCTCCGGCAACGGTCAGACTGGCTTTCAACAACGTACGACGCTGCATGGGGTAACTCCCTGGTTTAGTTATTGGCAGGAGTGGCAATGGCAAAACGGCGCAGCAGCCTGTGTTCAGGCTTTGTTATTGGCGAAGCGGCGTGTGGCGGGTGTGGCGGTTATCAGTGGTGGTGATCGAACTCCAGCAGGAAGTGTTGGGTGACCTCGCCCTCGAGGGCGCTCATATGGTGTTCGGCGTCGCACATGTGTTCGTGCATCAGCTGGCGTACCGCGGCTTCGTCCTCGGCTTTGAAGGCCAGCAACAGGCGCTTGTGGTAATCGAGGTTGGCGGCGTCGAACTGCTTGCGCTTGGGCTTGTAGGCCTTCTTCAGCACCACCAGGTCGCGCAGCAGGTCGTTGAGGAACTGCGCCATGAAACTCAGCAGTGGGTTGGGGCAGGCGCGGCCCAGCAGGTTGTGGAATTCCAGCTCGGCGATGCGCTGTTCGCGCTGGCCGGCCTCGCTGTCTTCCGGGGCGCTGCAGAAGTCGATGTTGGCCTGCAGCGCCTCGAAGTCGTCGGCGCTGAGACGGCCGATCACCGACACCGCCAGTTCCACCTCGATGACCTTGCGCAGCTGGTACACCTGCTCGCCGTCCATCTGCTGGAAGTGCAGGTAATTGCGCAGGGCGCGGCTCGCCGGCTCGGTGCCGGCCTGGTTCAGGTAGGCGCCGCCGCTGGGGCCGGTGCGGGTGTTGACCAGCCCTTCGACCTCCAGCGCCTTGAGCGCTTCGCGGGCCGAACCCTTGGAGCACTGGAAGCTTTCCATCAACTCGCGCTCGGTCGGCAAGCGGTCGCCAGGGCGCAGGGCGTTGATCACGATGGAGCGTTTGACCGACTCGACAATCACGTCGGAAAGCTTCTGGCGTTTGCGGCGAACAGGTCGTTTGAGCATGTTTTCGATTTATCGTATTAATGCGGATAAATAGTACTTAATAGGGCTCGGCGCGGTGCGTCAATCATCCAGGGAACGAGGTGTCGTTTTCGATGCGAGAGGGTCGTAATCAGACCCCGGGGGAGTGGTGGCGAGGCACTGGTCTTCGTCCTGTGCCAGGCCTTGTCCAGCCACTAAGCTGATGGCAGGTCATGCAGTCATAGAGGGGAAGAACCCATGATTCTGTGCAAACGCGCCTACGAACCGGCGAGCCCCGACGACGGTTATCGGGTGCTGGTGGACCGGCTATGGCCGCGCAATTGTCGCAAGGAGCAGTTGCCGCTGGATGAGTGGTTGAAAGAGCTGGCGCCGTCCACCGGATTGCGTCGCGCCTTCAAGTCCGGCGAGCTGGATTTCGCCACCTTCCGCAGCCGTTACCGCCAGGAACTGACGGCCCGCCCCGAGCATTGGTGGGCGTTGCTGGAACGCGCGCAAAAGGGCCGCCTGACCCTGGTGTACTCGGCTCACGATGAAGTGCACAACAATGCCCGGGTGCTGGCCGAGTGGCTGGAGGACGAGCTGGACCGGCAGGGCGAGGGGAGTTCGCCGGTGTGTTACGCGCACCTGTCACCGCCTGAATGAAGGCGCTGCGCTTCAGGGTTGCCTCAACATCACATAAGCCTCGCCGCCGCGCCGGTCGTGCATCAGCAGGAAGGTCTGCTTATCGAGGGTGATTTTCGCCGGCAGGTGTTGCGCCACCGGGGTGCTGGAGAACTGCTCGGCCAGCTTGAGAAATTGCGCGGTCAGGGTCTTGTCCCGCTGCGACGGCGTGGTCACCGCGCATTGCTTGCCTTTCTGTACCTGGACCCCAAGGCTGTGGTCCGGCCTCAGTCCCATCCGCGCATAGCCGGCATCGTCCAGCCTGGCGATGCCATAGCCCTTGGCCGCGCTGTCGGCCCCGGCGAAGGAGGGCGCGGATTTCAGGCAGATGTCCCGGAAGGCCAGCACGCCTTCGGCGATGGCCGCTGGTTCCTTGTCGATGACTTCGGGCGGGCTGGCGCAGCCGGCCAACAGGGCCAGGGCCAGGCTCAGAGGGCTCAGGATCGTGCGGTTCATCGGACCTCCCAGGCATTCGCGGGGCATGGTTATAGCCTAGCCAAGCTTCTGCCTGCGGGAGGACCTGGGCGACGGGAGCCTTATAGGCGTCGCTGAAAGAAGCGGCTCAGTTGAACCCGACCGACCATCGGTTCACCGTTTCCGGTTCATGGCGCTGGCTCGGGTCGGTTTCGTAATTGCACTGAGGGCCGCTGCAGGTGTGTTCCAGGGTGATCGGTGCCTTGAACTCCAGGTGGAACTTGCTGGGTTCCGGATCCGCCGCCGGGGCGGCCGTTGCCTCTGTCAGGGCGGGCGCCGGGTAGCTCAGGTCCAGGCCTTCGGCCTGTGCCGGCAGGGCCAATACACAGAGCATAAGGCTCGCCAGGAGGGTGTTGTCGCTGGACATCATGGGTACCGCGTTTGCACAAAAGGGTTGCCGAGTATAACGAACGCCTCCCCGGAAATTTAAGCCGAAGGCTCTATCACGGGCCTTGTGCGGCAACGGGTCGCGGTTGGCGCCTCGCACCATGAAACATTTGTCATGGGCCGCCGGCGTCGCCAGCCCCTACACTGGCTTTCACCTCCATGGCTCACGGACACCCCCATGACGGCAGCAGCGGCGGCAAGCATCCTCGAAACGATCGAAGGCCAGCGCCTCAATGGCCCGGCGGGCGAACCCTGGCGCGAGTGGGGGCCGTACCTGAGCGAGCGGCAGTGGGGCACGGTGCGCGAGGACTACAGCGCCGATGGCGATGCCTGGGCCTACTTGCCCCATGACCATGCCCGCAGCCGGGCCTACCGCTGGGGTGAGGACGGGCTGGCGGGGTTCTCCGACAAGGCCCAGCACTGGTGCCTGGGGCTGGCCCTGTGGAACGAGCGCGACAGCATTCTCAAGGAGCGCCTGTTCGGCCTGAACAACGCCGAGGGCAATCATGGCGAAGACGTCAAGGAGCTGTATTTCTACCTCGACGGCGTGCCCAGCCATGCCTATATGCGCATGCTCTACAAATACCCGCAGGCGGCCTTTCCCTATGAAGACCTGCTGCAGGAGAACGCCCGGCGCGGCCTGGACGATACCGAGTACGAGATCCTCGACACCGGGGTGTTCGAGGACGATCGCTACTTCGACGTGACGGTGGAATACGCCAAGCACGCGGTCGACGACATCTTCATGCGGGTCACGGTGCACAACCGCTTCCACCAGCCGGCGCGCCTGCGGGTCTTGCCCCAGGTCTGGGCGCGCAACACCTGGAGCTGGGGCGGTGATTCGCGCAAGCCGAGCCTGCGCCTGGAGGGCGAGCAACTGCTGGCCCGGCATCCGCGCTGTTCGCCGATGCAGGTCACGGCTTGGGGGGCGGAGTGCTGCGAGTGGCTGTTCTGCAACAACGAAACCAACTTCCCGAAGCTTGATGGCCTCGCCACGCCCGGCCCGTTCAAGGACGGGATCAACGACTACCTGCTGGGAGGCGCCAGCACCGCCATTGCCCGCGACGGCGGAACCCGTGCTGCCGCCCACTTCACCCTGGAGCTGGCCGGGCTGGAGAGCAAAAGCCTGTACCTGCGTTTTGCTCCGGCCGGTTCGGCCCAGGTCAGCGCCCGAACCCTGTTCGAACAGCGGCGGGCCGAGGCCGACGAGTTCTACGCCGCGCTGCAACAGGGCATCGCCGATGCCGACGCGCGCAATGTCCAGCGCCAGGCCCTGGCCGGGCTGCTGTGGTCCAAGCAACTCTACGATTTCGACGTCAACCGCTGGCTCGACGGCGACCCCGGCCAGCCCCCGCCACCGGCATCCCACGCCCATGTGCGCAACAGCCATTGGCGGCACCTGGCGAACTTCGACATCGTGGCCATGCCCGACACCTGGGAATACCCCTGGTATGCCTCCTGGGACCTGGGTTTCCAGGCGGTGGCCCTGGCCTTGATCGATCCGGGGTTCGCCAAGCACCAACTGTTGCTGCTGGTCAAGGACCGCTTCATGCACCCCAATGGGCAGTTGCCGGCCTACGAATGGCGCTTCGACGACGCCAACCCGCCGGTGCACGCCTGGGCCAGCTGGCGGGTGTACCAGCGGGAAAAAGCCCTGACCGGCCAGGGCGACCTGGACTTTCTCGAACGGGTCTTCCACAAGCTGTTGCTGAACTTCTCCTGGTGGGTCAACCGCAAGGATGCCGAAGGGCGCAACCTGTTCCAGGGCGGTTTCCTCGGCCTCGACAATATCGGCCTGTTCGACCGCTCGGCGCCCTTGCCGCCGGGCTACACCCTGGACCAGGCCGATGGCACCGCCTGGGTCGCGGCCTACGCCCTGGACCTGATGCGCATCGCCCTGGAACTGGCCAGGCGCAACCCGGTGTACGTGGACATCGCAGTGAAGTTCTTCGAACACTTCCTGTACATCGCCGGGGCCATCAACCGGCTGGACGACGGCGACGCAGGGCTATGGGACGATCAGGACCGGTTCTTCTACGACGTGCTGCATCGTCCCGACGGCGGCAACGAACCGCTGCGCCTGCGCTCCATCGTCGGCCTGATGCCGCTGTTCGCCGTGCAGGTGCTGGAACAGCATGAACACGAATGCCTGCCGGGGCTGCGCGAGCGCTTGCTGGGGTTCATGCACCATCGGCCGGACCTGGCCCGCCTGGTATCGCGCTGGAACGAACCGGGGCAGGGCAATCGCCTGTTGCTCGCGCTGTTGCGCGGCGAGCGCACCAAGGACCTGCTCAAGCGCATGCTCGACGAGGCCGAGTTTCTCTGTGACTTCGGCATTCGCTCACTGTCCAGAAACTTCGCCGAACAACCCTTCGCCCTGCAGGTCGACGGTCACCAACTGTGCGCCCGTTATGCGCCGGCCGATTCCGACTCACGGCTGTACGGCGGCAACTCCAACTGGCGCGGGCCGCTGTGGATGCCGATCAACTACATGCTGATCGAATCGCTGCGCGAGTTTCATCGCTACTACGCCGACAACTTCTCGGTGGAATACCCCAGCGGCTCCGGCTACCTGGCGTCCCTGGAGGAAGTCGCCGACAGCCTGAGCCAGCGCCTGAGCCGCCTGTTCCTGCGCGACGAGGACGGGCGCCGCCCGTCGATGTGCGCCTACGCGCAGTTGCAGGCCGATCCCCGGGACCGGGAGTTGCTGCTGTTCCATGAGTACTTCCACGGCGACACCGGCCGCGGCCTGGGAGCCAGCCACCAGACCGGCTGGACGGCGCTGGTGGCGTTGTTGTTTCAGTGCTGATTTTTACGCTGTAGGGCCGTGCGTCGAATGTTCACTGTGACGTGATCGTCACAGTTGTACATGCAAGCCAAATCTAACAGGCGCAGGGCTTCTTCAGGGTCGTTCCGCTTTTCCAGTTGGTAGGTTGCTTCATCAGCGTAGGTCACGGGGTCGCGAGTACCTGCTCCGATTTTGGTCATGCGCAATTTGGAGGCTTCTGCGCCACGAGCCAGTTTCTCGAGCACCTTGCCACGAATGTTATCGATGTAGTCGCTGGAGCACTGGCGTTTGTCGGCAAGATCCAACAGGCGCAGGGCCTCTTCAGGATTGTTGAGCTTTTCCAGTTGGTAGGTTGCTTCATCAGCGTAGGGCACGGGGTTACGAGTACCAGCTCCGATTTTGGTCATGCGCAGCTCCGAGGCTTCTGCACCACGATCCAGTTTCTCGAGCACCTTGCCACGAATGATCTCGATGTAATCGTTGGAGCACTGGCGTTTGACGGCAAGATCCAACAGGCGCAGGGCTTCTTCAGGGGCGTTCAGCTTTTCCAGTTGGTAGATTGCTTCACCAGCGTAAAGCACGGGGTCGTGAGTACCTACTCCGATTCTGCTCATGCGCAGCTTCGAGGCCTCCGCGCCACGATCCAGTTTCTCAAGCACTGTGCCCCTGATGGTTAAGCTGTAGTCGTTGAAGCACTGGCGTTTGCTGGCAAGGTCCAAGATACGCAGTGCTTCATTGGCATTATTGCATTCCTCCAACTGGTATTTGGCTTCTTCGTTGTAGAACGCGGGGTTCTTACTGCCGTTGTCAATGGCTTGGCGGCGAAGCAGTGTGGCCTCATTCGTGCCTTCTACAAGCTGCTGGCAGCGGTTCTGGATGGACTGAACGTGGTTGTCGATCGCTTCCGGGTAGGCTTTCAGATGTTCTTCAAGTCGCAGCAGGAACTCTTTAGCCCCACTCTTTCCTCGCCCCAAAAGGAGCTTGCCGAGATTGGCCAGATAGGGAGGGAATCGCGGACTGAGCTCTAGTGCCTGTTCGAAGGCTTGCAAGGCTTCATTGCAGGTGTCTCCTAGGGTTTTCTGCAGGCATTCGCCTAGGAAACGTTGAGCCTTGTGTTCGCATGGATGAATGTTGGTCAGCAATTGCAGGACTTCTTGCTGTCGTTCAATCGGTTCACGTGCATTGCGGCGACGGTGGTAGATGGCCCATAGAGCCTCGTTGCTCCAGCCGGTTTCCTTCCCGGCTAGATGATCGATCCATTCCTCGATAGTTCCCAATTCGTTGCAACACAGCAGGTGGTAGAAGCTTTCATTGGCCCGCTGGAAGTTGATCTGCTCTTTCTGACGACCGATTTGGCGCTGCCAGCAATGGGCGATCAGCAGATGCATGTCCGCCACTTCTGCCGGGATATCTCCTGCGTAGTCGGGAGAGAGCTCAGCATCTTTGAGCGCTAGTTTTCTTTGCCGTGTCCAACTGGCGATGAAGCCATGCAGGTAGTGATCTTTGTTGTTGTCGAGAGGAAGCAGGCCGCGTCTTCTCAGGTTCTGCCAGGCATCCTGGATACCCAGGCGGTCCTCCAGATAGTCGGCATGATCCTGTGGAATCGCATTACGGTAGAGCGCTAGGACCTTGAGTAATCTTTGCTCGGCATTGCCGAGTATTTCATCGTGAATAATACTGAGCAGCTTTTCGTCCAGGCGCTCGATGACTTCATGGCGAAGGTTCTGATAGACCGCCAGGGGAGAGCTTTTCTTTTCCGCCGCTATAGTAGCGAGCAACTCGATTGCCAGGGTATGGGCGGTGCCGCCTTGTCCTCCACCCAGCCACTGGTAGAGTGCTCTCAAGTTATTGCCGCTATAAGTCCACTCAGCTTTCTGCGCTTGAGGTGCCCTGGCTGCCAGAAGGGAAGCCAAGCCTGCCCGGTCGAGCCCGGGTATCTCCTGTATCGCGCAGTCGCGACCAAAACTGCCTTCTTCCGGTTTTTCGCTCAGCTCATAGGCCCACTTCCAGTCGGGGAATGCCTGCGACAGGGCTGTCAGGAGTGTGCGAATCTCGGGGTTGCGCCAGCCCGACGATTCGAGCAGCAGGTGGGCACCGTCGATCCAGACGAATGCATTCTGGGCATGGGGATAAAGCCGTTTAAGTTCTTGCGCCTGTTCCTCGACCGTCCCGCTAGGTGGAAGCGGATCTTCCCGTCGGTTGTTCAGCGCATCCAGCAGGCGACGAAAAAGCTCGCCAGCCGTCATCTGGCGGCTTGAGTGAATGTCTACAAAGACTGTTCCTTGAAAGGCTGCTTGTCGGTGCAGCGCCTTGATCAGGGTTGTCTTACCATTGCCACTCAAACCGTACAACGCAATGGATGGCTTTTCCTTGAGCGTGGCGGTAAGGGTGGATATGAGCTTGTCGCGACCAAACAATTCCGGCGGTTTTGGGATTTCGTCGGTCGGTAGATTGTCTGGCACTGATAATGGCGGTGCTTCTACGCTGTCCGGGACCGCGACAGATGAAACCGGGGTTGCGCAGACCGAATGTTCGAAAGGCCAGAGCCCATCTTCTGCCATATCGGCAACCGTCTGGGCTTTCCAGCCATTCTTGTATTCGAACAGATGGGCAACCCCGCGGCCCTGCTGCAGGTCAAGGCTGACCAGATTGAAACCGAACTGGTCATCGGTGTCAGCACCTATGGCACCCGCTTCCAGTTTGATCAGGCGCTGCCCGGGATCGAGCCACGGGTTGTGGCTGTGCCCATGCAGCCAGAACTGGAAGTCGTGAGCCTTGCGTTTTTTGATGATCTCGATTTCGGCCTGATTGAACCAATCCCGGGGATGATGAATCAGGCCAATCTTCAGGTCAGCCCCTTCCAGGGCGCTGTTCATGTGGTTGAACTGCCAATCCGCACCAAGCCACATTTGCCCCTTATCGTCGTTGTCGTAGCAACTCCATGCGGAGTTGAAACCGGCGATTCCAACCTTGATGCCGCTCAAATCGATCTGTCGGGCATAGAGGTGTCGCTCGGGGTCATGCAGATGCGGCAGGTATCCCGCAGTAAAGACTCCATAGTCCTCCATCCGCTTCATGTCCGCCGTGAACTCTGCTGACAGGCTGTCAAAGCGGGAGCTGATTTCCTGTGTGTGCCGCATGGAGGCTTTGGCCATGGCCCGCAGGTGGTGTTGCTGGCCCGCGAGGACTTTCTTGCGGTTCACATCATGATTGCCCGGTACGACGAACAGTCGCTTCCGCTCCAGGCCACAACAGGCAAGCAACTGGTCGAAGAAGTCCTTGGCCGGCCCGTACTGCTCAGTCATTGGACAGTCCGGTGTCTGACCAAAAGCAATATCGCCAGTACAGAAGATCAACTGTGGTTTGGGCAGTTTGCCGTCTTGGAACTTTCGGGTCAGGAACTCCAGTAACTTGCGGCGTGCATGACTGTCTGACCAGGCGGTTTTTTTATGAAAGTGGATATCCGACAGATGGAGCCAATGCAGCGAGTGGTGGTTGGGCATAGTGTTGAGCAATCAGGAAAGAGGCGATGGGGCGCTAGCATAGTCATGTAAGTGGATAGGATCCAATGTGCCAACCTGCAGCGCGAAGTTTTTGAGGCAACGTGGCGCAGGCTGACCATCAAACCCGACGTGGCAGGCCGATCAGGCACTCAAGGTATCCGGCTGCGGCACGGCCCAATCCTCGATCAACCGCTGCGGGGTGCAGCAGGTCTTGCGCTTGTAGACGAAACCGGCGCATTTCTCGGCGAAGCCGTGGCGGTTCTGCACCATGTCCAGGTGCATCTGTTCCAGCTCGGCGTTGCGGCAGTGCTGCATCAGTTGCGGGTCGGCATTGGCCTTGCGCTCGCGCAGGGCCTGGTACTTCGGCTCGGTCAGTACGGCGTTGGCCCGTTGCAGCAGCCACAGGCCGAATTCGTCGGGGCAGCGCGGGCCGACTTCCTGGACCATGCCCATCTGCAGGGCCTGGAAGGCGCTGATCGGCAGGCATTCCTCGGTGAGCTTGTGGGCCATGGCGTGGCCGACGGCGCGGGGCAGGCTGTAGGTCCAGTACTCCGAGCCGTACAGGCCCATGCTCTTGTAGTGCGGGTTGTAGACGGTATTGGCCCGGGCCAGCACCACATCGGCCGCCAGTGCCAGCATCAGGCCGCCGGCCCCGGCATTGCCGGTCAGGCCGCTGACCACCAGTTGGCGGGCGCTGAGCAGCTCCTTGCAGACGTCGTCGATGGCCTGGATGTTGTTCCAGGCCTCCAGCCCCGGCACCGGCGCGGCCTGGATCACGTTGAGGTGCACGCCGTTGCAGAACGCGCCACGCCCGCCCTTGAACAGCAGCACTTTGGTGTCCCGGGCCTTGGCCCATTGCAGCGCGCTGACCAGGCGCTGGCAGTGCTCGGTGCTCATGGCGCCGTTGTAGAACTCGAAGGTCAGCTCGCCGACGTGGCCCGACTCGCGGTAGCGGATCGGCTGGTAGGCCTCGTCGCTGAACGGTTCGCTGGCGACCGACCAGTCCAGATGAGGCACGCCATCCAGTTGGCCGGCCAGCACATGGCGGGCCGGCAGCTTGAAGTGTTCGGTGCCCGGCCGGGCTTTGCGCTTGAGGGAGCCGATCCACAGGCTACGGTCGCCGCAGGCCACCAGCACAGCATCGTCGTGCACCGCCAGCAGTTCGCCGGGGATGCCGCTGCGGCTATCCAGGTGCGCGTCATACAGGTAGTACTGCCCGCCGGCGAGGCTGGCCAGGACTCCGGGCTGGCCGTCGGCGGCGTCGATGCAACGCTTGATGAAGATGGCGCTGTCGTGCCAGCTGAAGCTGCGGTCGTCCTGTTTCATGTTCGGTTGCAGGCGGCCGCGCACTTGCGGCTTGCTGTAGTCCAGGGGTACCGGGACGAAGTCGCTGCCGAATTTTTCCACCACATCGCGGATGCAGTAGATCGCCGCGTCGGCCACCGGCCCGTTGTACAGCTCGGACTTGCGCACCTGCGCCGGCATCTTGAATTCCCAGGTGGACCAGACCGGCCCGGCATCCATTTCTTCCACCGCCTGCAGGGCGGTGACGCCCCAGCGCTCGAGGTTGTTGCTGATGGCCCAGTCCAGGGCGCTGGCGCCGCGGTCGCCGACGATGCCCGGGTGAATGATGATCACCGGACGCGTCGGGTGGCGCCACAGTTGCTCGGGTACCCGGTCCTTGAGGAAGGGACAGATCACCAGGTCGGCGTCGGCCTGTTCGATCTGCCGGCAGACTTCGTCTTCATGGGTGAACAGCACCACGCTGGGGCGATGGCCGGACTGGCGCAGGTCCAGCCAGGCGCGCTGGGTGAGACCGTTGAAGGCGGTGGACAGCAGAATGATCTTCAGCGATTGCATAACGACTCTTCCTTGAAGGTGAAGCGGGGCCGGCCGTTCCGAAAGCCGTCCCTGGCCGATGGAGGCGCCAGAGTAGAGAGGAGCTTTGGGGGGACTGCTGACCGAGATCAATCAAGTGCGTCGTGCGGCGCGGCGAGGCGCCGGATTACATATATTCGTTAGTTAGTTTTGGTAGATTTTTAATTGCTTCCAAATGGATTCAGGCCTGTTGCACATCTTCGATGTGCTGGAGCGGTACTGCTGAAACGACGAATCCCGCCAGAAGGCGGGATTCGTGGGCAAACAAGGGCTTCCCTGGGGAAGCGCTGGCTTAGGCCGGGAACAGTTCGCTGAGCTTCATCGCCAGCATCATGTCGCCTTCGGCGCGCAGCTTGCCGCCCATGAAGGCCTGCATGCCGTCGGTTTCGCCGCTGACGATGCCTTGCAGGGTTTCGCCGTCCATTACCAGCGTGACCTGGGCGTCCGGGTTCTCGCCTTCCTTGAGCTCGCAGGTGCTGTCTTTGACGATCAGCGAGAAGTTCTTGGTGTCATCGATGCGGAAACCGAAAACCAGGTCCAGGCCGGCAGCGGCAGCTGGGTTGAACTTGGCTTTCATGGCTTGTACGGCGTCGGCTACGGAGGTCATGGTTCGATCCTTTTATGGGTTGTTACAGCAAGGGTCACAGTGATCCGGACTCAGCGGAAAGTGATGAGTTCCGGGGCCTTCAGCAACTGCAGGTGGGCATGGCTGTTGAAGGAAGCCAGGGCGACCTCGCGACCGCGAAACTTCAGCAGGTTGAGCGAGGTATTGACGATTTGCCAATTCAGTTCGAAGGCCTGGGCGGCAGGCATCCGGGTAATCAGGTGGAGCAGGGCAGTGATGGTGCCGCCGGAGGTGAACACGGCGATTTTCTGGGTGTTGTCGGCCTGTTCCAGAATCCGCTGCAGGCCGGCCTGCACCCGCTCGACGAATCCCAGCCAGCTTTCCAGCCCCGGTGGATCGTAGGTGCCGGCCAGCCAGCGGTCGATGATCAGGGCGAAGATTCTTTGGAATTCGGCGCGGTTCTGCGCGGCGTTGCGCAGGATGTCCAGGGCGTCGGGCTCCTCGGACAACATGTCGGGCAGCAAGGCGCGGATCACCGCGTCGGCATCGAATTCGTTGAACGCCGAATCGGTTTCCAGGATCGGCGTGGGCAGGCCCGCGGCGCTGAACTGTTGCAGGGTGGAGTTGGCGGTGTGTTGCTGGCGGCGCAGGTCGCCAGCCAGGCAGCGGTCGAAGTTCACCCCCAGTTCGACCAGGTGTTGACCGAGCACTTCGGCCTGGCGCACACCCGTGGTCGAGAGGACGTCGTAGTCGTCCGCACCGAAGGAGGCCTGGCCATGTCGAATCAGATAGATGCTGCCCACGTCCGCGTCATCCCGGTACGTTGAAAGTTTTGCGAGGTTATGAGGATGCCGGTGAGCTGTCAATGAAAAAACATACGCTTGTTTGAAATGCCCGTTAGAGCACGGTAACAGGAGGTTTCGCGACTGGCCGACGCCTGGCTGCGCCGGTATGCTGGAGCCATTCCGCCACGTGTTGGCAGTGATGCACGTCTTTAAGGAGTCCCTGTGGAGTTTCTCTCCGAGTACGCCAGTTTCCTGGCCAAAACCGTCACCCTGGTCATCGCCATCCTGGTGGTGCTGATCACCGCTGCCTCGCTGCGCAGCAAAGGCCGGCGCAAGGGCGCCGGGCAGTTGCATGTGAGCAAGCTCAACGATTTCTACAAAGGCCTGCGCGAGCGTCTGGAGCAGAGCCTGCTCGACAAGGACCAGCTCAAGGCGCTGCGCAAGTCCGAGGCCAAGGCCGAGAAAAAACACAAGAAGCAGCACGAGGAAAAGCCGCGGGTGTTCGTGCTGGATTTCAGCGGCGACATCAAGGCTTCGGCCACCGAGGGGCTGCGCCACGAAATCACCGCGCTGCTGAGCCTGGCCACGCCCAAGGACGAAGTGGTGCTGCGCCTGGAAAGCGCCGGCGGCATGGTGCACAGCTACGGGCTGGCTTCATCGCAACTGGCGCGGATTCGCCAGGCCGGCGTGCCGCTGACGGTGTGCATCGACAAGGTCGCGGCCAGCGGCGGCTACATGATGGCGTGTATCGGCGAGAAGATCATCAGCGCGCCGTTCGCCATCCTCGGCTCGATTGGCGTGGTGGCGCAGCTGCCGAACGTCAACCGCCTGCTGAAAAAGCACGACATCGACTTTGAAGTGCTGACTGCCGGCGAATACAAACGCACCCTGACCGTGTTTGGCGAAAACACCGAAAAGGGTCGGGAGAAGTTCCAGGAAGACCTGGACGTCACCCATCAGTTGTTCAAGAATTTCGTCTCCCGTTACCGGCCGCAGCTGGTCATCGACGAGGTGGCCACCGGTGAAGTCTGGCTGGGTGTCGCGGCGCAGGAGAAAAAACTGGTCGACGAGCTGAAAACCAGCGACGAATACCTGGCCGAGCGCGCCAAGAGCGCCGAGCTGTACCACCTGCATTACGCCGAGCGTAAGAGCCTGCAGGAGCGGGTCGGGCTGGCGGCCAGCGGTTCTATCGACCGTGTGCTGCTGACCTGGTGGAGCCGCCTGACCCAGCAGCGTTTCTGGTAAGGCCGTTGCGGCCTCCTGTAGGAGCGAGCTTGCTCGCGATGGAGGTTGCAGCACCACGTTTCTCTGGAGTTCGTGTTGTCTTGAGGTTTATCGCGAGCAAGCTCGCTCCTACAGGGGCGGGCAGCGCGTTAAAGATGGCAGGCACAAAAAAGCCCTGGACCGGTTTCCCGGTCCAGGGCTTTTTGTTGGCGCGGCGTTTAGCGGCGACGGAACAGCGGCAGCGGTTCGTCGGTGGCGGCCTGGTAGGTCACGGAGAAGTCCTTGAGGCTTTCCAGGGCTTCGTACGGGTCCTTGTCGGCGCGCAGGGCGTAGGCGTCGAACCCGCAGCGGCGCAGGTAGAACAGCTGGTCGCGCAAGATGTCGCCGATTGCCCGCAGCTCGCCCTTGAAGCCGTAACGGTCACGCAGCAGGCGGGCGTTGGAGTAGTTGCGGCCGTCGGTGAAGGCCGGGAAGTTCAGGGCGATGACCTGGAAGTGCTGCACGTCATCGCCGATCTCTTCGGCTTCTTCATCGCTGTCCAGCCACACGCCCAGGCCGCCGTCGCGGGCCTTGAGGGCATGAGCGTGCTCGCGCCACAGGGCCAGCGGCACGATCAGGTCGTCGCAGTTGGAAATGCCGTCGAGGGTCGCGTCCTTGGGCAGCAGGTGCCAGGTTTCGTCGATGACCTCGTTGTTCTTAATTATTCGCTGCATAGACGCGCTCCTTGAAGAGGTCGATGCCGATACGTTGGTAGGTGTCGATGAAGCGCTCGTCCTCGGTACGTTGTTCCACGTACACGTCGATCAGCTTCGAGATCACGTCGGGCATGTCGTCCTGGGCGAAGGACGGGCCGAGGATCTTGCCCAGGCTGGCGTCGCGGCTGGCGCTACCACCCAGGGAAACCTGATAGAACTCTTCACCTTTCTTGTCCACGCCGAGGATGCCGATGTGGCCCACGTGGTGGTGGCCGCAGGCGTTCATGCAGCCGGAAATGTTCAGGTCCAGCTCGCCGATGTCGAACAGGTAGTCCAGGTCGTCGAAACGGCGCTGGATGGATTCGGCGATCGGGATCGACTTGGCGTTGGCCAGGGAGCAGAAATCACCGCCCGGGCAGCAGATAATGTCGGTCAGCAGGCCGATGTTCGGCGTGGCGAAACCTTGCTCGCGCAGCTCGCCCCACAGGGTGAACAGCTGGCTCTGCTCGACGTCGGCGAGAATCACGTTCTGCTCGTGGGAGGTGCGCAGCTGGCCGAAGCTGTAGCGGTCGGCCAGGTCGGCGATGCCGTCCAGCTGCTTGTCGGTGACGTCGCCCGGGGCTACGCCGGTGGGTTTCAGCGACAGGGTCACGGCGACATAACCCGGCTTCTTGTGGGCCAGGGTGTTGCGCGTGCGCCAGCGGGCGAAGCCCGGATATTGTTTGTCGAGCTCGGCCAGTTCGGCGTCCTGGTTGACCAGTGCCTTGTAGTCCGGATCGACGAAGTGCTTGGCCACCCGATGCACTTCGGCTTCGGTCAGGGTGGTCTGGCCGCCGCGCAGGAAGGTCATTTCCGCTTCGACTTTCTCGGCGAACACCTCTGGGGTCAGGGCCTTGACCAGGATCTTGATCCGCGCCTTGTACTTGTTGTCGCGCCGGCCGTAGCGGTTGTAGACCCGCAGGATGGCGTCGAGGTAGCTCAACAGGTCCTGCCACGGCAGGAACTCGTTGATGAAGGCGCCAACCACCGGGGTCCGGCCCAGGCCGCCACCGACCAGGACCCGGAAGCCCAGCTCGCCAGCGGCGTTGTGCACCGGCTCCAGGCCGATGTCGTGGACTTCGATGGCCGCGCGGTCCGAGGTCGAACCGTTGATGGCGATCTTGAACTTGCGCGGCAGGTAGGCGAACTCAGGGTGGAAGGTGGTCCACTGACGGACGATTTCACACCAGGGGCGCGGGTCGATCAGCTCATCGGCGGCGACGCCGGCGAACTGGTCGGTGGTGACGTTGCGCAGGCAGTTGCCGCTGGTCTGGATGGCGTGCATCTGCACGGTCGCCAGCTCAGCCAGGATGTCCGGGATGTCTTCCAGCGCCGGCCAGTTGAACTGCACGTTCTGCCGGGTACTGATGTGGGCGTAGCCCTTGTCGTAGTCGCGAGCGATCCTGGCCATCATCCGTGCTTGGCGCGAAGTCAGCTGGCCATAAGGCACCGCCACCCGCAGCATCGGGGCAAAACGTTGGATATAGAGGCCATTCTGCAGGCGCAGAGGGCGGAATTCTTCTTCGCTCAGCTCGCCTGCCAGATAGCGCCGGGTCTGATCACGGAACTGCTTGACGCGGTCCTCGATGATCCGCTGATCGTACTCGTCGTATACGTACATATAGATCCTGTTCTCAGGCTTATCAGGTGACGCAGAGGCGGATGTCACCCAAGAAATTCTGCGCGCACGGCCGCGCACTCCCAACGGAGCCGGGCGAAGATACCAGTTTGCAGTTATGCGCAAAAGTGATGTTTGAGTATATGCAAAGAACCAAAACGACTAACGGTATCCGGCCGGCTCAAACCCACATTTGTGGTGAGGGCAATCCTCGACTTAACTGTGCTCGAGTCTTTGTGCAGTCACCGATAAAACCGACAAGAGGCGATGCTATGAGCAATCCAACCAAGGCAAGGAAAAGCGACAGCGCTGTCGATGCTTGGGCCATTCTCTTTCTGATCATTCTGGTCGTGGGAACGGCGGTGTTCTGGGTCAGTCATCAATAGTTGCGGTCGAGCGACGAACAGAGTCCGAATTGTCTGTAGGAAATGACGATTTGCCGACATTGGCCAGTATTTTGCCAGTTATACTGCAGGGCAATATTCCGGGACTCTGGTCGCAATGTTCAAGGCGTTTGATAAGTGTCTGCTGCTGGTGCTGCTTGTACTGAGTCCAGCGTTCTGGGCCATGGCCCATGCCACCTCGGTGGTGTTTTTGAACCCGGGCCATTCCACTGAAACCTTCTGGGTCGGTTATTCACAGTTCATGCAGGCCGCGGCCAACGACCTCGGCCTGGATCTGCGCGTGCGTTATTCGCAGCGCGATTCGCAAACCACTATCCGCCAGGCCCGGGAAGCCCTGCAGGGCCCGGACCGGCCGGATTACCTGGTGGTGGTCAACGAGCAATATGTCGCACCGGAGATCCTGCGCTTGTCCCAGGGCAGCGGGGTGAAGCTGTTCGTCGTCAATAACGCGCTGACCAGCGATCAGCAACGCTTGCTGGGCGATCGCCAGAGTCGTTATCCCGACTGGATCGGCAGCATGATCGCCAACGACGAGGAAGCTGGCTACCTGATGCTCAAGGAGCTGATCCGTCGTCACGGTCCGTTAGCCCCAGGGCAGTACATCGACCTGCTGGCGTTCTCGGGAGTGAAGAACACCCCGGTGGCGCAATCCCGTGAGCAGGGTCTGCAACGAGCGCTGGCCGAGCATCCCGAGGTGCGGCTACGGCAGCTGGTGTATGGCGAGTGGAATCGCCAGCGTGCGTTTGAGCAGGCCCAGCAGTTGCTCAAGCGCTATCCGCAGACGCAATTGATCTGGTCGGCCAACGACGAGATGGCCCTGGGGGCGATGGAGGCGCTGGAACAGCAGGGGCGGCGACCGGGCAAGGAGGTGCTGTTCAGTGCCCTGAACAGCTCGCCACAGGCCTTGCAGGCGTTGATCGACGGACGCCTGACGGCGCTGATCGCCGGGCATTTCACCCTGGGGGGCTGGGCGATGGTGGTGCTCAACGATGATGCCCGGGGGCTGAACCCTGCGGCCTATGGTGGCCCGAGCTGGCAGCTGGATGTGTTCCAGCTATTGGACAAGGTCCAGGCGCAGCGCTTGCTGGATCTACAGGGTTCGCAGCAATACGGTGTGGACTTTCGCGGGTTGTCGGCCGAGGGCAAGCCGGCCGGCTACCGTTATCCCTTCTCGCTGAATCTGTTGTTGCACTGACAGGCGTTCAAAGCCCCGCCAGGTGCACGACCAGCTTGACGATACCGAACAGGGTCAAGGCAAACACCGCAGTGAACAGAATGCCCAGGATCACGAAATGGCTGGGCTTGCCGTGGGTAAAGTCGCGCTTGCGGTTCTTGCCGCTCTGTACGCCAAAGGCGGCAGCGGCGACGCTTTGCAGCATCTGCCAAAGGGTCGGCGGCTTGTTGTTGATGGGGTCGTCCATAAATCCCTCGACACAAGTGAGTGTAGGGAAAGCATAGACAATTTTCGCGTAGCTCCTGCCCATACACCCTGTAGGAGCGAGCTTGCTCGCGATCAAAACGTCAAGACAACGCGATTCTTCAGATTCACCGCGTTATCGTTGGCGTTCATCGCGAGCAAGCTCGCTCCTACAGTGGGGGCGCGTAGCTGTTAGTTGTCGTAGCCCAGGTTCGGCGCCAGCCAGCGCTCGGTCACGGCCAGGTCCTGGCCTTTGCGCGCGCTGTAGCTGTTGACCTGGTCCTTGTCGATCTTGCCCACGGCGAAGTACTGCGCCTGCGGATGGGCGAAGTACCAGCCGCTGACCGCCGCCGCCGGGAACATGGCGAAGTGTTCGGTGAGGAAAACGCCGCTGCGCCCGGCCTTGCCTTCGGATGCCTCGGGGTCGAGCAGGGCGAACAGGGTGCTCTTCTCGGTATGGTCCGGGCAGGCCGGATAACCCGGGGCAGGGCGGATACCGCTGTACTGCTCCTTGATCAGCGCCTCGTTGTCCAGCTGTTCGTCCTTGGCGTAGCCCCAGTAGTCTTTGCGCACCTGCTGGTGCAGCCACTCGGCGCAAGCCTCGGCCAGGCGGTCGGCCAGGGCCTTGACCATGATCGAGTTGTAGTCGTCGCCCTTGTCCTGATAGGCCTTGGCCACTTCTTCGGCGCCGATGCCGGCGGTGGTGATGAAGCCACCGACGTAGTCGGTCACGCCGCTGTCCTTGGGCGCGACGAAGTCGGCCAGGGAGAAGTTCGGCTTGCCGTCGGTCTTGATGGTCTGCTGGCGCAGGTGGTGCAGCCTGGCCAAGGGCTGGCCGTCGTCGCCATAGACTTCCAGGTCGTCGTCCTGCACCTGGTTGGCCGGCCAGAAGCCGAACACCGCGCGGGCGCTGATCAGCTTCTCGTCGATCAGCTTGTCGAGCATTTCCCGGGCGTCCTTGTACAGCGCGGTGGCGGCTTCACCCACCACCTCGTCCTGAAGGATGCGCGGGAACTTGCCGGCCAGATCCCAGGAGATGAAGAACGGCGTCCAGTCGATGTATTCGGCCAGGACCCGCAGGTCGATATTGTCCAGCACCTTGGCCCCGGTGAAGGTCGGCACGGTCGGCTGGTAGCTGCTCCAGTCGAACTGCGGCTTCTTGGCCACGGCCGCCGGGTAGCTCAGGCGCTCGGTGCGGGCGCTGCGATTGGCGGTGCGCTCGCGGACTTCCACGTACTCTTCGCGGGTGCGCTCGACGAAACCGGCCTTGAGCTCCTTGGACAGCAGCTGGGTGGCCACGCCCACGGCGCGCGAGGCGTCGGTGACGTAGACCACCGCGTCATTGCTGTACTTGGGCTCGATCTTCACCGCCGTGTGCGCCTTGGAGGTGGTGGCGCCACCGATCATCAGCGGCAGGTGGAAGTCCTGGCGCTGCATTTCCCGGGCGACGTGGACCATCTCGTCGAGCGACGGGGTGATCAGGCCGGACAGGCCAATGATGTCGCACTTCTGTTCCTTGGCCACCTGCAGGATCTTCTCTGCCGGCACCATCACGCCGAGGTCGACGATGTCGTAGCCGTTACAGCCCAGGACCACGCCGACGATGTTCTTGCCGATGTCGTGCACGTCGCCCTTGACCGTGGCCATGAGGATCTTGCCCTTGGCTTGCGGCTTGTCGCCTTTTTCCAGCTCGATAAAGGGAATCAGGTGAGCCACCGCCTGCTTCATCACCCGGGCGGACTTCACCACCTGGGGCAGGAACATTTTGCCGGCGCCGAACAGGTCGCCGACGATGTTCATGCCGGCCATCAGCGGGCCTTCGATGACTTCGATCGGGCGGGCGAAGGACAGCCGCGACTCTTCGGTATCTTCGACAATGTGCGTGGTGATGCCCTTGACCAGGGCGTGTTCCAGGCGCTTGTTGACGTCCCAGTTGCGCCACTCTTCGGTCTCGGCTTCCTTGACGCTGCCATCGCCCTTGTACTTGTCGGCGATGGCGAGGAGGGCATCGGTGCCTTCCGGGGTGCGGTTGAGGATCACGTCCTCCACGGCGTCGCGCAGCTCCTGCGGGATCTGGTCGTAGATCTCCAGCTGGCCGGCGTTGACGATACCCATGGTCAGGCCGTTGCGGATCGCATACAGCAGGAACACCGAGTGGATCGCCTCGCGCACCGGGTTGTTGCCACGGAACGAGAACGACACGTTGGACACCCCACCGGAACTCAGCGCATAGGGCAGCTCGTCGCGGATGTAGGCGCAGGCGTGAATGAAGTCCACCGCGTAGTTGTTGTGTTCCTCGATGCCGGTGGCCACGGCGAAGATGTTCGGGTCGAAGATGATGTCTTCCGGCGGGAAGCCGACGTCGTTGACCAGGATGTCGTAGGAGCGTTTGCAGATTTCCTTCTTGCGCGCCTCGGTGTCGGCCTGGCCGGCTTCGTCGAAGGCCATCACCACCACGGCGGCGCCGTAGCGCTTGCACAGCTTGGCGTGATGAATGAACTGCTCGACGCCTTCCTTCATGCTGATGGAGTTGACGATGCCCTTGCCCTGGATGCACTTGAGGCCGGCTTCGATCACTTCCCACTTGGAGGAGTCGATCATGATCGGCACGCGCGAGATGTCCGGCTCGCCGGCGATCAGGTTGAGGAAGGTCACCATGGCCTTCTTCGAGTCCAGCATGCCTTCGTCCATGTTGATGTCGATCACCTGGGCGCCGGCTTCGACCTGCTGCAGGGCGACTTCCAGGGCTTCGGTGTAGTTCTCTTCACGGATCAGGCGGGCGAACTTGGCGGAACCGGTAATGTTGGTGCGCTCGCCGACGTTGACGAACAACGACTGGCGGTCGATGGTGAACGGCTCCAGGCCCGACAGGCGGCAGGCCTTGGGGATGTCCGGGATCTGCCGCGGCGCATAGCCGGCGACGGCCTTGGCGATGGCCTCGATATGCCCCGGGGTGGTGCCGCAGCAGCCGCCGACGATGTTCAGGAAGCCGCTCTGGGCGAACTCTTCGATGACCTTGGCGGTTTGCGCCGGCAGTTCGTCGTATTCGCCGAATTCGTTGGGCAGGCCGGCGTTGGGGTGCGCGGAGACGTGGGTGCTGGCCTTGTTCGACAGCTCTTCCAGGTAGGGGCGCAGTTCGCTGGCGCCGAGGGCGCAGTTCAGGCCGACGGAGATCGGCTTGGCGTGGGCCACCGAGTTCCAGAAGGCTTCGGTGGTCTGCCCGGACAGGGTGCGGCCCGAGGCGTCGGTGATGGTGCCGGAGATCATGATCGGCAGTTCCAGGCCCAGCTCTTCGAACACACCCTGCACGGCGAAGATCGCCGCCTTGGCGTTGAGGGTGTCGAAGATGGTCTCGATCAGGATCAGGTCGGCGCCGCCCTCGATCAGGCCCTTGGTGGCCTCGGTGTAGTTCTCCACCAGTTCGTCGAAGGTGACGTTGCGGTAGCCGGGGTTGTTGACGTCCGGCGACAGCGAGCAGGTGCGGCTGGTCGGGCCCAGGACGCCGGCGACGAAGCGCGGCTTGTCCGGGGTTTCCAGGGTCTTGGCATCGGCGACCTTGCGTGCCAGGCGCGCGCCTTCGACGTTGAGCTCGTAGACCAGCGCTTCCATGCCGTAGTCGGCCATGGAAATCTGCGTGGCGTTGAAGGTGTTGGTTTCGAGGATGTCGGCACCGGCATCCAGGTAGGCCTTCTCGATGCCGCCGATCACGTCCGGACGGGTCAGCACCAGCAGGTCGTTGTTGCCCTTGACGTCGCTCGGCCAGTCGGCGAAGCGTTTGCCACGGTAGTCCTGCTCCTCGAGCTTGTAGCTCTGGATCATGGTGCCCATGCCGCCGTCGAGAATCAGGATGCGCTCTTTGAGGGCTTGCTGAAGGGCTTGGAGGCGCGTGCTGCGATCGGACATGAAAGACTACCTGGAAGGGCCATTACGAAGGGCGAGGATCATAGCAAACCTGTGCGCTTTTAGAGCATGCGGCGGTTTTGCATGAATATCGCTCATGTTGGTGGCGGTGCTGGCCCGGTAGAATCGCCGGATTTTCTTATGGATTGGACCAGGGATATGTCTTACCGCGTTGTCATCGGCAGTGTGCTGCTGCTTTTAAGTTCGTTCGCCAGCGCCCAGGGTCCCGCGCCAGCGATCTCCTACACCCGCGATATCCAGCCGATCTTCACCGAGAAATGCGTGGCCTGCCATGCCTGCTACGACTCGGCCTGCCAGCTCAACCTGGGCAGCGGCGAGGGCGCGGCCCGCGGCGCCTCGAAGATCCCGGTGTACGACGGCGAACGCAGCAAGGCACAGACGCCGACCCGCTTGTTCTATGACGCTTCCGGCAAGCACGCCTGGCAGGGTATGGGCTTCTACTCGGTGCTCGATGCCCAGGGCAGCCAGGCGGCGCTGATGGCGCGCATGCTCGAGCTGGGCCACAAGACGCCGTTGCAACCCAACGCCAAGCTGCCGGAGGACATTGTCCTGGGCCTGAACCGCGAGAACATGTGCGCGCAGCCGGCCGAATTCGATGGTTATGCCAAGGCCCATCCGCGCGAAGGCATGCCGCTGGCGGTGACCGGCCTGACCGATCAGCAATACCAGACCCTGCAACGCTGGCTGGCCTCCGGGGCGCCGATCGACGAACAGGGCCTGGCGCCGAGCGCCAAGGAAGCGATGCAGGTGCTGCAGTGGGAAAACCTGCTCAATGCTCCGGGCGCCCGGGAAAGCCTGGTGGCCCGCTGGTTGTTCGAGCACTGGTTCCTCGCCCACATCTATTTCGAAGGTGGCGAGCCGGGGCACTTCTTCCAGTGGGTGCGTTCGCGCACGCCGAGCGGCCAGCCGATCGACCTGATCAACACCCGTCGACCCAACGACGACCCGGGCACCCAGGTGTATTACCGCCTGTGGCCGGTGCAAGGGGTGATCGTGCACAAGACCCACATCACCTACCCGCTGAGCGCGGCGAAGATGGCGCGGGTCAAGACCCTGTTCTACAGCGGCGATTATCAGGTCAGCGCGCTGCCGGGTTATGGCCCGGGCCGCCGCGCCAACCCGTTCGAGACCTTCGAGGCGATTCCGGCCAAGGCCCGCTACCAGTTCATGCTGGATAACGCCGAGTACTTCGTGCGCACCTTTATCCGCGGCCCGGTGTGCCGCGGGCAGATCGCCACCGATGTGATCCGCGACAACTTCTGGGCGCTGTTCCAGGCCCCGGAACACGATCTCTACATCACCGACCCGGCCTACCGCGGCCAGGCCACGCCGCTGCTGGCCATGCCTGGGCAGAACGATGACGTCGGCAGCGTGCTGAGCCTGTGGCTGGCCTATCGCGACAAACGCAACGAATACGAGATCCTGCGCCGCGACTCCTACGCCAATGCCCCGGCGCCGAGCTGGTCGACCCTGTGGGCGGGCAACGACAACGCGCTGCTGAGCATCTTCCGTCACTTCGACAGCGCCTCGGTGACCAAGGGCCTGATCGGCGAGGTGCCGCAGACCATGTGGCTGTTCGACTACCCGCTGCTGGAGCGCACCTACTACCAGCTGGCGGTCAACTTCGACGTGTTCGGCAATGTCTCGCACCAGGCGCAGACCCGGCTGTACTTCGACCTGATCCGCAACGGCGCCGAGCAGAACTTCCTGCGCCTGATGCCCGCCGGCACCCGCGAGGACTTCCTCGACGATTGGTACCAGAACAGCGGCAAATTCAAGATGTGGCTGGACTACGAGTCCATCGACGACGACAAGGCCAGTGCCCTGGTCCTGGACGAGAAGGACCCGAAACGCGACTTCGCCAATCAGTTGCTGAGTCGTTACGGCGACCTCAATGCGCGGCCCGATCCGATCAACCGCTGCGACGGCGCCTACTGCTCCCGGCCGAACATCGACCCGGCGCTGCAGAATGCCGAACAGGCCCTCAGCGGCCTGGTTTCGCGGCCGGCGGCCGGCATGCGGGTCATCGACCTGTTGCCGGAGGCCACCATGCTGCGCATCCAGGCGCCGAGCGGCAAGCGGGTGTTCTACAGCATGCTGCGCAACCGTGCCCACAGTAACGTGGCGTTCCTGCTGGGCGAGTCGCTGCGCTACCAGCCGGGCCTGGACACCCTGACCATCTACCCGGGCGTGCTCAGCAGCTACCCGAACTTCATGTTCAATATTCCTGCCGAGCAAGTGCCGGCGTTCGTGGCCGAGATGGAAAACGCCAAGGACGCCCATCGTTTCGAGAAAATCGTCGAGCGCTGGGGGATCCGTCGCAGCCATCCGCAGTTCTGGCAGTACTTCCATGACCAGACCCAGTACATCCTGGAAACCGATCCGAAAGAGGCGGGCGTACTGGACATGAACCGCTACGAGAACCTCTGAAGGCGCCAAGCCCTTGAAATTCCGGGTCGGAGCCCTCAGGTTCCGGCCCGGCCCATCCCGCAAGAGCCTTGCAAAAAAATCCCAGGCGTTGCGTCGACCACGCAGCGCGGGCCTATCGACCAAGGTCTATCCCGACAAAAATACTAGGACTTTGTCCGGCACGCCGATTGGCGTAAACTGCGCCCACGCCTGCGAGGAATTTCCATGACCGCTATTACCATTACCGACGCCGCCCACGATTATCTGGCTGATCTGCTCTCCAAGCAGAACACCCCGGGCATTGGCATCCGCATCTTTATCACCCAGCCAGGGACTCAGTACGCCGAGACCTGCATCGCCTATTGCAAGCCGGGTGAAGAAAAACCCGAAGACAAAGCCCTGGGGCTGAAGAGCTTCACCGCCTACATCGACGCCTTCAGCGAAGGTTTCCTCGATGACGCGGTCGTCGACTACGCCACCGACCGCATGGGCGGCCAGCTGACCATCAAGGCGCCCAACGCCAAGGTGCCGATGGTCAACGCCGACAGCCCGATCAACGAGCGCATCAACTACTACCTGCAAACCGAGATCAACCCGGGGCTGGCCAGCCACGGCGGCCAGGTCAGCCTGATCGATGTGGTCGAGGACGGCATCGCCGTGCTGCAGTTCGGTGGTGGTTGCCAAGGCTGCGGCCAGGCCGACGTGACCTTGAAGGAAGGCATCGAGCGCACCCTGCTCGAGCGCATTCCCGAGCTCAAGGGTGTACGTGACGTCACCGACCACACGCAGAAAGAAAACGCCTACTACTAAGGCGTTCGCTGCGAACAAAAAAACGGCGCCCCGTGAGCGCCGTTTTTTTATGCCCGGATGTATGTGGCCCCAGTTGCTCCGCGGCGCCTGGATCGCGGGCAAGCTTCGCTCCTACAGAGGAATGCGCATGCTTTTGTAGGAGCGAGCTTGCTCGCGATAAGGCCTCAAGGCCGATACAAATGCGCATGCCCAGCGCGATACAACGACGACTCGCTGAAGCTGTCCGTGGCCAGCACCCGGCCCACCAGGATCAGCGCCGTGCGCCGAAACCCCTTGGCCTGGACCTTTTCGGCAATGTCCGCCAGCGTGCCCAGCACCCAGTCCTGATCCGGCCAGGTCGCCCGGTGTACCACGGCAATCGGGCAGTCGGCGCCGTAATGGGGCAGCAGCTCGGCGACGATTTTCTGCAGATGGTTGACCCCCAGGTGTACTGCCATGGTGGTGCCGTGGGCGGCCAGGCTGGCGAATGACTCACCGGCGGGCATCGAGGTCTTGTCGGCATAGCGGGTCAGGATCACGCTCTGGGCGACGTCCGGCAGGGTCAGTTCGGCCCCCAGCAAGGCCGCGCAGGCCGCGGTGGCGGTCACGCCGGGGATGATTTCGAAGGGGATGCCCAGCTCGCGCAGGCAGCGAATCTGTTCGCCGATGGCGCCGTACAGGCTCGGGTCGCCGGAATGCACCCGGGCCACGTCCTGGCCTTTGGCATGGGCGTCCTTGATCAATTCGATGATCTGTTCCAGATGCAATTCGGCGCTGTTGACCAGCTGTTCGGCACTATGACCCTGGAGCACGGCTTCGGGCACCAGGGAGCCGGCATAGATGATGACCGGGCAGCTGTGGATCAGCCGTTGGCCCTTGACGGTGATCAGTTCCGGGTCGCCGGGACCTGCGCCGATAAAAAAGACGGTCATGGCGTTCTCCTGTGAAAAAAGGGGCGAGGCAACCTCACAGATGAAGATTGCTCATGATCAGCGGCGGGGATTATCGAAGATTTACCCGGAGCAGGCCAAGGCGAGGGTCGCCTGGGCATATTTCTGCCGCGTGACCAGCAGCTTTGCCGGGCCTCGGGCCAGCTGTTCGGCCAGGGCCAGGGCGGCGCTTTCGGCGACGCCGTAGCAGCCGGTGTGCTCGTAGGCGATCTCTGAACGATGGCTGAGTTGCGGCGCATAAGGCGTCAGCTGGCGGCTGCTGAAACAGGTCAGGGGCAGGCCCAGTTGCGCGGCCAGGGCTAGCAGCCCGGGTTCCTCGCGTTTCAGGTCGATGCTGGCCAGCGCCTTGATCTGCCCGAGGTCGATGCGGTGGGCGCTCAGGGTCTGGTCGAGCAGGGCGCGCAAGGTCTCCACCGGGCAGCCCCGCTGGCAGCCCAGGCCGACCACCAGGGTCGGCGCTGTGCTGGCAGCCGTCATGCCGAGTACTGATCGTCGCTCTTGCGGCGGAACAGCCAGGCGCTGATCAGGCCCAGGGCCAGCCAGAACGCGGCGTTGGTCAGTTGCGAAGCGATCTTGAACTGCGCTTCCAGTGCTTGCGGCGCGAGCATCGAATGCACTTCCGGCTGTGGCGCGCCGATGAGGTGCGGCACGGCGAGGATGGCCACGCCCAGCACTTTCAGCAACCAGTGGCGCGCGAAGACGACCAGGGCAATGCCGACCGCGGTGGAGGCGGCGGTGCCGACCCACCAGATCTGCCGTTGCGCCAGGTCCGCGGCGGCGGTGCCCGGCAGTTCGGGCGGCAGGCCGAGGGTCGGCGCCAGGCAGAAGGTCGCGTAACCGGCCAGGCCCCAGAGCAGGCCCTGGGAAGTACGGTTCGGCGCGCGCAGGGTGTAGAGGCCGGCGAGCATCAGGGCGAAACCCACGGCGACCACCAGGTTGCCGCCAGTGGTGGACAGCACGCGCTGCCAGCCGTCCTCCGGCTCCCAGGCTTCGGCGTCATGGCTGTGGGCGGCGGTGCCGGCGGCGTGCTCATGCACTGCTTCATGCTGGGCGGCCGGGGCCTTCTCGTAGGTTTCCGCCTCCAGGATCAGCGGCGCGACCCAAAAGCTTTGCAGCAGGGTCAGCAACAGGGCCGCCAGCAACCCGGTGAACCCCGCGGTTTGCGCGATACGCTTGATCATCTCGGCAGGTCTCAGTGGCAAGGGAAGGCGGCGCTGTGACGGGTATCGTGGGCGGCGTTGTGCACCGCTTCGATATGGGAGAAACCGGCGAAATACACAAGACACGCACCGAGAATAGAGGCGCCGATGGCGGCGACCAGGCGTTGGCTCAGGGTGGCGGTGCTGCTGGTGGAGTGGCTGGTGCTGCTGATGATCGACATGGCGCTTCCCTCTGGTGTGTCAGCGGGTGAATCGAGCGCAGCAAGACCCCGCAAGACGGGCTCGCGGGGAATTAACAGCGCCCGCCCACCGCGGGTTTGTTATGACTGTGTAGCGGGCCGGTCTCCGGGCTCGCGAGGGGCGGGGCTTGCGCCTGGCCGGCAAGAATCGCCTTCCCATGCCGGACTGCTGGCACAGTGGATCTGATTCTTCGCTCGCTTACCGTTGCGGGGGCAGCACCGGACTGATCAAGGCTGTTGGCCTGTGACGCACCGGTTTCCCGTTTCACCCTGTGAAGGGCACCCGTAACAAGTTGTGTAGGAGAGCATGGGCGAGGGAGGGGCGTCAATTGGCAAGGGTTCTCGTTTTCGATCGCGATTGGCCTGTCTTCGCGCCGCATGAACATTGACCGCCCCCCAAGCTCTGCGTAGCCTTGCGCTCTCGAGGTTCTTCGGCGTCTGCCGAAGCTAGGTTCTGTACGAAAAGTCGGCGAGCGAAGGTCAGGCAAGGCAAAAACAGGCGAGGAAGCGGAGTGTAGGGGCCTACATGAGCATTCCGAGCCTGTTTTTAACGCAGCATGGCCGAGCGCAGCCACTTGTCGTACAGAACCTAAGAAGGGAACGCGGTCCAAGCCGCGGCTGCCCCCGCAACTGTAAACGGTGATGAACGATGCAAGGCCACTGCCAGGCGGCGGGAAGGCGCATCGTTCGCCAGTCCAATGACCGGCGCACCGCCAGCCAGGAGACCTGCCTCGGACTCGATTCTCACTACAACCGGGCGGGGTGATCCGGTGGCGAACTCTTCCGTGCACCTGCCTGCGCGGTTCTCGTCCCGTATGCCCGCCACCTTGCCAAAGGGCATCCGATGAAAACACTGGCCAAACTTCCCGTCACCATCGTTACCGGCTTCCTCGGCTCGGGCAAAACCACTTTGCTGCGGCATATGCTGGACAACGCCCAGGGCCGCCGCATCGCGGTGATCGTCAACGAGTTCGGCGAGCTGGGCATTGACGGCGAGATCCTCAAACAGTGCGCCATCGGTTGTACCGAGGAAGAGGCCAGCGGCCGCGTCTACGAGCTGGCCAACGGTTGCCTGTGCTGCACCGTGCAGGAAGAGTTCTTCCCGGTGATGCGCGAACTGGTGGCCCGTCGCGACGACCTCGACCATATCCTCATCGAAACCTCCGGCCTGGCCCTGCCCAAACCTTTGGTCCAGGCTTTCCAGTGGCCGGAAATCCGCAGCGCCTGCACCGTCGACGCAGTGATCACCGTGGTCGACAGTCCGGCCGTGGCCGCCGGCACCTTCGCCGCCTTCCCGGACCAGGTGGACGCCCAGCGCAAGCTCGACCCAAACCTCGACCACGAGTCGCCGCTGCACGAGCTGTTCGCCGACCAGCTGTCCAGCGCCGACCTGGTGATCCTCAACAAGGCCGACCTGATCAGCCCGGAAGACCTGGCCAAGGTGCGCCTGGAAGTCGCCGAGGAACTGCCGCCGGCGGTGAAAGTCATCGAAGCCAGCAGCGGTCGCCTGCCGCTGGACGTGCTGCTGGGCTTGGGCAAGGGTTCGGAAGAACACATCGACGGCCGCCATAGCCACCACGATCACCACCATAACGGTGACGCTGCTGTTGAGGGGGAGCATGATGACCACGATCACGACGCCTTCGATTCCATCTCCATCGAACTGCCACAGGCCGACGAAAGCCTGCTGCTGGACGCCCTGACCCAACTGGTGGTGCAGCACGGCATCCTGCGGGTCAAGGGTTTCGCGGCGATCCCCAACAAGCCGATGCGCCTGTTGATCCAGGGCGTGGGTACGCGCTTCGACAAACACTTCGACCGCCAGTGGGGCGCCGACGAAGCCCGCACCACGCGCCTGGTGCTGATCGGCCAGGAACTGGACGCGACCCTGCTCGAAGCGCAATTGCGCGCCGCGCTCAGCGTGTAAGCCATGCACCTGCTCAGGACCCAGCCCGGCGGTTTCGTGTCGGATGACAACATTGCCGACCTGGGACAGACCCCCGCCGAGCTGGTGATCCTGTGCAGCGGCGACTCCAGCCTGGCGCTGCTGGCCGAAGCGGCGCAGCAGCTGCCGGACGACTACCCGAGCTTTCGCCTGGCCAACCCGATGCAGGTGCAGAACCATGCCTCGGTCGACCTGTATGTCGACCAGGTGCTGCGCCACGCCAAGGTGATCCTGATTTCCCTGCACGGTGGCATCGCCTATTGGCGTTATGGCATCGAGCAACTGGTGCAGCTGGCGCAACGCGGCGTGCAGCTGATCCTGGTGCCGGGCGACGATCGCCCGGACCCGGAGCTGAGCGACCTGAGCACGGTGCCCGCCGCCGACCGCGAGCGCCTCTGGCACTTCCTGCGCCAGGGCGGCATGGGCAATGCGCTGAACCTGTACCGCTGCCTGGCCAGTGGCTGGCTGGGGCGCGATTACCCTTGGTCCGAGCCGCAGACCCTGCCGCGCACGGCGATCTACCACCCGAACAGAAGCAGCGCTGCCCTCAGCGACTGGCAAGCCGACTGGCGGGCCGGCCAGCCGGTGGCGGCGCTGCTGTTGTACCGTTCGCATTTGCAGGCGGCCAACACCGCCTTTATCGATGAGTTCTGCCGGCGCTTGCAGGCGGCCGGCCTGAACCCGCTGCCGATCGCCCTGGCCAGCCTGAAAGAACCCGGTTGCCTGACGGTGGTCGAGGAGCTGCTGGATGAGGTGCAGGCGGCGGTGATTCTCAACACCACCGGTTTTGCCCAGTCCAGCCCGGAGGCGCCGCACCTGCGGCCGTTCCGCCGCAATATCCCGGTGATCCAGGCCATCTGCGCCCAGGACAACGAGCCCGGCTGGCGCGCCAGCGAGCAGGGCCTGGGCCCGCGGGACCTGGCGATGCACATTGCCTTGCCGGAACTGGACGGGCGCATCATCAGCCGGCCCATCAGCTTCAAGGACCTGGCCTGGCGCAGCGAGCGCAGCCAGTCGGACGTGGTCTGCTACCGCTCGGCCCCCGAGCGCATGGATTTTGTCGCCGAACTGGCGCGGCGTTGGGTCGATCTGGCCCGGCTGCCCAATGGCGAAAAACGCATCGCGCTGATTCTTGCCAACTACCCGACCCGCGACGGCCGCATCGGCAACGGCGTGGGCCTGGACACGCCGGCGGCGGCGCTGAATATCCTGCGTGCCCTGCAAGCCGAGGGTTACCCACTGCCGGCCGAGTTGCCGGACAGCGGTACAGCGCTGATCCAGCAATTGCTCGGCGGGGTCAGCAACGACCTGGACAGCCTCGACCTGCGCCCGTGCCAGCAAAGCCTGGCGCTGGACGAGTACCAGGCCATGTTTAACGTGCTGCCCGAAGCCAATCGCCTGGCGGTGCTCGAACGCTGGGGCGGGCCACAAAACGACCCGATGTTCCGCAGCGGGCGGCTGATGATCGCCGGCCTGCGTTTTGGCCTGACCTTCGTCGGCATCCAGCCAGCGCGCGGTTATCAGGTCGACCCGAGCGCGGTCTATCACGACCCGGACCTGGTGCCGCCCCACGCGTACCTGGCGTTCTACTTCTGGCTGCGCCAGACCTACGGCGCCCATGGGCTGATCCATGTCGGCAAGCACGGCAACCTGGAATGGCTGCCGGGCAAGGGCGTCGGCCTGTCCGAAAGCTGCTGGCCGGATGTGCTGCTGGGGCCGCTGCCGAATATCTATCCGTTTATCGTCAACGACCCGGGCGAGGGCGCCCAGGCCAAGCGCCGGACCCAGGCGGTGATCATCGATCACCTGATGCCGCCGCTGACCCGCGCCGAAACCTACGGCCCGCTGCGCGACCTGGAGCTGCTGGCCGACGAGTACTACGAAGCGCAACTGCTCGATCCGCGCCGCGCCCGCGAGTTGCAGAAGGACATTCTCAAGCTGGTGCGCGTGACCCGGCTCGACCGCGAACTGCAACTGGACGGGCCGCTCGACAGCGAGGCCGACGCCGCGCTCTGGCTGCCACGGCTGGATACCTACCTGTGCGACCTGAAGGAGTCGCAGATCCGCGACGGTCTGCATGTGTTCGGCGAGTCGCCCGTGGGCCGCCTGCGCATCGATACATTGCTGGCCTTGCTGCGCATTCCCCGCGGCGATGGCCGGGGCGCGCAGTCGAGCCTGTTGCGGGCCCTGGCCAAGGCCTTCGAGCTGGGGTTCGATCCACTGGATTGCGCCTTGGCCGAGCCTTGGAGCGGTCGCCGGCCACAGGTCTTGCAGGATATCAGCGAGCAGCTGTGGCGCACCGCCGGCGATGCCCGCGAACGCCTGGAGCTGTTCGCCGGGCGCTTGATAGAAGCGGCCTTGGCCGGTGAGGTCGAGCAACTGAACGAGCCCGCCTGGAGCGAGGTCAAGGCGATCATCGACAGCCTGCGCGAGGTGGTGGCGCCGCGCCTGGATGCCTGCGGCCCGGCGGAAATGCGCGGCTTGCTGGATGCCCTGGGCGGGTGTTTCGTACCGGCCGGGCCCAGCGGCGCACCGAGTCGCGGACGCCTGGACGTGCTGCCCACCGGGCGCAATTTCTATTCGGTGGACGTGCGTAACCTGCCGACCACCACCGCCTGGCGCATCGGTTTCCAGTCGGCCAACCTGATCCTCGAACGGCACTTGCAGGACCATGGCGACCACCTGCGCCAGCTCGGCCTGTCGGTGTGGGGCACGGCGACCATGCGCACCGGCGGCGACGATATCGCTCAGGCCATGGCGCTGATGGGCGTGCGTCCGGTGTGGGCCACCGGCAGCCAGCGGGTCGATGACTTCGAGATCCTGCCGTTGAGCCTGCTGGACCGCCCACGGGTGGACGTGACGTTGCGGGTGTCCGGGTTCTTCCGCGACGCCTTCGCCAACCTGATCCGCCTGTTCGACGCCGCCGTGCAGGCGGTGGCCGCGCTGGACGAGCCGGACGACCTCAACCCGCTGGCGGCCAAGGTCCGCGCCGAGCGTGAAGCGCTGCTGCAGTCTGGTCTCGATGCCGAGGCCGCGCAGCGCCAGGCCGGCTGGCGGATCTTCGGCGCCAAGCCCGGGGCCTATGGCGCGGGTGTGCAGGGGGCTATCGACGGTCGCCTGTGGCAGAGCCGCGAGGACCTGGCCGAGGTCTACCTGAACTGGGGCGGCTACGCCTATGGCGGCGCCGATGAAGGCACCGCGGCCCGTGGCCAGTTCGCCCAGCGCCTGAGCCAGGTGCAGGCGGTGCTGCAGAACCAGGACAATCGCGAACACGATCTGCTGGATTCCAACGACTACTACCAGTTCCAGGGCGGCATGCTCGCCGCCGTGGAAAGCCTCAGTGGCGCTAAGGCCGCCAGCTACCACGGTGACCACAGCCAGCCGGACCTGCCGAAAATCCGTAGCCTCAAGGAAGAGCTGAACCGGGTGATCCGCTCCCGCGCGGCCAACCCGAAATGGATCGCAGGGGTGAAGCGCCACGGCTACAAGGGCGCCTTTGAAATGGCCGCCACCCTGGATAATCTGTTCGCCTTCGACGCCACCACCCAGCTGATCGACGATCACCAGTACGCCTTGCTGGCCGACGCCTATCTGCTGGACCCGGCGACCCGCGAATTCATCCAGCAGCACAACCCCCATGCGTTGCGCGATATGACCGAGCGCCTGCTGGAGGCCCAGCAGCGCGGGATGTGGCAGGAGCCCGGCGAGTACCGCGACGCCCTGGAAAACCTGCTGCTGGATATAGAAGAAGATGGCTGACGTGCCCGAGGACTGCGTCCTCGATCGCGGGCAAGCCTCGCTCCTACAGAAGCGTGATTACCTGTAGGAGCGAGCTTGCTCGCGATAACGATCTGGCCAACGACACCCGACCCAACCGAGAACCGACATGAGCGATACCCCACATTTCCCGCTGTCCGCCGTGGTCGGCGCCGATGACCTGAAACTGGCGCTGTGCCTGACGGCCATCGACCCGAAAATCGGCGGGGTGTTGATCGAGGGGCCGCGGGGCATGGCCAAGTCGACCCTGGCCCGCGGCCTGGCGGACCTGCTGGCGAGCGGGCAGTTCGTCACCTTGCCCCTGGGCGCGACCGAGGAACGCCTGGTCGGCACCCTGGACCTGGACGCGGCCCTGGGCGAAGGCCGGGCGCAGTTTTCCCCGGGGGTGCTGGCCAAGGCCGATGGCGGGGTGCTCTATGTCGACGAGGTGAACCTGCTGCCGGACCATCTGGTGGACCTGCTGCTGGACGTGGCCGCCAGCGGCACCAACCTGATCGAGCGCGACGGTATTTCCCACCGGCATTCGGCCAGGTTCGTGCTGATCGGCACCATGAACCCGGAAGAGGGCGAACTGCGTCCACAACTGCTGGACCGCTTTGGCCTGAATGTCGCCCTGAGCGGCCAGACGCTGCCCATTGAACGGGGCCAGATCATTCGCCGGCGGCTGGATTTCGACAGTGATCCCCAGGGCTTCTGCCAGCAGTGGGCTGCCGAGCAGGAGGCCCTGCGCCAGCGCTGCCAGCAGGCGCGGGGGTTGCTGGCGGAGATTGCCCTGGACGATCAGGCGCTGGAGCGGATCACCGAACGCTGTTTCGCCGCGGGCGTCGACGGCCTGCGCGCGGACCTGGTCTGGCTGCGTGCCGCCCGCGCCCATGCGGCCTGGCGCGGTGCCCGGGCCATCGAGGAGCAGGACATAGATGCGGTGGCCGAATTCGCCCTGCGCCACCGCCGTCGTGACAACCCGCCGAGCGCGGCCCATCAGCCGCAGCCGCCTCAAGCACCAGCCCCGGCCCAATCCAGCCCCGCCGAAGGCCAGGGTCAATGGGGCGAGCTGCCGGCCCAGGCGCTGGCCACCGGCGCTCGCCGTGAAGTGCCGAGCTGGCCAAAAAAGCCCTAGGCATTCGCCCCCGGTCCGACGCGGGGACGAATGCCAAACCCCGCGCCGGGCGGTTGGACCAGGGCAGGCAAGGCCGCGCGCGGGCGGCCGTCCAGGGTTCGATCAACTGGCCAGGCACCTTGCTCAACGGCCGGCCCCGCCAGCGCGACGACCTGTTGTGGCACCTGCGCGGCCGTTCGCCCCATGAACTGTGGCTGGTAATCGTCGATGCATCGGCCTCGACCCGCCGCCATCAGGCGCTGAGCGATGCCAAGGGCCTGCTGGCCCAGCTGTTCGACGATGCCTACCGACAGCGCGCACGCCTGGCCTTGCTGACCGCCAGCGGCCGCGCGCCGAACTGGCAGGTGCAGGGGCTGAAGGCCTCGAAGGATTTGCGCGACTGGCTCGACGGGCTGGGCGCGGGCGGCGGCACACCGTTGCTGGCGGCCTTGGCCGAGGCGGGGCAATGGCTGGTTTCGCGGCAGAAGCGCTATCCGGCCGAACAGCAGCGGGTACTGTTGCTCACCGACGGCCGGCTCAAGACCCTGCCGCCCTTGGCGCACCTCGGTTGCCCGACCCTGTTGATCGATATCGAACGCGGGCCGATCCGCCTCGGCCGCGCTCGCGAGCTGGCGCAGCAACTGGATGCGCAGTACCGGCATATCGATGGGGTGTGATGGGGGTGAGGGCAGTCCGGCCATGAGCCGGTCGACGACTGCCCCCGGATCAGCGTTTCAGCCGCCGAAAGGAGCGGAACGGATGGCTTCGCCTTTCCTGGCGCAGGAAGGCGGGTTGGTCATGCCCAGTGTGAGCAGGTTGCCGCCGTTGATGATGCAGTTGAACTCCTTGTTGTCGTTGGTTTTCAAGGCCACGTAGGTGTTGGTGCCTTCGGTGCGACGGCTGACGATGCTGACGTCCGAGGGCGCATAACCCAGGGCGCCGCTGGTCTGGGATTTGATCTGTTCATCGCTCAGGGTATTGGTCTTGCCGGCAATGGAGTTGCAACCGGCGAGTCCGAGGGTGAGGGCGCAAGCCAGGGCAAGGGGGACGACTCTCATGTGTTACTCCTTATTATTAGGGGGGAGGTCCGCCAAGAATCCTAGCAGCGGCGTATTTTTTTGCTGGCTGCGCTGCTGGTTTTTTGCGATCCGCTGCGCGAATTGAGCATTACCAGCCGACGGACGGATGCGTTTACTCGGGTGCCCCGTCCTTTCACTCGAGAGCGTCCCCTCGCTTGCACCCTTGCATCGGCTATTACCAGGCCATTTCCTGTCGGTACTGGCGCGTGCGCCCGCTGCTGTTCAACTGGTCGAGCAGCAACACCTGCCAGGGGCGTACTTGAAGTTTGCGCGCCCGCCCGCGACTCAGGCGATGCATTTGCAGGCGGACGATGGTTATGGGGCCTGGTCATGGCCACCGAACGATTTCAGTGGCCATATGACGAGTCCCACCTGATTTCACTCCACGCTCAGCGTCAACGGCCGCGGCTGCGGGATGGGATTGCGCATCAACGTACCGACCGTTACCGCCGCGAGCAGCGCCAGGAGCCCGGCGACCCAGAGCACCACGCCGAAGCCGTCGACGAAGGCCTGGCGGGCCAGGGGTTCGACCAGCCCTTTCGCGGAGTCGGGCAGCAGTGCCAGGGCCGCGGGCATGTCGCCGGCCACCACCCGTGAGGCGATGGCCTGGGCCTGGTCGAGCCATGGCGTGGCGCTCTTGCCCAGGCTGACGTGCAGGCGTTGCTGGGTATGGCTACCGAGCAGGGCGCCGAACACGCCGATGGCCAGCATGATGGCGCTGAAGCGCATGGTGGTGCTCAGGCCCGAGGCCATGCCGGCGCGGTCGCGGGGCACACAGGCCATGATGTTTTTCTGCGTGTCGCCATTGAGCAGGCCGGCACCGGCGCCGGTCACCGCGATGGCCAGGGCAAAGCTCAGGTAGCCGCCAGCCTGCACGGCCCAGGCCGCGAGCAGGTTGCCGCAGCCGACCAGGGTCAGGCCGGCGGCCATCAGGGTCGCCGGGGCATAACGCGTCGCCAGGCGCACGCCGATGCGCGGACAGATCAGCATGGTCAGGGCAAATGGCAGCATGCCCAGCCCCGAGGCGATGGCCGAGAAGCCCAGGCCGTTCTGCAGGTAGAAGGGCAGCAGGGTCATCATCACCTGGGCGCAGCCGGCGTAGGCGAACATCCCCAGCAGGGCACCGATAAAGCGCGGATGGCGGAACAGCTGCAGGTCGACCATGGGCCGGCGCTGCACCCGTTCGATCAGCACGAACAATCCGAGCAGCGCCACGCCGGCCAACAGCCGGGTGTAGGTCAGCGGGTGGCTCCAGCCGATGCGATTGGCTTCGATCAGGCCCCAGATCAGGCACAGCAGGCTGGCGCTGAAGGCCAGGCTGCCCCAGGGATCGAGGCGCGCGGCCTGGGTATCGCGGGACTCCGGTATCGCGCGCCACACCATCAGCACCAGCAGCCCGCCCACCGGCAGGTTGAGGTAGAAAATCCAGCGCCAGCCGATGGACTCGGTGATCAGGCCACCAACGGTCGGCGCGGCGGTCATCGCCACGCCCATGCAGGCCCCCCAGAACGCCCAGGCCTTGGCCCGTTCGACCTCGTCATGGAAGGTGTGGCCGATGGTGGCCAGGGCCGAGGTCAGCAGCAGCGCCGCGCCGACGCCCTTGATCGCCCGGGCGATGTCGAGCAACAGCACGTTGGGCGCGGCGCCACAGCCGAGCGAGGCGAGGATGAACAGCCCGAGGCCACAGAGCAGGGTGCGCTTGCGCCCGAAGCGGTCGGCCAGGCTGCCCGCCGGCAGCAGCAGGGCGGCGAAGGCCAGCATGTAGGCGCTGACCACCCACTCGATATCGGCAAAGTTGGCCCCCAGGTCGCGGGCGATGCTCGGCAGCGTCACCGCGACGATGTTGGTGTCGAGCACGATCAGCGAACACACCCCGGAGGCAGTGAGCAGGGTCAGGCGCGGGCTGGCTGGCCTCATGGCTGCACCCGTTGATCCAGCGCGGCGAGGGCGGCCTGGGCGATTTCATCGTCGTGGGCCGGGGTGTCGGCGCTGATGCCGATGGCGCCGATCACCTGGCCGTCGACGCGGATCGGCTGCGCGCCTTTCATCATCAGCAGGCCCGAAGTGATGGCCGCCTGGCGCCCGCCGTTGATGGCGTTTTCCAGGTCGCCGGAAGGGCGCTTGAACAATGCCGAAGTGCGCGCCTTGCCCTGGGCCAGCTCGATGCCGGCCACCACCGGCGCCCCGTCCATGCGCGCGCTGAGGATCGGCCAGCCGCCGTCGTCGACGATTGCCACGGCGCAGGGCCAGCCCTTGGCCGTGGCGGTTTCCTGGGCGGCGTTGAGCAGTTGCTGGGCGGTGGCGAAATTGAGGATTGCCTTCTGGGCAACGTCGGCGTTTTTCTCGGCGGCGAAAGTCGCGGGCACGCTGCAGCAAGTGATCAGGGCCAGAAACAGAGGTTTGACGTGCATGGCTTGGGCTCTCTACTGTGAAGGTCCAGCCAGCTTATCCCGGGCTTTCGCCCACTCTGTTAGGCGCGCTGGAGCACTTCATTACCTTTGAGCTAACGCACTTATGGAAATCCGTCATTTCCGCTATTTCCTGGCGGTGGCCCGGCAACGCAATTTCACCCGCGCCGCCGAACAGCTGGGCATCGCGCCGCCGACCCTGAGCCGGCAGATCCAGGACATGGAGCAGGCCCTGGGCACCCGTTTGTTCGTGCGCCAGCAGCGCGAGGTCAGCCTGACCGAGGCTGGCGCCGCCCTGGTGCGCGAGGCCGAGGCCACGGTGCGCCAGTTCGAGTTTGCGCAACGTAACGCCCAGCGCGCCGGGCGCGGCGAGATCGGCCATATCGAGTTGGGCTACGTGGCCTCGGCGGTGTATTCGGGGCTGTTGCAAAAACAGGTGCAGCGCTTCAGCCAGGACTGCCCGGACGTCAGCCTGAGCGTGCGCGAAAGCCCGATGGCGGCGTTGCCGGCCCTGGTGGCCGAGGGACGCTTCGACATCGGCTACATCCGCTCGCCCATGACCCTGCCCGAAGGGGTCGAGGCGGTCCGCCTGGATGCCGAAGGTTTTGTCCTGGCGCTGCCCGCCGAGTCCTGGCTGGGACGCTTGCCGGAGATCGCCCCGGCCCATCTGCACAACGAAACCTTCGTGCTTCCCGAGCAGATCAGCGGCACTTTGCAGGTCGCGGCCGAGGGCGGCTATGCGCCGAAACTGGGGCCGCAGCCCGGCGGCCTGGTGGCGGTGCTGGCCCTGGTCTCCCTGGGTCAGGGCGTGGCCGTGGTGCCGGAGTCGGTGGTCGGGCACGTGGGGTTGCCCAATGTGTTGTACCGGCCGATCCAGGGCAGCGCGGCGTCGTCCTGGCTGTCGCTGATCCACCGCCGCTTCGAAAAGGCGCCCGCGGTGGCGCGGTATATCGAGCAGGTCAGAAGTGGATTCCGTTAGCACTCATGAGTAGCCGCATGCACTCGACAGGCTTTTTTCGCGAGCAAGCCTGTTCGCGATAGCGCTGCTCCAGGCAGTGCCCGATAAGATCTTGAAATGATTTCCCGATAGGAAATCTCCCTTGAGGTTGTAGGATTCAAGTCCGTTTTTCTTCACAGGACTTGCATGAACACCCTCTCGGAGCCTCCCAGTCGTCCCTGTTCCTGGACGCCTCATTCTTTCCCCGCTCGATCCGCCTTGCGGTGCCTTTCGCCAGTCATAGGGCGCGGCCGTTACCCCGAACCTATTGTTTTTCGCTGCTCGCCGCCGGTTGTCGCAACCGTTGGGCGCTGGCCTGCGTTCGCCGCTCCAAGGCCTTTTGGCCTTGCCTTGCCGTGCCCGGCTGTCTGAATTCACTGGAGAGATAGAGTCGTTTTTATGGAATGGATAATGGACCCCACGGCCTGGCTTGGCCTGTTGACCCTGATCGTGCTGGAGCTGGTGCTGGGTATCGACAACCTGGTGTTTATCGCGATCCTCGCGGACAAGTTGCCACCCCACCAGCGTGACCGCGCGCGGATCATCGGCCTGTCCCTGGCGCTGATCATGCGCCTGGGCCTGCTGGCGAGCATTTCCTGGTTGGTGACCCTGACCGCGCCGCTGTTCGAGGTGTTCGGCAAGAGCTTCTCCGGCCGTGACCTGATCATGCTGTTCGGCGGTGTGTTTCTGTTGTTCAAGGCCACCATGGAGTTGCATGAACGCCTGGAAGGCCATGTCAGCCAGCGCGCCGGCAACGCCGCTTACGCGCTGTTCTGGCCGATCGTGGCGCAGATCGTGGTGCTCGATGCGGTGTTCTCCCTGGACGCGGTGATCACCGCCGTGGGCATGGTCGACGAACTGGCGGTGATGATGATCGCGGTGATCATTTCCATCGGCTTGATGATTGTCGCCAGCAAGCCGCTGACCCGCTTCGTCAACGCCCATCCGACGGTGATCATGCTGTGCCTGGGCTTCTTGATGATGATCGGTTTTGCCCTGACCGCCGAAGGCCTGGGTTTCCACATTCCCAAAGGCTACCTGTACGCGGCCATCGGCTTCTCGATCCTGATCGAGCTGTTCAACCAGATCGCCCGTGCCCGCCGCAAGAAATCCATGCAGGGCCTGCAGCCGATGCGTGAGCGCACGGCCCATGCGGTGATGCGCCTGCTGGGCGGTCGCCAGTTGGCGGTGGAGGAGGTGGGCGAGGAGATCGTCGATCTGCTGGACAATGGCCAAGCGCCGAGCGCCGAGCTGTTCGACCGCCGCGAGCGGGTGATGATCAGCGGCGTGCTGCAACTGGCCGAACGGCCGATCCGCAGCCTGATGACGGTGCGTGCCGACGTCGACTACATCGACCTGGCCGACGATGCCGAAGCCATCCGCAACAAGCTGATGCATTCGTCCTACTCGCGCCTGCCGCTGATTCGCGACGGCGCGGTGGAAGAGCCGCTGGGCTTCGTGCACAAGAAGGAACTGCTCAAGGAATACCTGGCCGGTAACGAGCCGAACCTGGAGCACCTGGCACGCACGGCGATCAACCTGTTGGACAGTTTTTCGATCCTCAACGCCCTGGAACAGATGCGCAAGGCCTCGACCCACATCGCGTTCGTGATCAACGAATTCGGCGATTTCGTTGGCGTGCTGAGCATGACCGACATCCTCGAATCCATCGCCGGCGAGCTGCCCGACGCCAGCGAAATCGAAGGCCCGGACATTGTCGAAGAGCAGGGCGGTTTCATGGTCAGCGGTGCCTTGAACCTGGCGCAGATTCGCCAGCGCACCGGCTTCAACGCCGAAGCCACCGAGGACTACCAGACCCTGGCCGGGCTGGTGATGAGCCTGCTGGACCGCTTGCCGGTGATTGGCGACCGGCTGCAATGGCAGGACTGGACGCTGCAGGTGGTGACGGTGGAAGAGCGGCGGGTGACCCGGGTGCTGATGCACAGGCCGGACGCCGCCTGAGCCATGAGCTGACAGAAAGCCGGACGCGAGTCCGGCTTTTTTTTGCCCGGAACATGACCGGCCGCCCGGGCCCAAGGCGGCGTTGCGGTTGATTAAGTTTTGCTTAAAAGCTTTCAACCCCGTGGCTGATTATCATTCCCGGACAGCTGCCGCAGACTGGTTTCGTATCTCCATGCACCCTTGTTCTTGCCGCGAGGGTCTTGAAACGAGCGGTCTATGTCAGTCAATCCCGCAATACCCCCGCAGCCAGTCCCTGTCGAATGCCCCGCCATGGCGGAGCTCTCCGCCACGGCTGCCGTCCATTCGGCCCTGGCCTGTTGCCAACTGCTGCTGCAACTGACCCAGGAGCGTGCGCCACAGGCCGCCGACCCGGGAAACGAGCGCGACCTGCGCCGGGCGCTCAAGGACTACGCCCGGGGCGCCGGCGTCGATCTGCGCCTGGAGCGTCTGGCGCTGGCCCGGCTGAGCCCGAAGATGCTGCCCCTGGTCTGGCGCGACCGCAGCGGCGCTTTTGTCCTGCTGGCCCGGCTGTCCGACGCGCAGGCGCTGATCCAGCGACCTGCAGCCCATACCCCGGATGTGCTCGATCGCACGCAGCTGGCCGAAGAGTGGAGCGGCGAGGTGATTCGCCTGCGCCAGGGCGGCCTGCGTTTTGATCTGTCCTGGTTCGTTCCGGAGCTGCTGCGCCACCGGCGGATACTCGGCGAAGTGCTGCTGTGCTCGTTGCTGCTGCAAGTGCTGGCCCTGGCAACGCCGTTGTTCTTCCAGGCGGTGATGGACAAGGTCATGGTGCACCGGGCGCTGTCGACCCTCGACGTGCTGGTGATGACCCTGGTGGTGGTCGGCCTGTTCGAGGTGCTGCTCAAGGGCTTGCGCGAATACCTCTCGGCGCACACCGCCAATCGCATCGATATCGGCCTTGGGGTCAAGCTGTTCCGCCACCTGCTTGGCCTGCCGCTGCTGTACTTCAAGCAGCGCCAGGTGGGCGCGATCATCACCCGGGTCCAGGAATTGGACAGTATCCGCGAGTTCCTCACCGGCTCCCTGCTGACCCTCTGTGTGGATGTGGCCTTCACCCTGGTGTTTTTCGCGGTCATGGCCTGGATCTCCTGGCCGCTGACGCTGCTGGTGCTGCTGACCCTGCCGCTGTATGTGCTGCTGGCCTGGGCCAGCAGCGGCCCGCTGGAGAAACGCATCGAGCGGCAGTTCTACAGCGCCGCGCGCAACACGGCCTTTCTCAATGAAAGCGTGAGCAGCAGCGAAACCATCAAGAGCCTGGCGGTGGAGCCGCGCATGCAGCGGCGCTGGGAGGCGCAGACGGCGGAGATGGTCGAGGCCGGTTTTGCCAGCCAGACCCTGGGCAGCGCGATCAGCCAGATGGTCACGCTGTTGCAGAAAGTCACGGCGGTGGCGGTGATCTGCTGGGGGGCGAGCAAGGTCATCGACCTGCAGATGAGCATTGGCCAATTGATCGCCTTCAACATGATGCTGTCCCACGTCAGCCAGCCCCTGGCCAAACTGATCGAGGTCTGGCAGCAGTTCGTCCGGGTGCGGGTGTCGGTGGACAAGCTGGGCGACATGCTCAACCTGCCGGTGGAGCAGGCCGAGGGTGACCAGCGCCCGGCGCAGGCCCTGCGTGGCGAGGTGCGCATCGAACAGGTGACGTTCCGCTACCGCCCGGAACTTGCGCTGGTGCTGCGTGGCCTGGACCTGCATATCGCCGCCGGCCAGACCCTGGGTATCGTCGGGCCGTCGGGGTCGGGCAAGAGCACGCTGACCCGCCTGCTGCAAAAACTCTACACCCCGGATGCCGGGCGCATCCTGATTGACGGCATGCCGCTGCAACAGCTGCAACTGGCCTGGTTACGCAGCCAGATCGGCGTGGTGCTGCAGGAAAACTACCTGTTCAACCGCAGCGTGCGGCACAACATCGCCTTGCGCCATCCGACGGCCTCCCTGGAAAGCGTGATCGCCGCGGCGCGCCTGGCCGGCGCCCATGATTTCATCCTGCGCCTGCCGCTGGGCTACGACACGGTGCTGGCCGAGGCCGGCAGCTCGCTGTCCGGTGGCCAGCGGCAACGCATCGCCATTGCCCGCGCGTTGATGGGCGACCCGCGGATCCTGATTTTCGACGAGGCCACCAGCGCCCTGGACGACGAGTCCCAGGCGCTGATCCAGGACAACATGGCGCGCATCGCCGAAGGCCGCACGGTGATCATCATCGCCCACCGTCTGTCCGCGGTACGCCATTGCCAACGCATCATCGCCCTGGAGCAGGGGCGTATCAGCGAGTCGGGCAGCCACCATGAACTGCTGGCCAACGGCGGCTGTTATGCGCGCTTGTGGGCGCTGCAACAGGCGCTGCGCACGGAGGCCGAATGATGCGTGGCTTATTGACCCCCTTGCGACGCGCCTGGCAGCAGCTGCGCGAGGCACCGGCGCTGCTCAAACGCAGCCGAGACGAATACGAGTTCCAGCCCGGTTACCTGGAGATCGTCGAGCGCCCGCCCGCGCCGTGGGCCCGGGGTACGGCACTGCTGTTGATCCTGTCGATCCTGCTGGCCCTGGGCTGGGCGATCCTCGGTTTCCTCGACATTCACGCCAGCGCCGCCGGGCGCCTGATGGTCTCCAGCTACACCAAGGTGATCCAGGCCCATGAGGCCGGCGAAGTGCGGGCCATCCACGTGCGTGACGGGCAGCGGGTCAAGGCTGGCGACGTGCTGGTGGCGCTGAACCCGATCGGCATCGACGCCGAGTTGAGCGAGTTGCGTGCGCAACTGGCGTTCAAGCGCCTGGAGCTGGCCCGGGCGCGCGCGTTGCTGACCCCGGACCCGCTGGGCAGCTACCAGGCGCCGGACGGCCTGGACGCGGAACAGCTCGCGGCGGCGCGGGAGCAGTTGGCGAGCACCTGGAAGGAGATCCGCGCCAACCTCGACAGCCTCAATGCCGAGATCGCCATCAATCAGGCCAGCCAGCAGGCCCGCAACAGCGAGATCGCCGCCCTGGGCAAGCTGGCCAGCAACGTCCGCCGGCGCCTCGATGCTCGGCGGGCGATGGCGGCCGAACAGTTGATGCCCCGGGTCGAATTGCTCGAACAGGAAAAGGAGCAGTTGGAGGTCGAGCGTTCCCTGGCCCAGCAACATGCCGAGCTGCAGGTGCTCAAGGCCCAGGCGCAGAACCGCCGGGAGCAGCGCGACAGCTTCCTGGCCAGGACCCAGCGCGAGCAGCACGACCTGCTCAACCGCAGCCACCAGGATGTCGCGGTGCTTGAACAGCAACTGATCCGCGGCCGCGACCGGCAGCGCCTGCAAACCCTGCTGGCGCCGGTGGACGGGGTGGTCCAGCAACTGGCGGTGCATACCCTGGGCGGCGCGGTGCAACCGGCGCAGCAACTGCTGGTGATCGTGCCCGAGGGGGCCGAGCTGGATGCCGAGGTCATGGTGCTGAACAAGGACGTCGGTTTCGTCAGGGCCGGCCAGCCGGTGGAGATCAAGGTCGACGCCTTTCCCTACACCCGCTACGGCACCTTGCGCGGCACGGTCGAGCATGTCTCCGGCGACGCCATCAAGGATGAACAGCTGGGCCTGGTGTTCCCGACGCGGATCCGCCTGGAGCGCGCCGCGATCGCCGCGGGGCAGGGGTGGATGCCCTTGCAGGCCGGGATGAGCGTGACCGGCGAGATCCGCACGGGCGAACGGCGGGTGATCAATTACCTGCTGAGCCCGATTCGCGAGTATCAGTCCGAAGCGTTGCGGGAGCGTTGAGCATGACCACCGCCTTCAATCCCGCGGCCGAACAGGCGCCGACGATCCTCGATACCGGCCTGCATGCCCTGGCCTGGGCCGCCCGGCGGTTCGACCTGAGCATCAGCGCGGCGCAACTGAACCACCGCCTGGGGCGGGTCGAGGGCCTGGCCGACAGCCTCGACCTGCGGCGCTGCGCCGGCTGGATCGGCCTGCGGGCGCGGGCGGTGCAAAGCCAGGTGCAGCGCTTGCAGCACCTGCCGTTGCCGGCCCTGCTGGAAACCAGCCAGGGCTGGGCGGTGCTGGACGCGGTGGACGGCGACCAGGTGCGGCTGTTCTGGCCGTTGCAGGGGCAGTGCCAGAGCTTGTCTCGCGAGGAGTTGGCAGCGCTATGGCAGGGCCAGGTGCTGCTGCTCGCCGAGCGGCATGTCGAGCCCAAGGCGCGCGGTTTTGGCATCGGCTGGTTCCTACCGTCGATCCTCAAGCACGGGCGGCAGTTTCGCAGCGTGCTGCTGGTGTCGCTGATGCTGCAACTGGTGGCGCTGGTCACGCCGCTGCTGTTCGAGAACATCATCGACCGGGTCCTGGTCAGCCGCGGCCTGTCCAGCCTGCAGGTGCTGGGCATCGCCATGCTGGCCCTGGCGCTGTTCGAACCGCTGTTCGGCCTGCTGCGTTCCTGGCTGTTCAGCAACGTGGCGAGCCGGATCAACGCCGAGTTGTCCGCGCGCCTGTACCAGCATCTGATCCAGCTGCCGCTGGGGTATTTCCAGGGGCGGCAGACCGGCGAGATCATCGCCCGGGTCGGCGAGATGCAGCAGATCCGCCAGTTCCTCACCGGCTCGGCCCTGACCCTGGTGCTGGACCTGGCCTTCTGCGGGCTGTTCATCGCCGTGATGTATGCCTACGCACCGCTGCTGACCTGGGTGGTGGTCGGCTCCCTGGCCTTGTACTTCCTGTTCTGGCTGTGCGTGGGGCCCTTGCTGCGCAGCCGGGCCTTGCGCGAATACGAGTTGAACGCGGCCAACACCGCCTTTCTCACCGAGGCCGTGACCGGCATCGAGACCATCAAGACCGGGGCCATCGAAGGCGGCTTCCAGCAGCAGTGGCAACGCCAGCTGGCGGCCTATGTGCGCGCGGCGTTCCACACCCGCATCGTCGGCATCTGGGCCGGGCAGGGCATTGGCGTGATCCAGAAACTCACCGCGGCGCTGTTGCTGTGGTGGGGGGTGATGCTGGTGCTGGACGGCCAGTTGAGCCCCGGCCAACTGGTGGCCTTCAACATGCTGGCCGGCCATGTGGTGGAGCCGATCCTGCGCCTGGCCCAGGTCTGGCAGGACTTCCAGCACACCCTGATTTCCCTGCGGCGCCTGGGCGACATTCTCGACACCGAGTGCGAAAGCGGCAGCGGCGGCCTGGCCTCGGTGCCGGCGCTGCAGGGCGGGGTGAGTTTCCAGGGGGTGCGCTTTCGTTATGAGGAGGACGGCCAGGAGATCCTGCGCAGCCTCGACCTGGAGATCCAGCCGGGGGAGTTCGTCGGCATCACCGGACCTTCCGGCTCCGGCAAGTCGACCCTGACGCGCCTGTTGCAGCGCCTCTATGTGCCCCAGCACGGCCGGGTGCTGGTGGACGGCATCGACCTGGCCATCGCCGACCCGGTGGCCCTGCGCCGCAACATGAGCGTGGTGCTGCAGGAAAGCGTGCTGTTCGCCGGCAGCGTGGCCGAGAACATCCGCCTGTGCCGGCCCCAGGCCAGCGATGCCGAGGTGCAGCACGCCGCCAGCCTGGCGGGGGCGGCGACCTTTATCGAGGCCCTGGCCCAGGGCTACGAGACCCAGGTCGGCGAGCGCGGCGGCCAGCTTTCCGGCGGCCAGCGCCAGCGCATCGCCCTGGCCCGGGCCCTGCTGAGCAACCCGGGGATCCTGCTCCTGGACGAAGCCACCAGCGCCCTGGACTACGAGTCGGAAGCGGCGGTGATGGCCAACCTGCAGGGCATCGCCCAGGGCCGCACGGTGATCAGCGTGGCCCACCGGCTCAATACCCTGCGCCACGCCGACCGCATTCTGGTCATCGACCAGGGCCGGGTGCTCGAACAGGGCACCCACGAACAGCTGCTCGCCCTGGACGGGCTGTATGCCCGGCAGTGGGCCTTGCAGATGAAGGATTGAACCCACTGACAGGAGTACGCACGAACCAGGCATGCCTCCCCACCCCGGATATCTACCCCGGAGATTCATCCCGGGGACTCATCCCGATAGGCAGCCTTTCGCGGCGCGAAGGGCTTCGCTCAAAACAGACAAAGGATCACTGCAATGGCTTCCATGTCCAAGGACTTCACGCGCCTGCTCAATACCCTGATCGATCAACAGGTCAAGGCGGCAGGCCGGCAAACCGAATGGTTCAACATGAGCGCCGAGGAGCGCGCCGAGTACATCGCCCAGGTCGGCGAGCGCCTGCTGGAAATGCAGCAGAGCACCCTGAGCGTGCTGGCCGCCCAGCACTATCAGATGCAGGACAACCCGGTCTCGGTCGGCGACCAGTTGCAGACGCTGCAGCAACGCCGCCAGCAGATGAACGCCATCCCCGATACCCCGGCGACCAGCGCCTACAAGCTGCAACTGGACCGCGACATCCTGCTGTACAGCCGCCAGCAGACGGCGATCACTCACTATGACAGCACCTGGAACACCGCCCTGGGCATGCTCAGCCCCGGTGGCGCCACGCAGCTGGAAATCAAGGGCCTGAAGGCCGATGCCCTGGCCAAGCAGGACAAGCTCAAGGGGCGGATCAAGCGCCTGGAGCAGCAGCTGACCATTCAGGTGGCCGACTCCACCTTCAGCCAGGCCTACGTGACGCTGTTCTCCGAACTGCAGGCCTACAAGGAAGTCAGCGCCCGCTACAACACCCTGCTCAAGGCCGCGCCCGAGCAGCAAGCCGCGAGCCTCGGCGCGCTGGCCAAGGCGCCCCGGGCCTCCGACGATCTGCCGGTGAACATTTCCCTGCTGATGATGGAAGAGCGCCCCGGCTACATCCGCATGAACGTGGCGCTGGTCAATGCCAGCACCGACGGGCGCTTCAAGGACTTCTTCCTGGAGAACGGCAGGCTGGTGGTGCCCACCGACGGGGTGCTGAACTTCTCCTTCGGCACCGCGGCCCGCTCCCTGGCCTGGCAGCAACAGTACCGGCTGAAGAACGAGCCGCCGTCCTTCCGCTCGCCGACCTACGCGCCGATCCGCTCGGTGCTGGTCAAGACGTCCTTTGTCGAGCAGTACTTCGCCAATCACCTGGTGTCGGAAAGCTCCTTGCGCGAAGGCTTCAAGGCCCAGGTGCTGGGCAACGGCCACAAGCTGCTGTTGACCAGCGTTGATCGCAAGGTGCCGAACCAGGTCGGCGTCCAGGTTTCCGGCCAGTCGCCCAACACCACCGTCACCCGCGAAGTGCCCCTGGCCGGCGCCTTGAGCGAGCTGATCAACCAGAACGCCGACATCGCCAGCTTCCAGACCATCGGCCTCGAAGGTTTTCGCCAGAACAGCTACCACCCCGACCGTGACGGGGTCTTCGTCAATATCCACGAGCTCGAACGCTCGGTGGGCTTTGCCGAGCGCCAGTACCTGCTGGAAATGCCTCAGGGCGGCGATTACCGCGCTGCGACGCCGTTTGCGCTGATGACCGTCGACGGCGACAAGGTCAGCAGCAGCCACCTGAGCAAGGCGCAGACCGACGCCCTGTATCAATACAACGCGGCGTTTTTCGACAAGCTGGAACAACTGCGCGACGGTGGCATCAAGGCCAGCCGCCTGTTCGAAGGCAGCAGCGAGCGCGCGACCTTCGTGCAGCAACTGACCCGCTTGCTCGAGCGCAACCACATCACCCCGGCCGGGGTGCTGATGCCGGAACACAGCCGCGCCAGCCTGCGCGATATCAAGGGCAACAACCTGAACAAGGTGCTGTGGGAACAGGCCTTCGCCGCGTCGGTCTGGCAGAGCCGCGACAACGACGCGCTGCTGTTCGGCCTGGCCGACAAGCTGGTACAGAACCAGGCGCTGGCCAAGGTCCTGCAAGGCGGTTATGTGCAAAGCGACATTGCCCAGGCCAAGTTGCTGCTGGCGCCGCTGTACGAGCCATGGCGGGTGCAGGCGATCGATGCGGAAAACCAACGGGTCGCGGCGGCCAACGCGGCGCAGCATCCGGATAATCCGAAAGTGCATGTGTTCGACCAGGTGGCGGTCGAGCGCTCCCTGGACAGCAAGCTGCTGACCCTGTTGTTGCGCGGCCCCGAAGGGCTGGAGCCGGCCGATGGCAAACTGCGCCCGACTGTCGAGGCGCTGCTGTCGAGCGACCAGGGCCGCAGCCTGCGCAAGCAGGCGCTGTTCCATGCCCTGCGCCCGGTGGCCGACAGCTTTTCCAAGGCTGCGGTGCCGGTCAATGCCCATGCCGCGCTGGCGCCGCAGAGTGGCGCCGACAAGGTCATGATCAACAACCGGCTGAATCAGCCCGACCCCTACCTGATCCTCAATACCCACCCGGAGCAGGCCCAGGCCGATACCTCGTTCCTGATCGCGGACGACAAGTACCGCAGCTACAGCCAGTTCCGTCCCGACCCGAGCAATGCCGCCACCCGCTACATGAACGACCTGGACACGCCATTCGTGGGCGGCATTTCCGGGACCACCCAGACCGTCAGCAATGCCTTGCCGGAGTTGTTCGGTGGCGCCCTGAGCGTCAAGCAGTACTGGCAGTTCCAGATGGCCAACGCGGCCTTCATGATCCGCAACGGCTATCACTCGTTCTTCGAGACCCTGTACGTCGCCGCCCGTTATGAGCCCCAGGGGCCGGGCAGTATCGGCCAGGACCTGCTGCAGATGTTCGACCGCTACCGTGCCGAAGGCAGCAGGGAGGCGTTGCACGGCGAGCTGTACGACGGGGTGATGGCCCGCGTGCTGCCGATCGTCAACCAAGGCGTGCCGGCGGCCGAGGAGTTCCATCCGCCGCGCTTCACCAGCGTTGGCCCGCTGCCCGCGCTGCTGGGGCAGGCGGCGAAGGACCAGCAGCTCAAGACCGGGCTGGCCCCGCTGGGAGCCGGGTTCGAACCGCGCCAGGGCAGCGCCGACATCCGGCAGTTCGCCGCCGACCCCGTGCAGTTCGCCAAGACCCACACCCTGAGCGCCGAGGCCCTGGTCAAGTCGGGACGCTTGCCGGCCCAGGGCAACGTGCAATTGGTCAAGGTCGCGCCGAACCTGTACGAGCTCGAATACACCGAGCACAGCGCCAATGGCATTGCCGGCAGCGGCGTCGACAGCGTGCCGGCGTATTTCCTCGGCTACAACGGCCCGAACCAGGCCAATGCCGCGCCGGCCTATGTGGACATTCCCAAGCACGCGGCCGCCGGCAGCTTCCTGTTCACCGGGACCTTGTCGGGCTGCTCGCTGGTGGTGACCAGCCTGGACGCCAACACCTTCCGGGTCTACCACGACGGTCGGGTCAACAGCTCGCTGCTGTACGACAACGTGGTGATGGCGGTGGACTACAAGGACTATCAGGTCGCCGGCACCGCCGAGGGCCTGGCCGCGGCCTACATGCAGTACGTCGATGGCCAGTGGCAACTGGTGTTCCAGCGCCAGGAGTACCAGCGCGAAGGCCAGATGGTCTGGCCGAAGCTGCGCGACGGCGCCCAGCCCCTGGCGATCCAGACCGCCGACCCGCAGGTGGTGGAACGCAACCGGGCCGAGTTCGCCGCCTACCGCGAGCAGGTGCACCAGAACCTGAAGAAAGTCGCGGCCCAGTTCGGCGTGTCGGTCGAAGGCGTGGCCGACGGCGTCTACAGCGAGGGCGCCTTTTCTCCCGAGCATCCGGCGATCGCCAGTTGGAACCAGCTGCGCGAAGCGGTCCAGGCCAAGGTCAACGCCGATATCCAACAGCTGGCCGACAAGCGCTACCAACTCCAGCAAGACCGGCGTACTGCCAGCGACAAGGGCCTGATCGACCAGCAGATCAAGCAGCTCAACCTCACCCAGGACTACTACCGGGCGCAGTACGACCCGGTGTTGCGCGAAGCCGGCTCGGTGGAAAAGACCTGGCTCTGGCAGCAGATCAAGGCCAAGGAGGGCAGCGCCGCGGTGGTGCGCACCGACGATACGGCGATCCAGGGCGCAGGCGAGGAGCGCGCCAGCAGCGTTGGCGAGCGTTATGCGATTGCCGAAGCCTATCAGCGCGGCGCGCGCGGCACGGCGTTCAGCGATGGCTTGCGCGATTTTCGCGAGATCAAGATCCCCGGGGTGGACGACAGGATGTCGGCCCTGGAGATGAAGCGGCTGTTTCTCGAGGGTACGCTCAGCCCTCGTGAGCGGGGTGCCCTGAGCGGGCGCATCACGGAAACCGCCCAGGCCGAGTACATCGACAAGGTGCTGCGCCAGACCGCGGTGTTCAGTGAAGACTTCCACAACGCCGGCAGTGTCTTCGGCCAGCTGGCGCCGCAGGATTTCTACCTGTCGCTGGTGGGCGACCGTTCCGGCGGCCGTTGCTACCCCCTGGTCCGGGCGATGGCCGTGGCCCTGGCCAGTGGCGGCGAGGCGGGCGTCAACAGCCTGGTGCAGAAGCTGTTCCTGGCCTCCGCCGATCCTCAGGCAGGCAGCTCGACGCTGCTCAAGAACAGCCTGATCCGCCTGCATTCCAATGTCGAAGCGGTCCAGGCTTCCAGGGAGCTGGGGCAGGTCAAGTTGTCCGAGGTGGTCTCGCGGCTGGCCGCCAGCACCGGCACCTCGATGTTTGCCCTCAACACCCAGAACCACTCGATGATGGTGGGCAGCACACAGACCGCCGAGGGCCGTCGCTACTACTTCTATGACCCGAACGTGGGGATCTTCGCCTTCGACTCCACCAAGGGCTTGGCCAAGGCCATGCAGCAGCACCTGGTGACGCGCAACCTGGCCGCGCACTATGGCTCGTTCGGCACCAAGTCGCTGCCGGCCTTCAACCTGATCGAGATCGACACCGGCAAGATGGCCGAGGTGCCGGTGGGCAACGGGCTGAATGTCGCCGATCTGTCGCGTCCCGAGGAACTGGCCGGGGTCATCGGCCAGCGTCGCCAGGTGGAACAGGCGGTGGGCGCCCAGCAACGCGTCAGCGAAGACCTGCGCCTGGGGGCGGCGTTGACCACCTTCGACGCCGAGCAGTGGGGCGCGCGTTTCGAAGTCGCCAGCACCCGGCTGGCCCGGGAACATCAGTTGGGCAGCCAATGGCTACCGATCATTGCCAACATCGAGGAGCAGAAGGAGGGCGGCTATCGGGTCCAGTTCATCAACCGTGACCAACCCGAGCAGACCCGCTGGCTGGCCACCGACGATGGCACCTTTGTCGAGTTCCGGCGTTTCGTCGATGAACACATGCGGGTGTTCAACGAGCACTTCACCCTGGAGCATGGCCAGATACGGCCCCGTGCCGGCGTTAGCGAAGCATCGCCGGTAGACGGCCTGAACGCCGGCTTTGCGGTACAGACGCTGATCCAGTGGTTTGCCGACAAGAACCGCAAGGACACGGCCCAGGGCACGGTCTCGCCGGACCTGGCCACCGCGCTGAAGATCCACAGCTACCTGGGCCTGGCGCAGATCGGCCATGGCACCTTGCAGGACGTGGTCAAGGTCACCGAGCTGGTGCAGACCGCGTTGCGCGGCGAAGCCATGGCTGCCGAGACCTCGCTCAAGGACTTTGCCTCGACCCTGGGCCACACCGTCAACGAAGGCGCGGGCGTGCTGTTTGGCGGGGCCATGGTCGGCCTGGATGCCTATGAGCTGGCCCATGCCGAGAACGATGTGCAGAAGGCAGTGTTCGGCACCCAGCTGGCGTTCGATTCGGCCAGCTTCGTCACCGGCGCGGCCGGGGTCGGCGCCGGGCTGCTCGGCGCCTCGACGGCGGCCGCGGTGCTCGGCGGCGCGGGGGTGATCCTCGGCGGCCTGGCGGTGGGCTTCACCGCGCTGGCCCAGGCCTTTGGCGCGGTGGCCGAAGACGCCAAGGCGGTCGGGCGCTATTTCGATACGGTCGACAAGGCCTACAAAGGCAACGGCTACCGCTACGACGCGGACAAGAAAGTGCTGGTGCCGCTGGCCGGCGCGGTGGTCAAGCGCCTGGACCTGCGCAACAACCAGATCGGTTTCGACAGCCAGTACATTTACCGCACCCACCACGGCTCCACCGGTTCCGGGGCGATCAACTACTTCTTCTGGGCCGGGGATTTCCCGCGGATGATCCACGACCGTGGCCAGGCGATCGAGGTGCGCAGCGGCATCGGCTACAAGGACGCCACGCGCACGCTCGAGCATGGCGACAGCACGGCGGTGATCCTGCCGGGCACGCCCAAGTCCTACATCAGCTACGAGTACATGATCCTGCCTGGGTCCACCACCCGGCATGACACCGGTTTCGACGTGATCCGCAGGCTCGAGGAAGACCGGCGCTTCGACTACGACTTCTACATCTTCCCGAGCGAGGAGACGATCCGGCGGATTCGCCAGGAGTATGTCGACACCCCGATCGAGGTGCTGCTCGATTCGCGCGACCGGCAACTGGTGATACCCGAGCTGCCCAAGGAGCTGTACGGCTATCTGAACTACCAGATCAAGGGCGCGGGCGGGCGTTATCTGGTGGGCCTCAATGAAGGCACCCGGGTCGATCTGTCCAGCGAGGCAGGCACGCCGTCGCGCTGGATCATCGACAGCAGCCAGCTGGCGAGCGAGAGCATCAGCGTGTCGAAGGGCCAGTTGGTGGTCGGCGGCGTGGTGGTCAAGCTCGACCCGGCGAGCAACGGCCAGGTGCTGGTGGTCAACGCCAAGGGCGAGGTGCGCGAAGTCGATTTCGCCGGCATGAGCGCCCGGGTGGTGGAGGAAGACGCGAGCAAATGGCAGCTGCCTGGCCAGCGTATCGAACAGCACCTGAGCGAGCTGGCCAAGGCCCATCAGCTGCACGGTCAGTATGTGGTCGTCGATAACTACAGCCACGAGGGGCGCAATGTCGGCCGGGCGTTCTACGACGTCGCCAAGGACCGCATGCTGTTCACCGACACCCAGGTGGAGCAGGCCAGGAACGCCCAGTTGGGGGCGGTCATCGGCGAGCACGCCTACTTCGTCGACGCCGAGAATTCCGCGGCATGGCGGGTCGAGATCGCCACCGGCAAGGTCGACGCGCAGTTCGCCCCGTCGTTCAACCAGAGCGCGGGCCGGATCAGCCGGTTCTGGCAAGAGGGCGATGCGGTCTACCTGGCCCGTCGTTATCAGCTCAAGGAGCGCGAGGCCGAGCTGAACTTCCGCATCATCGGTGACCGGATGGAACTGGTCGGGGTGGTCGGCGATGACGCATTGCTGCAACTGTCGGCACGCACCGACCAGCATGGCGATGCGCTCAAGGCCCTGCTCCAGGGCTACCAGAGCCAGGCCACGCAGCGCGCCACCCCGGTGTACAGCCTGGGCGCGCCGATGATGGAGCCGAGCGCCGCGGCGCTGGTGACGGTGTTTGGTCTGGATAACGCCAAAGTGGCGCACCGCTACTGGGTGCGCACCAGCGACGGCACGGTGATCAAGCCGAACCTGGCGCCTCCGGCAGGTCAGCAGCCGCCGCTGGATGCCCAGGGCAAGCCCCAGAGCGCCTGGCCGATCCCGGCGGACCTGGTGTTCGCCGGCAGCATGCCGCAGCCCGCCGGCCAGGAAGTGTTTTTCTTCTACAGCCAGAAGGAGAAGATCCTATTCCGCCAGGAAGGGCCGGGGCAGAAAGTCCTCGACGGTAGCCAGCCGAGCGCCTTGCGCCTGGCCACGCCGACCCTGGCCAATGTGCTCGAACTCAACGGCCATCTGGTGGCCGTGACCGAGGACGGGCGTGTCGCGCGGATCGAGGCGACCGGGCGCCTGAGCTATGAAGCGGTCAACGAGCATTGGCTCAAGAAACACGGCACCTGGTGGAAGGACCTGGCCAGTGTCAACGGCAGCAACGCCACCCTGGCGGTATTCGGGGCCAAGGCCGCCGATGGCAAGAGTGCGCTGCCGGTGTGGTACCACAACGGCCAGGTGATCGTGGCGGCGTCCTCGTTGCAAGGCAAGCCGCTGCAGTTTCTCGGCTTCGACAGCGCCAGCTCCAGCGCGCGGCTGTTCGAGCCCGAGAGCGGCAAGCTCTACCTCCAGGCACCGATGACGTCCGAGGCGTTGGCGACCGCGTTCGGCGGCGACGAGGTGCTTGAGGCCTCGGCGCAATTGCCCGCTGCCACGCTGCTGATGCCCCAGGTGCAGCTGCGCTCGGCGGTCCAGGTGGATGCCGGGCTGCGGTTGACGACGGCGCAGGGCGAAATCCTGCTGCGCACCAACAGCGGCGATGTGCAGCTGGTGGCGGTCGACAAGGGCTGGCAGCAGCAACACCTGGGTAATCTGCCCCAGGCGCTGGCCAAAGTGACAGGGCAGTGGGGAGCCAAAGGCGTGTTGACCTTGCAAGGCGCCGACAGCCAGGGCTGGTTCGATGTCGCCAGCGGGCAGATGTTCGCCAGCACCGGCATTCCCGCCGCGAGCGACCTGCGCTTTATCGGGGTGGCCGCCGAATCGCAGCGCTCGGCCTACGTCTACAGCCCGACGGAGCAGGCGCTGTACAAGGTCAAGCAGGGGGCTGCGCAGAAGCTCGGGCACTACGGCAATGTCGAGCGTATCGGCTCCTCGCTGCTGCTGCAGGGTGGGGGCGGCGGTCGTCAGGACGAACTGGCGCCGCCGTTGATCGCCGGGGTCGACAGCGTGGTGCTGCATGGCGGCGGCGCCAACGACACCTACCGCTTCACCCCGGCGATGTGGGCGCACTACCGCACGGTGGTGATCGACAACGATGACCCGGGCCAGGCCCTCGACCGCCTGATCCTGCCGGTGGCCGATGGCAAGAACATCCTCGTCAGCCGTCAGGGCGAGAACGTGCTGCTGACCGACGCCGGCACCGGCACGGCCCTGGTGCTGCGCCAGGTGTTGGGTAGCCAGGCCGCGGCGCATCGGCATCTGCAGATCGAGCTGCAAGGCGACTCATCGGTGATCAGTGTCGATCATCTGGTGAAGGGCTTTGCCCAGGCGGGCTCGACCAGGGATGCTTTGTTCGAGCTGTCCTCGCGCGAGCGCCAGAGCGTGCCGACGGCGAACGACATCGCTTCGGTGACGGAGGCCGAGGGGCCCAGCCTGGCCAAGTTGAGCGGGGCCATGGCGGCCTTCGCCGACACCGGTGGCGCTCGTGAACAGGTGCCGCAAAACCGTCAGGCCGCCCAGGCGGTGCTGGTGCCTTCACTGACCTGACCGCGCAGGAGCAAGCACAGGAGGGGCGCAAAGCCTCTCCTGTCTCCGGCCGAATCACTTCTTTATGTAGAACAGCAAACCATGATCAAACCCATGATTTCGCGGCAGCGAGCCCTTGCCGGCTGGTTGCTTGTCCCTCTGTTGCTTGCCACGTTGCCGGCCGCCTCCCTGGCGCAGGCGGCCGAACACCCGCGCCAGGCCATGCCCAGCGACCTCTGGCGGGTGTACCTGGATGCCCAGCAGAACAACAGCGAGCTGGCGGCGGCCCGTGCCGACCAGGCCGCGCGGGCCGAGGCGGTGCCCCAGGCGCGGGCCGGGCTGCTGCCCACGCTGTCGGCCAGTGCCGAGCTGAACGGCACCAGCACCTCCCTGCAACAGCCAAAGCAGGACACCCGGCGCAGTGGCACCAGCTACCAGGCGGTGCTGAACCAGCCGATCTTCCGCGCCGATCGCTGGTTCAGCCTCAAGGCCGCCGAAGCCGAGGACCAGCAGGCCCAGCTGGAGCTGGCGGCGGCCGAACAGAAACTGATGCTCGACAGCGCCCAGGCCTATTTCGGCCTGCTCAAGGCCCAGGACGCCCTGGCGGCGGCCAAGGCTGAAGAAGCCGCGCTCAAGCGCCAGCTGGAACTGGCCGAGAAGGGCTTGCAGCTGGGCCTGTCGGACCGTACCGATGTGCTCCAGGCCGAGGCCGGGCATGACACCGCGCGGGCCAACCGGATCGTCGCGCAGAAGCGCACCGACGATGCCTTCGAGGCCCTGGACACCCTGACGCACCAGCAATACGCCGCGATCCAGGGCGTGCGGCATGACATGCCGATAGTGTTGCCGGAACCCAACGATGCCCGGCGCTGGGTCGACACCGCGGTGCAGCAGAACCTGACCCTGCTGGCCAGCCAGCAAGCCCTGGACGCGACGCAGCAGACCCTCAGTGCGCGCAAGGCCGGGCACGCGCCGACCCTGGACGCGGTGCTGCGTTACCAGACTGGCGACAACGACAACCTGGGGTACGGCAACAGCGATATCCGCGGCAGTGGCTACGGCGGCAATGTCGAGCAGCGCTCCATCGGCCTGCAGTTGAACATTCCGCTGTTCAGTGGCGGCCAGACCTCTTCCCAGGTGCGCGAGGCCCACCAGCGGATGAATCAGCGCGAATACCTCAACGACAACCTGCGGCGCCAGGTGGTGGAGCAGACCCGCAACCTGCATCGCGGCCTCAACAGCGGGGTCGACCAGGTCAAGGCGCGGCGCCAGTCGATCATTTCCAACCAGGGCGCGGTGCTGGCCTCGCAGCTGGGCTTCCAGGTCGGCACCCGCAATATCGTCGATGTACTGGAGGCCCAGCGCCAGCTGTATAACGCCGTGCGCCAGTACAACGACAGCCGCTATGACTACATTCTCGACACCCTGCGGCTCAAGCAGTCGGCGGGAACCTTGTCGCCCCAGGACCTCAAGGCGCTTTGTGATTACCTCAAGGCCGACTACGATCCCGACCGCGATTTCCTGCCGCCGGAGTTTCCACGCCGGCTGGCGGCGCGTTGAGGCTGTTTGTCAGGGCGGCAGGTACGGATTCATCAGGTAAAGGGGCGAGGTGTTGCACAGGTTAACGAACTTCTTCGACAGCCACAGACGGTGTTGTTACGCCCTGGGCGTGGTGATCGCGGTCGGTGCCGCGGTGGCGCTGGGCAACTACTACCGCCTGCAGGTCGAGGACGTCTACCAGGCCAGTATCGAGATGCAGACCCAGGAGTACGCGGCGGATCTGCAGCAGTGGAAGTCCGACGGTTTTGCCATTGGCGCGCTGTCGATCCTGGGGCGCCACAACCCCTCGCTGAAACGGGTGATCCTGGAGCGCGAGCCCTCCGCGGAATTGATGGAGCAGGCGGCGATCCCGTTGAAGACGCTGTCGATGGTGGTGGGCGCCAATCATGCCTTTGTCCTCAATCGCGACGGGGTGGTGGTGGCGGCCCATGATCACCAGGGCCAGGCGCCGCTGGGGCTGAATGTGGCCTTCCGGCCCTACTTCAAGGTGGCGCTCAACGGCGGCAGCAGCGTCTATGGCGCGATCAGCGTCACCACCGGCACCCGCATGTTCTACATGGCGGTCCCGGTCTACGAGTCGCGCACGCGCCAGGACAAGGTGATCGGGGTACTGGTGGCGCGTTTCGACGGCAAGATGCTCGATACCAACCTGAACAAGCAGTATGGCGACGACCTGAAAATGATCCTGTCGCCCAGCGGCGTGGTGCTGGCCGCCAGCAATCCGGAGTTGCTACTCAAGGCCGACCGCGCCTGGTCGCTGCGCGACTTCAGCGGCGAGATCCGCCGCCAGTTCGGCGACTACCCGTTCGCCCACGGCGTTCCCGAACGCTTGCCCTTCGATACCCATCAGCCGCAGGTCAAGCTGGACGGCCGGCGCTACAGCCTGTCCCGGGCCGACTTCGACTGGAACGACCCCAGCGGTCCCTGGAGCCTGGTCACCCTGGGCGACCTGGATGCGGTGCTGCCGGCCGAGCAGGTGCTGCTGATCAAGGGCCTGAGCGCCGTGGTGTTCCTGCTGTTGCTGTGGGGCGGCCTGCGGCGCCTGGCCGATGCCCGGCGGCACAAGGCCGACGTGGCGCGGATCGAGCAAAGCGAGCGACGCCTGGACATGGCCCTGCAAAGCGGGGCACTGGGCTTGTGGGACTGGAACGTCAGCCTGGGGATCGTCATCAACAACGATGTCTGGCTGCGGATCCTCGGCTACAGCAAGGAGGAACTGGACCAGACCTTTGGCAATGGCCTGGACCGCTGGGCCTGCCTGGTCCATCCGCAGGACCATGAGCCGGTCATGGCCAGGCTCAGGGCGCACCTGGACAACGAGGTCGAGGAGTACCGCGCCGAGTACCGCATGCGCAGCAAAAGCGGGCGCTGGTTGTGGGTGCTGGACATCGGCCGGGTCATGCAGCGCGATGCCCAGGGCGCGCCGACGCGGGTCACCGGCGTGCTGCAGGACATCACGCAGGCGGTCGAGGTGCAGCAATCGATCGTCGACAGCCAGACCAAGCTGCAGTCGATGATCGCCAACATTCCCGGGGTGGTGTTTCGCAGCCTGCCGGACGGCGCGCGGACCATGGTCTTCGTCAGCGATGCCATCGAGGGTCTGAGCGGTTTTCCGGCGGCGCATTTCCTCGCCGGGCACAGCTATCGCGACCGGGTCCACCCCGATGACCTGGAGATTTTCGCAGGCTGCCTGAGCAGCGCCAGCTACATGCTCGAATACCGGATCATCACCGCCACTCAGGAGGTGCGCTGGGTCTACGACAAGGGCCAGACCATTGTCGTGGACGGGGTGCCGCAGTACCTGGACGGGGTGATCTTCGACATCAGCGAGCGCAAGGCGGTGGAAGCGCAGATCCAGCAATCGCGGCGCGACGCCGAGCTGGCGACCCAGGCCAAGTCGGAATTTCTCGACAGCATGTCCCATGAGATCCGCACGCCGCTGAACGCGATCATCGGCATGGCCCACCTGGTGCAGGACATGCCCCTGGAACGGGCGCAGCGCGACTACATCGAGAAGATCGACCGTGCGGCGAGGAACCTGGTGGGCACCATCAATGGCGTGCTCGACCTGTCGAAGATCGAAGCCGGCAAGCTGAGCATGGAGCAGGTCTGCTTCGACCTGCGGGAGCTGGTGGACGATGTGTTGCTGCTGGTGCGCCAGCGCGCGGAAGAACAGGCGCTGCAACTGCGCCTGGACATTCCCGCCATGTTGCCGCGCAGCTATGTCGGCGATCCGCTGCGCCTGGCCCAGGTGCTGACCAACCTGGTGGACAACTCGATCAAGTTCACCGAGGCCGGCCATGTGTGCATCGGCGTGTGCCTGGTGCGCCAGTGGAACGACAAGGCGCTGCTGTGCTTCAGCGTCACCGACACCGGGGTGGGCATCAGCGAGGAGCAGCAGGCGCGGCTGTTCAATGCCTTTGTCCAGGCCGACCTGTCCATCAGCCGGCGTTACGGCGGCAGCGGCCTGGGGCTGACCATCTCGAAGAAAATCGTGCAGATGATGCAGGGCGACATCTGGGTGCACAGCAAGCCGGGGCAGGGCGCGGTGTTCAAGTTCACCGTGCAGTTGAGCC
>NZ_JACMZT010000060.1:0-31767 GCF_017349615.1 Pseudomonas sp. GW531-T4
CTGAGGACGGTCAGGCCAGCCTCAAAGACGATCCGCATCGATCACCGCCTGGGCGAACGCGCGCGGGTCTTCCTGCGGCAGGTTGTGGCCGATGCCGCCGCTGATCAGGCGGAACTGGTATTTGCCGGTGAAGCGCTTGGCGTAGTCCGCGGGGTTCGGGTGCGGCGCGCCGTTGGCATCGCCTTCCAGGGTGATGGTCGGCACGCCGATGGCCGGGGCCGTGGCCAGTTTCTGCTCCAGCGCGGCGTAGCGGCTTTCGCCTTGAACCAGCCCCAGGCGCCAGCGGTAGTTGAACACCGTGATGTCGACATGGTCGGGGTTGTCCAGGGCCTTGGCGCTGCGCTCGAAGGTGGCGTCGTCGAACTTCCATTGCGGCGAGGCCAGTTGCCAGATCAGCTTGGCGAAGTCGTGGGTGTTTTTCTCGTAGCCGGCGCGACCGCGCTCGGTGGCGAAATAGAACTGGTACCACCACTGCAATTCCGCCTTGGGCGGCAGCGGGTTCTGCCCGGCCGCCTGGTTGCCGATCAGGTAGCCGCTGACCGACACCAGCGCCTTGACCCGCTCCGGCCACAGCGCCGAGACGATGTCCGCCGAACGCGCGCCCCAGTCATAACCGCCGAGCACCGCTTGCTTGATCTTCAGCGCATCCATGAAGTCGATGACGTCGCTGGCCAATGCGGCTGGCTGGCCATTGCGCAGGGTTTTCGCCGACAGGAAACGGGTATCGCCGTAGCCGCGGGCATAGGGCATCAGCACCCGGTAACCCTTGGCCGCCAGCAGGGGTGCGACCTCGTCATAGCTGTGAATGTCGTACGGCCAGCCGTGCAGCAGAATCACCACCGGGCCATCGGCGGGGCCGGTTTCGGCGTAGGCCACGTCCAGCAGCCCGGCGTTGACATGCTTCAGCGGGCCGAACGGCGAGGGCGCGGCATAAGTGGTGCCGGCGCTGCCCGCGCCGGGTTGCGCCGCTGCGGGCGTCTGCGCCTGGGCCGTGCCGAGGAGGCCGAACAGGCTGAGGGCCAGGATCGACGCGCCGATGGTGTGGTTGCGCAGTGTCATCTTCATGCTGATCTCTCCATTGGATTGCAAGCCGTGGGGCGGGGGACCTGGCTGATCCCCTTCAACCTGGGTTGCATTTGACGGCCGCGACGTATCTGGCCTGTGTCCGGATCCCGGGGCGGATGCAAGCGCGTGTACCGGGGAGGGCGGTAGATACAGTGCGATACATGACGTAGCCCGCGAGTCCTCGCGGATAGCCGTGGCAGGGCACGAAGCCGTTCGTGTGTCCGGTCCGGCGACGGTTTTCGGCCGCGCCGTGGCCCCGTCGGACGCTTTGCTCAAAGGCAATGTCTGCTGCGTGGGCAAATTTCCATTGCCAGATCCGGGTCATTGGAGGTAGTTTGTAAAACGATTTAGTAAAACGTTTTACTAAGCTCGTGAAAATGTCGCAAAACAACAACAAAAGAGAACAGCCTCATGCCTCTGACCCGACGTCGCTTCGTGCAGTGTGCCGCCCTCAGTGCCGGCGCACTGGCCCTGCCTTCCATCGCCCGTGCCGCCCCTTCGGTATTGCGCTTGTCCTCGACCATGACGGCGGACGAGAACTCGGCGCACTACCTGTTCTACCAACGCCTGGCCGAGAACCTGAAACAGTCCGTGGGCGACCGCATCCGTATCGATTTTTTCCCCAACGGCCAACTCGGCAAAGAGGCCGATGTGGTGCAACAGGTGCGCCTGGGGTCGATCGACCTGATGGTCTCCGGGAGTTCGATCTGGGCCACGGCCCTGCCGGAACTGGCGCTGCTGGACCTGGGGTTCCTGTTCGACAGCTACGAGCATGTCGCCCGCTCCGTGGATGGCGGCGTCGGCGAGATCTACAACGGGCTGCTGCGCGAGCGCACCGGTTGCTCGGTCGTGGGCTGGGGCGCGCATTTCAGCGCGCGCAGCGTCTATACCAAGCCGCCGATCAAGGATCTCGAGAGCATCAGGAATACCAAGCTGCGGGTCCTGCCGACCCAGGCGTTCATCGAAACCTTCAAGCTGCTGGGCGCGATCCCGACCCCCATTGCCTTCAATGAGGTCTACACCGCCATCCAGACGGGGGTGGTGGAAGGCTTCGAACACGATGCCGCCAGCGTACTGGCCAACAAGCTCGACGAAGTGGTGAGCCACTGCTGGCAGACCGACCATTTGTTCAGCCCTTGCATTGCCGTGATCGGCAAGCGCGGGCTGGCGAAGATTCCCGCCGACCTGCAACCGGTGTTCATGGCGGCTGCCCGGGAGGCCAGCGTGTCCCAGCGCCGGGCGGCCGCGATCAAAGGCGCCGAAGCCATCGCCGCGCTGGGCAAGGGCGGCATGACCTTCTTCCCCATGGCTGACGCCGAGCGCGCCAGCGTCCGTACCCTCATGCGCGACAAGCTCTGGCTGCCATTCACCCGGACCACGCCATCCATGGCTTCGGTGCTGGGGCTTATCGACGCGGCCAGGGCGTGATCCAGGCCCGCCCCCATAACAAGAGGAGACAGACACCATGAGTTCATCCGACGCTCTCGCTGTCGCGGATCAAGTGGTAGAGGAACATCCCGGGCACACCCACGCAGCGGCCGCCATGGCCGACGACTGGGGCTTTGCCACAACACCGGGCAGTGGCAGCCTGCTGGCGCTGCTGTGTCGGTGGGTCGAACGCCTGTGCGCGGTGGTGCTGGCGTTGGACGTGGCGGTGGTGTTCGTCTCGGTGATCCTGCGTTATTTCGTGCATCACCCGGTGGACTGGGCCGAGGAAGTTGCCCGTGGCCTGATGGTCATGCTGGTGTTTCTCGGCGGCGCTACGGTGCTGGCCCGCAAGCAACATGTACAGGTGGACTTCTTCCGCGCGCTGTTGCCCGCCGGCTGGCAGCAGGCCGCGCAGCAGACCGGGGGCTGGTTGGTCGCGGGCACGGCGGCGGGGCTGGCGTTCTCGTCCTGGCTGTTGCTGGAAGACTCGGTCAACGTCGTGACTCCGATGGGCTTGCCGCAGTGGCTGAATGTGCTGCCGGTCTTCGTCGGCGCGCTGCTGATGACGGCGGTGGGCATTGCCAATGCCGTCAACGGCGCCACTGCCGTCACCTGGCTGACCTTGCTCGGCTGCCTGCTGGTCGGCGGCTCGGTGTATGCCTGGAACACCCTGGTCGAGGCTTACGCCCTGCAACCCTGGGGGCTGCTGGTCGGCGGCTTCTTCGGCGGCCTGCTGGCGGGGGTACCGATTGCCTTCGTCCTGGCCCTGTGCGCCTTGCTGTACTTCATCGGCGATCCGTCGCTGCCGATGGTGATCTACTCGCAGCAGGTCATGGCCGGGATGGATCACTTCGTGTTGCTGGCGATTCCGTTTTTCGTGCTGGCGGGGCTGCTGATGGAAGCCAACGGCATGTCCTCGCGCCTGATCGAACTGCTGGTGCGGCTCTTCGGCCGGGTACGGGGCTCGATGAACCTGATCGCTATCCTGGCCACGGCATTTTTCTCCGGCGTGTCGGGTTCGAAGCTGGCGGATATCGCCGCGGTAGGCGGGATCGTCGTGCCCGCCGTGCGCCGCACCCGACAGGACCCGGCGGAGACCGCGGCGGTCCTGGCGGCCTCCGGGGTGATGGCGGAAACCATCCCGCCGTGCATCAACATGATCATCATGGGCTTCGTCGCGAACATTTCGATCGGCGGCCTGTTCCTCGCCGGCATCGTGCCGGCGGCGATGCTCGCCCTGGGCCTGGCGACCCTGGCGGTGATCTTCGGACGCAAGGTCGACCCCGCCCTGGCCTTCCCCTCGCGCCGGCCGGTCGTGCGTCTGCTGGGGGGTGCGCTGGTGGCGCTGATCATGGTGACGATGATCGGCAAGGGCGTGACCTCCGGCGTGGCCACCTCCACCGAGGTGTCGGCGTTCGCGGTGGTCTACGCGCTACTGGTGGGCGGGCTGACTTTCCGCGAGCTGACGTTCAAAGGCATCGCCAGGCTGTTCGTGCGCTCGGCCTCGATGGCCGCGGGTATCCTGTTCATCATCGCCGCCGCCTCCAGCCTGGCGTTCGCCCTGACGATCCTGCAGATTCCGTCGATCATTTCCGACTTCATGCTGGCCTTGGCGCATGACTATGGCCCCGTGGCGTTTATGATCACCTCGGTGATCATCATGGTGGTGTTCGGCGCGGTGCTCGAAGGCGCGCCGGCGCTGATCATCTTCGGCCCGCTGCTGGTGCCGATCGCGGTGCAGGTGGGCGTCAGTCCTTTTCACTTCGGCACTGTCGCGGTGATCGCCATGGGCCTGGGGTTGTTCTCGCCGCCGTTCGGCCTGGGGCTGTTCGCCACCTGCGCGATGACCGGCACGCGGGTCGAGGAGGTTTCCCGGCGGATGGTCAAATACCTCTGCCTGCTGGCGGCGATGCTGATTCTGATTGTCCTGGTGCCATCGATTTCCCTGTGGCTGCCGCGCACTTTCAATATGGGTTAATGCAAAACATGACAACGATTCACGATGTGGCCGCTCTGGCGGGGGTTTCGGTCAGCTCTGTGTCCAATGTGCTCAACCAGCGCACCGACAAGCTCAGCGCCGACACCTTCGCTCGCGTCGAAGCGGCGATTCTCAAGCTCGGCTACCAGCCCAACCGGGTGGCGCGGCAGCTCAAGACTGGCCATACGCCGATGCTCGGCCTGCTGGTTCCGTCCACCGCCAACCCGATGTACGGGCAGATCGCCCTGAAGATCGAGGCCGCCGCCCGGGCGCAGTTTTCCTACCGGCTGCTGCTGGGCAACACCCATCGCGACAAGCAGCAGGAGGCCGGGATGTTCGATGACCTGCTGTCGTTCGGCGTGCGTTCGGTGATCGTGGTCTCGTCCCAGGACGACGAGCGTCACCTGGAGGCCGCGGTACAGCGTGGGCTGACGGTCGTCAGTTACGACCGGCAAACCACCGAGGACGGCGACTCGCGGGTGGACCATGTGTCGCCGGATAACTTCCAGGCGGGCTATATCGCCGCCGCGCACTTGATCGAACACGGTCATCGGCGCCTGGCGTTTCTGGTGCCCAGCGGCAAGACCATCAGCCGTACGGCGAAGATCGAGGGCTTTCGCGAGCGCGCCGCGCAGGAGGGCGCGCAGGTCAGCGCCACCGTCATCGAAGGCCCGGTGCTCGAGACGTTCGGCGATTCGGAGCTTGCCGACCTGGGATTCGCCATGGCGGCCGATCTGGCGGCGATGACGCCCAGGCCGACCGGTGTCGTCACCGTCAACGACATGCTCGCCATGGGCCTGATGTCCGGGCTCATCCAGGCGGGGCTGCGGGTGCCCGAGGACATCTCGGTGGTCGGCATGGACGGCCTGTCCATTGCCGCGTTCAGCAACCCCAGCCTGACGTCGGTGGCCATGCCGCTGACCGAGATGGCCGACATCATGGTCCAGCGCGCGGTCGAGCGTTCCCGCGACCCACAGCTGCCCGCCGTCAATCTGGTGTTCCAGCCAATGCTGATTTCCCGACATTCGGTGGCCCGGCCCGGCGCCGACAAGCGAGCGTGACCATGACTGAGATCTTCCTGACCCATGCCCCCGGCGTGCGCGCCAATTACTACGCCGAGCAGCCGCTCAGGCAGCTTCAGGCCCTGGGCAATGTCCGGCTCAACGATTCGCCCGATCCGCTGTCGCTGGAGCAACTGGTCGATCGGGCACAGGGCTGCTCGATCATTGTCGCCAGCCGCGAGGCGGCCGCGCCCGCCGAACTGTTCGAACGCCTGCCACAGCTTGCGGCGATCTGCCGGGTGGCGGTGGACATCCGCAACATCGATGTCGAAGCCGCCAGCCGTCACGGCGTGCTGGTCACCCATGCGACGCCGGGGTTCGACCGCTCGGTGAGCGAATGGGTGATCGGCGTGATGATCGACCTGGCGCGGGGCATCAGCCGCGCGGCCGCCGACTACTGGCAGGGCAGGGCGCCGCAGGTGCTCATGGGGCGGGAGTTGCGCGGGGCGACGCTGGGGATCATCGGTTACGGCTTCATTGGCAAATGCCTGGCCGACATTGCTCGGCTGCTGCAGATGCGCGTCTGGGTCAATGACCCGAATGCCCGAGTCGATGAGCCCGGCATCGAACAGGTGTCGTTCGAGCAGGCCGTCGGCGGCGCCGACTACGTGGTCTGCCTCGCGCCGGCGGTCGAGCGGACCTACAACCTGTTCGGGCGCGAGGCCTTTCGCGCGATGCGCCCCGGCGCGTTCTTCATCAATGCCTCGCGTGGGGAACTGGTGGACGACGCGGCCCTGCTCGAGGCGCTGGAGCAGGGGCTGATCGGCGGCTGTGCGCTGGATGTCGGGCGCGCGCCAGACCAGATGCCCGGGCCGCTGCTGGCCGCCCATCCCAAGGTCATTGCCAGCCCGCACATCGGTGGGCTGACACCCGAAGCCAGCGAGCATCAGGCCATGGACACCGTGCGCCAGGTCCAGGCCCTGCTCGCAGGACGAGTTCCGCAGGGGGCGGTGAACCTGGCGCGCGCTGACCGCGCCCGGGATGTATTCCGACTGCAATCCCACTAATCAGGAGTACCCGCGACTATGACCTTGCCCAGCCACGCCACCGACTGCCACGTGCACGTGTACGACCCTGCGCGCTTTGCGGCGCCATCGCCGGTCCCGACCGCGACCTGGAGCGACTACGCGCGGGTGCAACGGCAACTGGGCCTGCAGCGCGCGGTGCTGGTCCAGCCAGTGGGGTACGGCTTTGACAATGCCTGCCTGCTGGATGCGCTGGTCCAGGCCGGCCAGGCAGCGCGGGGCATCGCCGTGATCAAGGCCGAAACGCGCTGGAGCGAACTGTCCCGCCTGCATCAGCAAGGCGTGCGCGGCGTGCGTTTCATGATGGTGCCGGGGGCGGGCGGGGTGCTGCCCTGGGACGCGCTGGAAAGGATTTCCTGGCGTATTGCCGAACTCGGCTGGGTGATCAATCTGCAACTCGACGGCCGCGACCTGCCTGATTATCAGGAGCGTCTGCTGGCGTTGCCGAGCCGGCTGAGCATCGACCATGTGGGCAAGTTCCTCGAGCCGGTCCCCGTTGGCCATGCTGCCTTCAAGACCCTGTTGCGCTTGCTGGACGGCGGCAATACCTGGGTCAAGCTTTCCGCGCCTTACGAAACCTCCCGGGTCGGCGCGCCGCTGTACGAGGATGTCGGCGTACTGGCCCAGACGCTGATCAACAGCCACCCGGAACGTTGCCTGTGGGCAAGCAACTGGCCGCACCCGGGGCGCGACCCGAGGCCGAGCGACAGCGCCATGCTCGACCTGCTGTCCCACTGGGCCACGGACGGCACCTGGCGCCGGCGCATCCTGGCGGATAACCCGGCGGTCCTTTACGGCTTCGACGACTGAGGCGGCTAGCAAACGGTGCCCGGCAGGACGGCGCGAACCCTGGCCCTGGTCGCATAAATTTGAAATGCGCGGCATTGCCCGACAGAATCGCGCCCCGATCCGGCCACAGGCGCCGGACGTTCGTGGTGAAAAGGGGCGGCAGTTGAACCAACAGACATTGTCCATGCGCCTGGAGCGCGTGGCGGCGCATGTGCCAGCGGGTGCGCGCCTGGCCGATATCGGCTCGGATCACGGTTACCTGCCGGTGGCGTTGCTGCGCCGTGGCCTTATCGCCGCGGCGGTGGCCGGCGAGGTGGCGTTGACGCCGTTCCACGCGGCCCAGCGCAGCGTGCGCGAAAACGCCCTGGATTCGGCCATCAGCGTGCGCCTGGCCAACGGCCTGGCGGCGATCGAGCCGGGCGACGGAATCACGGCGATCAGCATTTGCGGCATGGGCGGCGAGACCATTCGCGACATCCTCGACAGCGGCAAGGCGCGCCTGAATGGTGACGAACGCCTGATCCTGCAACCCAACGGCGGCGAGCAACCCCTGCGCCAATGGCTGATGGAGCATGGCTACCGCATCCTCTGCGAGGAAGTGCTGCGGGAAAACCGCTTTTTCTACGAAATCATCGTCGCCGAGCGCGCCGGGCCGGTGAGCTACACCGCCGAGGAATTGTACTTCGGCCCACTGCAACTGCAGGCCCGCAGCCCGGCCTTCCTGGCCAAGTGGCAACGCATGCTGCGCCTGAAACAGAAGACCCTGGCCCACTTCGCCCGGGCACGGCAGGCCGTACCCGAGGAGAAGGTCCAGGACATCGCCCGGCAGACCCGGTGGATCAGCGAGTTGCTGGCTTGAGCGTGGTCCAGGATTTGCGTGAGGCGAGAGGGCTCTGAGTCAACCTGAAATTCGTAGAGACAGCGGATGCTTGAAACTGGAAGTTCAGTTGGAAGAGTTGTTCAGCTGCTGAAGCTCAAGTTGCCTGGCAGCACTGGCTTCGAGGTTTGCACGCTCTTCACCCAGATACCGATAAATGCCTTGGAGGTTGGCGATTTTCTGTTTGATTTCTGCCATCTTCTTTTCAATCAGCTTGGCGCCGTCAGCACAATCGATCAGCTTGTTCCGCTGCGCATCCAGAATCTCGCCTATTTCCCCCAGGGAAAACCCCATGCTCTGCGCACGCTGGATAAAGTCCAGATCCTGCAGAGTCTGCTCTGTGTAAACGCGATAGTTGTTAGTTTGCCGCAGCGGTGAGATCAGGCCGATTTGCTCGTAGTAACGCAGTGTATGGCGGCTGGCGCCGCTGCGGGCCTCGAGTTCGCCGATTTTCATGAAAACACCGCTTGACTGTAGAGTTTGGTCGATAGTTTACGCTTGATTTCTCACCTTAAACAAGGAACAGGGAAATGAGCGTGGAGTGCTTTGTCACGGGGGGTACCGGCTTCATCGGTCAACATCTGGTGGCGTACCTGAGTGCAAAAGGTCACACCATTCGGGTGTTGATGCGTCGCCCAGAGCGACTAGCTGCACTGCGGGAGCAAGTCGACAATTTGGGAGGGTGCGCAACCCGGGTATTTGCCGTAGCTGGCGATCTGGAACGGGACAACCTCGGGCTGAGTCTTGCTGACCGGGAAGTGCTAAGGCATGCCAGAGTCATATTCCACCTGGGCGCCCACTTCGCATGGGGGCTTTCAGTGGAGCATTCTCGTGCGGTGAATGTGGAAGGGGCAAAGCGCGTGGCGCGGTTGGCGGCTGAGCAAAAAAGCCGGTTAGTGATGATCGGCGGCTACATGCTGAAAAATCATGAACATCTGCTACGCATCGGAATTGATCCGCGTTATCCGGAGCTGACGAATTGGCCTGCCGTCTACCGACAGGTCGGTGGTTACGAGGGGAGCAAGCTGGAGGCGCATTTTGCGACCCTGGAGGTCATGTCCGCCAAGGGCGGGGAGATTACCGTTGTCCACCCCGCGACGGTCTGTGGCCACAGCCGCACGGGGCATATCCTTGACGGTCAGCCGCTGGTGGAGCTGATCCGCAACCTTGTGCAGGGAAAGCTGGCCGCAGTGCCCGGTACCGCCGAGCACTGGCTGCCACTGGTCACCGTGGATTACCTGGTTGAGCTGGTGGCGGTCTGTGCTTTTGATCCTGCCATGGCGGGCCAGGAACTGCTGGCGCTTGATGACCAGACTCCCAACTTGCGAGAACTGCTGGTACAGGCGGCACAACCTTTGGGCTTAAAGTCTCCCAAGCATTACATTCCACTCCGATTGCTGAAGTGGCTACTGAGTATTCCCCCCGTCGCGCGGCTTTTGAATACAAAACCCGAGGCCTTGGACTTTATCCAGACCACTCGTTTTGATACAGCGGCGGTCGAGCAATTTGCCAACAGGCATGGAATAGCCAAACCGGATATACGCCAGTCTTTGCAGCACACTGCAACGTTCGTCAACTCATATTGCCTAGCCAAGGGCCAGGCCCTCTGACTTCTTCCTTGGGGGCGACAAAGTCGTTAGTCCCGATTAAATGGACTTTCCTAAGGTAAGTGTTGGTGGGATCTTCGTATCCTCAAACTTTGCGCCGTCGATGTAGGGCGGCATTCTATCGAACGACCATTCAGCGACAGGGATCGTCATCAATGCAATCCACTTTCAGCAAAGGCGTCATATTTGCACTCTCCGCTGCGGCACTGAACGCAACGATCGGTGTACTCAGCAAAGTAGTCATGAGTAATGGTTTCACCGCCAGCAGTGTCGCTGTCATCAAGACCCTACTGGGTTGCGTGCTTCTCTCGATCCTACTGTTTTTCCTCAAGCGCCCGGCGGCGTCGACCCAATGGACTCAGGCGGCTATCTGCGCATTCCTTGGCATCTTTGTGCTGTTCTATTTCGAAACGTCCGCCTATCAACACTACGCTGCGGCAGGTGTGGTGGTGGTGCTGATGGCCAGTGCCTCAATTTCCTCGATCATTCTGGGGCGCATTTTCCTCAAGGATGCCATCACCGCGAACGCTACCGTTGGCGCCGCACTGGCTATCGCTGGGATCTCGGTGATCTTCGGCGGCGACCTGCAGCAGGGCTTTACCCTGCAAGGTGCTGCGCTCGCCTCCATGGCCGGCTGCGGCTATGGGGCCTTTTCGGTTGCCATGAAGCGTATGGGGGTGTCGGGGGGGCTGCACTTCACTCGACAATTGTTGTTCTTTGGCAGCCTGTACCTGCTGATGCCGGCGGCGGCCGACGGTTTCGCGATGGGCGAGTTGTCGCCGCTGGTGATCGCCGCGCTGCTGGCGCTGGCCACGCTGCCGACAATCCTGGGCTTCTTCTGCACCACCAAGGCCATCGAGTATCTCAAGCCATCCCAAGTGCAAGCGCTGGAGCTGACCGAGCCACTGTTCGCCGCGTTGCTGGCGTTTGTGGTGCTCAATGAAGTACCGCGCGAAAGCCTGTACGCGGGCGCGGCACTGATCATCGTCGGCCTGTGTTTCTCCAATGAACTCATCCGCTTGGGCAGCAAAGCATCCGTCTCTTCGACCGGTTGAATCCACAGCCGATTACCGCCTGTTGAAATGAGAGGCGAAGCATGCCCTCTACGACCCGCTGACGGGCGATTGAAGCCAGGCAAATGTTACGGCTTCTGATCCAGGGTGACCTCCTGCCAGCTGTCATCGGGATCGAACCGCTTCATCGACTGCGCCAATTTATAACCCTCGGGTCCCAGGTCTTTCTCGAACACTTGGCCCTCATGGCTGATCATGAAACTCATCACCCCGGTGTCCTCGTATTTCGCCGGCCAGGCGATGAGGGCAAAGCCACGGCTCATCTTGTCACCGATGAGGTAGCTGTAGGCGCCACCCGGTGCCGAGGGACCTTGTCCCTCGAGGATGCGGAAGTGGTAGCCATGCCAATCTTCATCGGCGATGGCATTGCCGAACAGCGGACCCAAGGGGCTGAGTTGACCGCTATCGTCATCCGCCCAATAGAGTCCGTCGTGCTTGCCGGGAGTGCTGAAGATTTTCTGCGCATATTCGAGGGCGCCGTCACCGTCATGATCCACTGATGCATAGTCCATCTGGGCGTCGTGATAGGTCAGCACCGATTGCACCGCGGCCAGTTCGTTGCTGCCGATTCGCCGTATACGGACTTCGGCGCTACCGGCCTTGATGTCGAAGCGCCAACCCTTTTCGGCTTTTACCAGGGGTATCGGCAGTGTCCAGTGGTCACTGCCGACCGACAGGACAGCGTTGCGGTCACTGGTTTTTTCGATGGAGTGTCGCTCGCGGTAGAGCTTCAAAAACGCATCCACGTCACTGCGCTGGACGCCACCTCGCGGGATGAAACTGCGCCAGTCTTCACCCAGCAGCTGCATCAGGCGTGCCTGATCGGCGTGTTGTGTGCCCAGGGCTTCGACGAACGCCTGAGCGGCCTGTTCCGGGGTTGGAAATGCCTGCTGTGCCATAGCCGTGCATGACCATGCCAGGCTGGCGCTGATCATCAGGATGCGAGGGAGCGAGCCCATGAATGCTTTCACTCGAGTAAGTGTGTTCAACGCCGGCCCCCCCCTCTTTGTCGCATGGGAGCACTGGCCGGCCTGCTGATCTGATGGCCGGCGGATCGCGCAGCACTGGGGCGCATGGCGGATGCCTGGCTGGTTCGACCACGGCTGGCCTGGGCGTTCGACTGGGACGGCGAGCGCGCGCCGGCAAAAGCGTTATTGCGTGCGCTGCCGGGGCTGGCGCTCGGGCGTTTTGGCGTTCCCTGGCGCGCTTGGGAGAATTCCTGGCGGCGCTGATTCGTCTGAGCGTTCTGTTGTCTGGGCTGCTGACTTTCCCGGATGTTTCCGCCAGTGCCTTGGCTCCTGTCAGAGGCTCTCGGTCTGTCTGCCCCGGCTTGCATGCGATTATCGACCTGCGCTCTGCGCGCTTGATCACGGGCCTGGAGGTTAGTGGTGGCCGGTCGTTCGATACCGTGCCTGTCCATTGAACTGCGGGCTTTTTCACGCGCCTGGGCGCGTTGGGCATTATCCCCTCGAAAGGCCTCACGCTGATTGGCACCGTCCAGTTGTCGACCGTACTGTTCACGGCTCCTGCTGTCTCGATAGGGAACGCCATCGCGATGAAGGGAGTTGTGCTGCCACTTGTTCTGGTTCCTGTTGATCTGGGTGTTGCGATTGATGTTGTTGTAGCGGTCGACGTCGATGTCGATGTCGTTGTTGTCCCAGTCACAGTCGCCCCACAGCGAGGCGACGATCGCCACGCCGGTCCCGAACGCCAGCCCGGCCATCAAGGCCGATCCGGGGTAATAGGCGGGGGGCGGTGGATAGTAGACGGGCGGCGAAGCAGGGTAGGCCCAGGTGCCATAGGTAGTGGTCGGATTGTACGTGGGGACGTAGACCACTTGCGGGTCGGCAGGCTCGATGACGATGGTAGTGGAGCTGTTGGCAGGGGCTTGGGCAGGGGCTGCCGGTGCAGCCTGAACCGTCACGTTCTGATATTGGTTGCTCTGCAGGTTGCCTGCTGCTTGCGCCTGATGCCGCAGGCGTTGCACGCCGTCCATGACATCGTCGGGTTGCGCCAGAAAGGCATCGCCCAGACGCTGTACCCAGACCGGGTCTTGTCCCAGCGTTGCCAGGACCTGTGGGAAGGCAACCAGCGCCTGTACGCTCGGGTCCCAGGTCTGGCTTGACACTTGTTTGACCGCATCATCGCCCTTGGCGCCCGGATGCGCTTTGGACCAGGTGACCGCCTCGGCGATTTCCCCGGGGTAGGTACTGGCCATCAATACCTGTGCCAACAGTGGATCCGGGTATAGCGCAATGGGAGCCAGCATCTGATCCAGCTGCTCTTGGGCGAACACGACATCTTTGGCCGGTGCCGTCAGGGGCGCTGTAGCCGCAGCGTTTGCAGGCGCATTCTGGGTTTGCGCCAGGCAAGAAAAACCACTTAGAACCAGTACAGCCGACACCGCGTAAAGTAATGAAATGCGCATCGCCCCACCTCATGTGGTCAGGCAGGCTTGAGAGGACTGGATCAATGTCAGGGAGTGAGAACGGCCGACCTCGATGACTCCGCTAAAGGGTAGCAGACACCCATGCTTTAGCCTCCCGCAGCGTGGAGATTGAATTATTGAGGGCGGGGTAAATGAAAATTATTGTCAATGATGGTTTGTACTATTTCTATCGACCCATTTATGGCGAACTGAGCCCCCATACATACGAGTAGAAAACCCATCAAACGTGATATTGCATCAATGCCTGACTCCCCTGTTAGTTTCATTATGGGGCCTGAACTGCGTAAGCAGATCCAGAGAATAATGGAAGTAAACAAGAAGATTAATGGAGGCGCGGTTAATAGAACCCAGGCTGGAAATAACGTGCTGTGTTTAATGGTCGCGGAGGAGCTGATAATCATCGCGATCGTTCCTGGCCCGGCAGTACTGGGCATGGCCAGCGGAATGAAGGCAAAACTGGCCTGTTCCTTTGCGCTGTTGACGACAGGAGAAACATGGACAGGCTGCGGGAAGAGCATCTTCAAGCCCATTATTATGAGAATACCACCGCCTGCCATGCGCAAGCCCGGAATGGAAATGTTAAAAGCGTCCATAACAAACTCACCTACGTAATAGGTAAGTGCCATGATAAGAAAGACATAAAGCGAAGTCGAAAGCGCCTGTTTGTTTTTTTCTTTTTGGCTAAGGCCTTTGCTCAGGGCAATAAATAAAGCCACTGTTGTAGGCGGATTGATCAGGGGTAGCAAGGCCAGTAGTCCCAGCGCTATAGCATTCAATAGTTCTGTCATATCCAAGCGTCCGGAGTAGCCTTCATCAAGGTCTCTGCTTGTCAGCCATATCAGCGCGAGGTTTTGACTTTCATTACCTCGGTGTAAATGGCGTTGATCGTCTGACCCACCTGGAGCTTCTTCATTCGGGCCTGAAGCTGTGGGTCCTCGACCTTCAGGACGGTCAGTTCGCCCTCTGGAGGTAGCAAGGTCACTTCATGCTTTTCCAAGTCAATGCGAGTGATCTTTGACGTGACCTTGACCTTGCGAACCGCCTCGCCACCTGGGTCAGGATTGTCCTGTGTGGCACGGATAGTCATTGATTCGTCGCTAACCCCTGGTGCAGCTTGGACATTCGTGTCGAGCACATAGGCGACTGAGCGAACAACGTGGATATCGATCTTGTCGCCGACCTTCAGGTTGCCCAGGGCCTTGGCTTTTTCCGTGAGCTGGATGGATACCGGGCTTTTGTTGGTGTCTTCTATGGTGACTTGATGATTCACCGGATCAACGGCCAGCACCCGCGTAATGATGTGACCTTCCAGGGAACGGCTACCCAACGGCACCTCGGCTGCATGGGCCGTAAAGCCGATAGCGGCCATGATTGAGGCAAGGGCAACAACGGCAAGGGAGGGCATCGGTTTCATGGGCCTGTTTTTCTGGTGTTGGCTGGTAGAACGGCGCTATGGATTACCGGTCGGAGCGGTTTGCACATTAGGTCAAAGCATAGTCATTGATTACCGAGATGCCCGGTCACAGTGTCGATTGGGTTGTTCACCTGTTTTGTCAGGTCTTCGATCAGCAGGTTGGAGTTGAACTTTCTGTCCTCGTCTTGAAGGCGTGTGGCAGTTCTTGGGCCGATTGCAGCTTGATGCGAAGGTCTGTAAACGACCCGAAGCAACATGATCGCATCACGGAGTGAAGGGGGTGCGCGGCCATATCTTCAACAATACTCGCCCCGTCAACGCGCAAAACCTGCGCTGTTTGCTCCGCTATCCACGCCTCGTGTCGCGCCCTGTGCGTCTGGAGAAATCCGGGTTGTCATATTGCGAAGCCCATTCGCGAAAGACCACGTGTATGTCATGTATATCGCCACCGGGTGCGATGCGATCGCCAAAGCGCGCCTTTTCACGTGCGGCCAGCTTCTCAAGGTGAACAACAGCGCTCTAGCGCCTGTGAAAAAACGTGCTAGACAATAATCTTGCTTGTCGTTGGCTAGCCACTAGCCTCGACAACAGCCTGTTCGCTTCACCCCGTCTGGCAGGAGAGTGCTCATGAGCGAACGAATCAATGTGGTGATACTGAGCTTTGCTCCGGCGTTTGCAGCGTTGCGCGATGGCCTTTCGGTCGCTCAGCGGATTGGCGACACACTGTGGGTGGCCAACGATGAAGCCACCAGCCTGGAGCGTCTGAAAATCCAGGGCGCTGCACCAGGCGGCGCGGTGATCTGCGCTGAGCACCAATCGTTCTCGCTCATGGAATACCTGGACCTGCCCATACCGGAGCCAGACGCCGAGATCGATATCGAGGGGTTGGCCTATGACGATGGTTACCTCTGGGTGGTGGGCTCCCATAGCCTCAAGCGCAGGAAGGCCGAGCCCGACAAGCCTGCGCAAAAGAACATCAAGCGGCTATCGACGGTAGAGGCAGACGGCAATCGCTTTTTGTTGGCCCGCATTCCGGTAGTACGGCAGAACGACAGCTATGAACTTGCCAGGGCGGTGGATGCCGATGGGCGTACGGCGGCGCAGCTGCGTGGCAACGCGCTTGGCAACGACTTGACCTGGGAAATTGCCAAAGACGATCAGTTACGGGACTTCCTGCCCATCCCGGGTAAAGACAACGGTTTCGATATCGAAGGGATGGCGGTCATTGGCTCGCGGCTGTTGTTGGGGTTGCGTGGGCCGGTCCTGCGCGGATGGGCCGTGCTGCTGGAGATCGAGCCTGAACTCAATGACGACCCCAGCGAAACCTTGGTGCTCAAGAAGATCGGGCCGCAGGGGCGCCGCTACCGCAAGCACTTCTTCGCGCTCAATGGCCTGGGGGTGCGAGACCTGTGCGTCAGCGGCGACGATCTGTTGATTCTGGCGGGGCCGACCATGGACCTGGACGGACCGGTAACGGTGTTCCGTTGGCGTGGCGGCTTCGCATCTGATGAGGAGCTTGTGGTCTTTGCGGAGCAATTGGAGAGGGTTCTGGAGGTGCCTTTCGGGCAAGGTGACGACCATGCCGAGGGTATGTGTCTGTTTGACGTGGCTGAGGAGGCCGGGGAAGGTCTGCTAATCGTTTACGACGCTGTCGCGCCGCGTCGTAAACAGGGCGATCTGAGTGTGGAAGGGGACCTGTTTATCCTGAAGTAGTCACGCATCTGGCCTGATCGGGCACTTCAATGGCAACCCAGGCGAGCTTATGGTTGCGGGCGCTATCACCGGCGGTTTGGTCGGCCGGCGCAAGGTGATGTCGAATAGCACTTACAAAAAGTTATTGCTGATGGGAGCCCAGGGGCTCCAAGGTCATGCACTCAGTAGCTGATATCATTCGAACACTTACCGGCCGAGCAGAAAAAACATGAACCGTCGCAAGAAAATCAACCAGCTACTGAAGGCTCACGCGAAAAAGGCCAGTGCCAAGCTGGCACCGCGAAAGCCCAAATACATCAGCAAGGCCGACCGCTTGAAGCTGGATGCCGAATCCACTCCAGAGTCCGTGGTTTCCTCCGAGAGCTGATACCGCTGCTTTCCCGGGTGGCTTCATGCTGCCCGCCAAACGGGATCGCCTGCTCACCTCTGGCCGTCCCAGGCCTTAACGCAGGCTCCACGACACCCCGACATACATCGCCATGCCTTCCCCCGGTGTGGATCGCGCCGCGTCCAGACCTTTGTCGTCGTAGCCCGGGGTAACGGTGGCGGCGTAGTGCTGGTCGGTCAGGTTGCGCAGGTCGAGCCAGGTCTGCCAGTCGCCCTTGGGTGCGTTGTAGCCCAGGGTGGCGCCAAACAGCGCATAGGGATCGGCGTAGTAACTGTTGGCGTAGTCCACCGCCACCTTGGACACCAGTTGCGTGTTGAGCGCGGCGAAGAAGCCCTGGGGCCAGTCGTAGCGCAACTCGCCCTGGTAGTAGTGCATCGGCAGGCCCGGCAGGCGGTTGTCGCCGAAGCGCTCATCGTCGCGGTAATGGAAGTCGCTGAAGGTGTAGCTCTGGCGCAGGCTCAACTGGCCGCCGTCGTCCCGCGACCACAGCTTGCTCTGCAGGCTGGCTTCCACGCCCTGGTGCACGGTGGGGCTGGCGTTGAGTTCGTAGGGCGTGGTGGCGTTGGCGTCCGGCAACACCGAGAGCAGTTCGTGGCGCACCTGGGCGTAGTACCAGGCCAGGCTCCATTGGCCGATGGCGCTGTCGCCACGGCCGCCGAGTTCCAGGGTGGTGGCGGTCTGGTTTTGCAACTTGATCGGGTCGCGCTGGGTGCCGGTGGCCGCGCCGCTGCCGGCCGGGAAGCGCAGGTTGGAGCTGTAGATCAGCGACCAGGGATGCGGCGCCTCGACCGAGCGGCTGAGGTTGCCGAACAGTTGCAGGTCGGGGGTCAGCTGGTAGCGCAGGCCCAGGCGCGGCGCATAGTCCCAGTCGCCGAGGCTGGTCTTGCCGCCGCCTTCGGGATAGGTCACGGCGCTTTCGCGGCGAGTGTAGATGGCGGCCAGGCCGGTGGTCAGCCACAGGTCGTCGGCGATCTCCAGGTCATTGCCGACATGCAGGACGCTGTCCGAACCCTGATAGGTGAAGTTGCGCATGTGGGTGCCCGGCGCGAAACCCGCGGTGTTGCCGCTGGGAATACGCACCCGCTCGCTGGCCCCTGAGTTGGGCAGGTGCTTGGTCACCCGCAGGCCCAGGGTGCTGTGGCTTTCCAGGCCCCAGAGGGTGTCGCGGCGCTTGTAGTCGAAGGTGCCGCTGACGTCGGTATAGGCCACCTTGAGGCGGTTGGGGCCTTCGCGCAGGTCCATGGGGTAGTCGTGGTAGACCAGGCCGGTCTGGAGGCTTGAATCGTCGTCGATGTACCAGGTGGTCTTGTTGCCGATAAAGGTGCTGCCCGGCTGGTCGCGGCTGTCGTTGCGTTTCACGTAGGCCGGGTTGGCCGCCCGTGGGTCGTGCTCGATGGAGCGCTGGGTGACCCGCCCGGCGAGGTCGTTGTCGGTCTGGCGATGGCGAAGGTAGAAGCGCGTTTCCAGGTTCGGGTTGAAGCGATAGCCGAAGTTGGCGATGACCCCCTGGCTCTTGCTGGCGCTGTGGTCCTGGTAGCCATCGGAGCGCGCGTCGGTCAGCGCCAGGTAGTAGTCGAAGTCGCCCAGCACCTGCCCGGAACTGACCTGGCGCTGCTGATAGCCGTGGCTGCCCGTGGCGTAGCGCACCTGCAACTTCGGGGTGTCGTAGCCGGTGTGGCTGATGTAGTCGATGGCGCCGCCCAGGGCCAGGGCGCCGCGGTCGAAACCGTTGGCGCCGCGCAGCACTTCCACGCGGTCGAGCCACAGCGGCTCCAGCAACTCATAGGGCGTGCCGCCGGGGCCGGTCAGCGGCAGGCCGTCGAGCATGGTGTACAGCCCCGAGGCATGGGCGCCCGGCGCGCGATTGATGCCCGAGCCGCGGATCGAGATCTTCACCCCCTCGTTGCCCGCGGACTGGGCATAGACCCCCGGCTGGTACGCCAGCACATCCTGATTGCTGGCCACCCGGCCCTGCAGCGGCCGGCGCAGGTCCACCACATTGCTGCCGCCGGGCACCTGGGCCAGCCGCGCCTTGGCTTCCTCGATCGATGCGTCTTCGCCGCTGCGCTCCTCGGCGCCGATCAGCACTTGTCCCAGCTCCAGGCCCTGGGCTTCGGCCAGGGCCGGACAGACAAGGGCCAGGCCCAGCAAGGCAGAGGGCAGGGGACGGGGCGAAGGCATCGGGGGGAACTCCAGGCATGGGGGAACGGGCAGTGAGAACTGCGACGTATGAAAGAACGAAGGAAACACATGGCAATTTGGCTTGTTTGCCAGGTCGACGGACCTCGGCCGATTGGCCGGCGGTTGCCTGTGCGGCAATACCCGTGCGCTATCAAGGCTGTTCGCAATGGATATATCCGCGCATCGGCGTTCGGCTATCGTCACCCTATATGACTCGATCGCGCAGCCGCTGTGCTTTTGCGTTGATGCTCTGTTGGCCGCTGCGATTCACCCACCGCTCTCAAACGCGAGGACATCACGATGAGCGCCCACAAAGCTGTCGCTGTTTCACTGGCCCTGCTCGGCGCGGCCTTCCTGGCCTCTGCCGCTCTGGCCGAGGGCACAGGGTTGATTGCTGCCACCCCCGCCGAACTGAAATGGACACCCGCGCCCTCGGTAGGGCCCGGGGTGATGATTTCGGTGATCGAAGGCGACCTGAAAAAGCCAGAGCCCTTCACCATGCGCCTGATGCTGCCGGCCAACACGAAAGTCGGGGTGCATACCCACCCTGTGACCGAACGTGTCACCGTGATCTCGGGCACCTTCTACTTCGCCACCGGCGACACCTTCGACGCGGCCAAGGCCAAGGCCTATCACCCGGGCGACACCCTGATCATTCCCGTCGGTACACCGATGTACGCCGCCACTCAAAAACAGGAAACCGTGCTCCAGCTCCACGGCACGGGGCCCTGGGGGATCACCTACCTCAACCCGGCGGACGACCCCAGGAGCAGCAAGCAGTAGCGAGCAGAGCCTGGCGGTGCATCCATCGGGCCTGACCTCGTTAACGCGGTGGTCACCTGGAAAAGGGGAACCGGGTTTGCACCCGGCCAGGGTGAGCATTGGCTGAATTGGCTGGCGACTACCGGGCCAATACCGCGGGAGGACATTGGTTGCCAGCCGTGCTGTCGTTTGGGGGGAGGGCCGGCGACGGAGGACCGGCCGCAGTCTGTCACGGCGTCTGCCAAATCAGAGGACGCTCGATCCGCCGATATTTTTTTGAAAAGCCTGCAAAGAAAAACCGACTCTGCTTATCTCTCATCCAGGGCACGAGCTTTCGCGCCCGCCATACCCCTCGTCAAAGCCCCTGATCAAAGGTACCTCCATGCTGCTCGCCCGTTGGCTGCCAGGCTTGGCCAATCTCCTGCAATACCGCCGCGAATGGTTCAGGTACGACCTGCAGGCCGGGTTGTCGGTGGCGGCCGTGCAGATCCCGATTGCCATCGCCTACGCCCAGATCGTCGGGCTGCCGCCGCAGTACGGCTTGTATGCCTGCGTGTTGCCGATGATGGTCTATGCCCTGGTGGGCAGTTCGCGGCAGTTGATGGTCGGGCCGGATGCGGCCACCTGCGCCATGGTCGCCGGGGCGATCGCGCCCCTGGCGCTGGGCGATCCCGAGCGTCTGGCGCAACTGGCCGTGATTGTCACGGTGCTGGTCGGCCTGATGCTGATCGGCGCCGGCATCGCCCGGGCGGGGTTCATTGCCAGTTTTTTCTCGCGGCCCATCCTGATCGGCTATCTGAACGGCATCGGCTTGAGCCTGCTGGCCGGGCAACTGGGCAAGGTGCTGGGCTACAAAATCGAAGGCGAGGGTTTCATTCTCAGCCTGCTGAACATGCTGCAGCGGCTTGGCGAAACCCATTGGCCGACCCTGGCCATCGGCGCGGGCGCCCTGGCGCTGCTGATCTGGCTGCCGCGGCGCTTTGCGAGGTTGCCGGCGGCGCTGGTGACGGTGGCCATTGCCACCCTGTGCGTCGGCTTTCTGCGCCTGGACAGCTACGGCGTCTCCGTACTGGGCCCGATCCCTTCGGGCATGCCGCAGTTGAGCTGGCCGCAGACCAACCAGGCCGAACTGAAAAGCCTGCTGCGCGATGCGCTGGGTATCGCCACGGTGAGTTTTTGCAGTGCGATGCTGACGGCCCGCAGCTTCGCCGCCAGGAACGGCTACACGGTCAATGCCAACCATGAGTTCCTGGCGCTGGGCGTGTCCAATATCGCCGCCGGGGTCTCCAGTGGCTTCGCCATCAGCGGCGCCGATTCGCGCACCGCGGTCAACAGCATGGTGGGGGGCAAGAGCCAGTTGGTGGGGATTATCGCTGCCCTGGTGATTGCCCTGATCCTGCTGTTCTTCACCGCGCCCATGGCCTGGATCCCCCAGGCGGCGCTGGGGGCGGTGCTGTTGATGGCGGGCTGGGGGCTGATCGACATCCAGGCGATGCGGGTCATCCGCAAGCTCAGCCGTTTCGAGTTCTGGCTGTGTGTGCTGACCACCCTGGGGGTGATTGGCGTGGGGGTGCTGCCGGGCATCATCGTCGCGGTGCTGCTGGCGATCCTGCGGCTGCTCAAAAGCATCTACCAGCCCACCGATGCGGTGCTGGGCTGGGTACGCGGGATCGAAGGCCAGGTCGATATCAGCCAATACCCGCAGGCGCGCACGCTGGCGGGGCTGGTGGTGTACCGCTTCGATGACGCGATCCTGTTTTTCAACGCCGACTACTTCAAGGCGCGCCTGCTGGAGGCGGTCGAGCGCGAGCCCGATCCCCGTGCCGTGCTGTTCGTCGCCGAGGCGGTGACCTCGATCGACGTCAGCGGCATCGTGGCCCTCAGGGAGGTGCGCGACACCCTGCTGGCCCGCGGTATCGTCCTGGGCATTGCCCGGCCGCACGGGACATTCCTGCGGATGCTGGTGCGTTCGGGCCTGGCGCGCGAGCTGGAGCAGAAATTGTTGTTTTCCTCGGTACGCGCTGGCATTCGTGCTTATCGAGTCTGGCGCAATCAGCTGCAGCGTGAGGCGCCGAAAGAACCAGGCCGGGCCGGCGCCGCGCAACAGCCGTCCCATGACTGAACGCGGCCTTGGCCAGCCACCAGCAATGCTTGACCCAAGAAGAGGTGCAGCATGGAACGATTCACCGGCGGTTGCCTGTGCGGCAAGGTGCGGATCGTGGCGGCGGGGCGCCCGTACCGGGTCGGCCTGTGCCACTGCCTCGATTGCCGCAAGCACCATGGCGCGCTGTTCCATGCCTCGGCGATCTTCCCCGAGGACGCGGTGACCATCGAGGGCGAAACCCGCGACTACGCCGGGCGGTTTTTCTGCCCGCACTGCGGCTCGTCGGTGTTTGCCCGCACGGCCGATGAAGTCGAAGTGAACCTGGGTTCCCTGGACGCCCCCGACCAACTCAAGCCCACTTACGAAAGCTGGACTGTTCGGCGCGAGTCCTGGTTGCCGGCGTTTCCACTCGCCAGGCGCTACGCGCGCGATCGTGATGCCAGCAGTCGTTTCGAGGAATAGCGGGCGCCCCGGCTTATGAATAGGGCGTTTGCGGCGCCACCCCACGCGGGCGTTTGGCCAGGAGCTTGCGGGCGGTCTCGACGAAGGGCGTGACGATCAGGCTGTAGACCGTCAGGTAACGTTGCGAGTCCTGCTCCCCGGTGCCGAAGCGCAGCGGCTCGGGTGTCGAGCAGGTGACGTAGAGCGTGCCGAACATCCAGTCCCACAGGGACAGGTTGGTGCCGAAGTTGCGGTTGAAGTGGCGGGGCGCGTCACTGTGATGGATCTGGTGCTGGGCCGGGCTGTTCAGCACATGCTCGAGCCGCGGACCGAACGACAGCCAGACATGGCTGTGCCGCAGGTTGGCCGCCAGGCTGTTGAAGATGAACACCAGGTAGGTCACGCCGAACAGGGTATAGCGGCTGATCTCGCCGCCGCAGGCGTACCAGAAGCCTCCGGCGTAGAGGCCCAGGCACAGGCCGATGCTCAGTTTCTCGACGATCTTTTCCACGAAGTGCACCCGGCTCGCCGTCGCCGGGACCAGCACCGGCGCCGAATGATGGACCTTGTGGAATTCCCACAGCCAGCGCGAGTGAAAGGCCCGGTGCGCCCAGTAATGGATGAAGTCCTTGAGCAGGAACACCCCCAGCCCGTAGAGCAGCGACAGCCCCAGGTTCTGCCCCAGGCGCGGGCGCTCGCCCCAGAGGTTGCTGAAAAAGGCCAGGTAATCCCCGGAGCGCAGGATGTAAGGGTCGACCAAGTGGACGATGGGCAGCACCAGCGCGACCTTGAGGATGGCGCGCACGAAGTAGTAGCGATAATCCAGCAGCGCCGAGCGGTGCAAGTGCACCCGGCTGCCGCCGATGAAGTGCCAGAACGAGTGGGCGTCGCTCAGGCCGCGGCGCTTCCTGAAGCGGAACAGGCCATAGGCGACGCCGTAGGACACGCACAGGAACAACAGCCCGAGCCGGCCGTTCAGATTGAAAATGCCGAGAAACTGTTGGGTAACAGGGGCGATCACCCAGTCGATCAGGTGCTTATAGACAAGCGACAGAGCATCCACGAAACGCCAGCCTCAGGCAAAGGGACGGCATTGTAAATCAGTTCGGTTTGGCCGGGGATTGCCCCAGGTCGCTTCTTTTTCGCTTGGAAGTTGCCAGTGATCCTGGGGTACGCTGGCCGCTCGCTGTATCCCATGGGGAGGTGCCTGGCTTATGAGCGTATCAAGGGAATCCGCAAACCTGTCGCTGGAGCCCCGGGTCGGCGCGGGCTGCATCCGGGCGCGGGGCGCCGAGGGCGCGGTGCTGCAATCGGCATCGCTGTTCGATGGCCTGGTGACTATCGATCACCGCCGCTGGGCCTGCCGCGAGGCCGAGCTCAGCTGGACGGCGCCGCAGCACGTGGTGATCCTCACCGAGCGCGGAGCCACGGCCAAGACTCACATCCGCAGCAGTTCCACGCTCAATTACCAGGGCTGCGACCGCCCCGGGTCGATCAGCTTCGTGCCGGCCGGCGTCGAGCGCCAGGGCTATTTTCGCGAGGCCGACCTGATCTATACCGCCCTGTGGATCGACACAACCCTGGATTTCCCAGGCTGCCCGCAACTGGCCGAGCTGCCGATGCGCATCAACAGCGGCGATGGGGTGATCCACTCGCTGCTCGCCGCCCTCAGCGCCGAGATGGTCAGCGGGCAGGTCCTGGAAGCCAGCTACATAGAACACCTGGTGGCGCTGGTGGGGCTGCGCCTGGGACGGGGCGATACCGCCAGCGCTGGCCACGGGCGCCTGGGGCCGCAGTTGCTCAAGCGCTTGCGCGACTACATCGATGCGCGCATCGACGGCAGCCTCTCGCTGACCGAACTGGCGCGGATCGCTGGCATGCCTGTCGACACCTTCGCCCGTCACTTCAAGGCCGAGACCGGCATGGCGCCCTATGCCTACGTGATCGAGCGCCGGGTGCGCCGCGCCGAAAGCCTGCTGCGGGCCGGCAGCATGCCGATCAGCGCCATGGCGCTGGAGCTGGGGTTCTCCAGCCAGAGCCACTTCACCTCGACCTTCAGGCGCATCACCGGGACCACCCCGAGCAGCTACCGCCAGCAGGCTTCCCGAATCCTGACAAGCTCGTCCTGATACCTGAAAGAACGGCGCCACGCCCTTGGCGATACTCGCGTCCAGCCGTTCATTTCAGGAGAGCACCATGCAAGACCTGGACTCACCGCGTCCGTCGCGCCGCGCGCTGCTGCAAGCCGGGGCCGCCGCCAGCCTGTTGTGGGTAGGCGTTGGCAGGGCCCAGCCCCAGTCCGCCCCGGGGCTATCTGAACCCGTTCGCCCATTGCCGTCCCAGGCGATCACCCTGCGCATCAACGCCAGCGACCAGTTGCTGGACCTCGACCCACGCACCACGTTGCTCGACGCACTGCGCCATCAACTGGGCATGACCGGTTCGAAGAAGGGCTGCGACCACGGCCAGTGCGGCGCCTGCACGGTGCTGGTGAATGGCCGCCGGATCAACGCCTGCCTGAGCCTGGCGGTCATGCATGACGGCGACGAGATCACCACCATCGAGGGGCTGGCCAATGGCGACCTGCTGCACCCCCTGCAGGCGGCCTTTATCGCCCGTGATGCCTTCCAGTGCGGCTATTGCACGCCGGGGCAGATCTGCTCGGCGGTCGGCATGCTGCAGGAGGTGCGCGCCGGCTGGCCCAGCCATGTCACCGATGACCTGACGAGCCAGCCCGTCGCCCTGAGCGACGGGGAGATCCGTGAACGCATGAGCGGCAACCTGTGCCGCTGCGCCGCCTATCCGAACATCGTCGCCGCCATCCGCGACGCCGCCGAGGAGGCCTGAACCCATGCTGCCTTTCAGCTATGCGCGCGCGAGCGACGTACAGCAGGCCGTCAGCCTGATGGCCGCGCAGCCCCAGGCGCGTTTTATCGCCGGCGGCACCAACCTGATCGACTTGATGAAGCTGGGCATCGAGCGGCCCACGCACCTGATCGATATCAGCCGCTTGCCCCTGGCCACGATCGAGGACAGCGCCGACGGCGGCCTGCGCATCGGTGCCCAGGTGCGCAACAGCGACCTGGCCGCCGACAGCCGTGTCCGCGAGCGCTACCCGTTGCTGTCCCAGGCGCTGTTGGCCGGTGCCTCGGGGCAGATCCGCAACAAGGCCTCGGCCGCGGGCAACCTGCTGCAACGCACGCGCTGCCCGTACTTCTACGACCCGGGCATGGCCTGCAACAAGCGCGAACCCGGCAGCGGCTGCTCGGCCCAGCAGGGGCACAACCGCATGCACGCGATTCTCGGCGCCAGCGAAGCCTGCATCGCGGTGCATCCCTCGGACATGGCAGTGGCCATGGTCGCCCTGGAGGCGCGGGTGGAGACGGTCCTGCCCGGCGGCCAGCGCCGCTCCCTGGCCCTGGATCAGCTGTACCGCCTGCCCGGGGCGACGCCCGAGGTCGAAACCCAACTGGCCCATGGCGAGATGATCGTGGCTATTACATTGCCGCCGCCACCACCGGGGCGGCAGCTGTATCGCAAGGTGCGCGATCGCTCTTCCTATGCTTTCGCCCTGGTCGCCGTGGCGCTGGTGGTCGAGGTTCGCGCGGGGCAGATCCGCACGGCCCGCATCGCCCTCGGCGGCGTCGCTGCCAAACCCTGGCGGGCCACGGCGGCGGAGCAGGCGTTGCTCGGCCAGCCGTCCGCTATGGCGGTTTACCAGCACGCCGCCGACATCGCCCTGGCCGACGCGCGCGGGCAGGGCGGCAACGATTTCAAGATCCCCCTGGCCAAACGCACCCTGCGCCAGCTGCTGGCCAGCGCCACCCAAGAGCGAGCATCGGCATGAGCACATCAGGACCCACCGCATCCGCCGCCAACAGCCCCATCGGCCAACCGCTGGACCGGGTCGATGGCCGGCTGAAAGTCACCGGCCGCGCGACCTACGCCTACGAGCAGCGGGAAATGGGCGACACCGCCTATGGCTACATCCTCGGGGCGACCATCGCCCGGGGCCGCATCAGTGCGATCGACACCCGCGAGGCCGAACGGACGCCGGGCGTGCTCTATGTCATGACCCATCGCAACGCCCCCGCCCAGGTGGCATTCGGCCCCGCAGTGACGCCGACCACGGCCGAGGTGTTCAGCCGATCGCGTCCGGTGTTGGCGACCGATGCTGTGCGTTACTACGATGAACCGGTGGCGCTGGTGGTCGCTGCATCCTTCGAGGCCGCGCGAGCGGCGGCGCGCCTGATTCGCGTGAGCTACACCCCCGAGCAGGGCGACTTCGAGCTCGCTTCACGCCTGGCCCAGGCCTACATCCCGCCGCGGACCAACGCCGGTCTCCAGACCGACAGTACCGTCGGCGATTTCGAGTCGGGGTTCGCCAATGCGTCGGTCAAGCTCGACAGCACCTACAGCACCCCGTACCAGAGCCACGTGGCGATGGAGCCCCATGCCTCCATCGCGGTCTGGTCCGGGGACGACCTGACCCTCTATACCTCGGCGCAAACCCTGGCGAACTTCCGCGCCGGCCTGGCCAGTACCCTGGGCATCGAGCCGGCGCGGGTGCGCATCGTCAGCCCTTATATCGGCGGCGGTTTCGGCTCCAAGCTGATCATTCATCCCGACGCGGTGCTGGCGGCGCTCGCCGCCCGGGTGCTCAAGCGCCCGGTGAAGGTAGCCCTGACTCGCCAGCAGATATTCGCCAACGCCGGCTATCGCCCGGCCATGCAGCATCGGGTGCGGCTGGCGGCGGACCACAGCGGCAAGCTGACGGCCCTGGGGCATGACGTCTGGTCGAGCACCTCGCGCTTCGAAGAGTACTGCGAGCAGACCGCGGTGTTTGCCCGCTCGCTGTATGCCGCGCCGAACCGCCTGACCCGCCATCGGCTGGTGCCAGTCGACCTCAACCGCGGCGAGTGGATGCGCTCGCCGGGCGAGGCGCCGGGCATGCTCGCCTTCGAAAGCGCCATGGACGAGCTGGCCGAACGCCTGGACCTGGACCCCATCGAACTGCGGGTGCGCAATGAGCCGGAACTGGACCCCGAACTCGGCGTGCCGTTCGCCTCGCGCAATCTGCTGGCCTGCATGCGCACCGGCGCCGAGCGCTTCGGCTGGAGCCGCCGCCAGCCCAAGCCCGGCAGCGTGCGCGAGGGCCGCAAGCTGATCGGCATGGGCATGGCCGCGGCGATCCGGCCCAACTACCTGGGGCTGTCCAGGGCCCTGGTGAGCCTGGGCCCGACCGGGCGGGTGCTGGTGCGCCTGGACATGACCGATATCGGCACCGGCACCTACACCATCCTGACCCAGGTCGCCGCCCACAGCCTGGGCGTGCCGATGGCGGCGGTGCAGGTGCAGCTGGGCGACAGCCGCTTTGCGCAGACCTCGGGCTCTGGCGGTTCCTGGGGGGCGGCCAGTTCCTGCTCGGCGGTGGAGGCCGCCTGCCAGGCCTTGAAGCAGCGGATCATCCAGGCCGCCGGCGCGCCTTACAACCAGGCGCCGGTACGCTTCGCCGACGGCCGTATCAGCATCGGCGAGCGCTCGGAACGCCTCAGCGACCTGCTGCTGCGGGTGGCCCCCGCGGGGTTGCAGGCCGAAGGCAGCGTCGGGCCGATGGGGGAGGACTACAAGCAGTTTTCCCAGATTTCCAATGGCGCGCATTTCGCCGAAGTCGCGGTGGACATCGACACCGGCGAAGTCCGCCTGCGGCGCATGCTCGCGGTGATCGGCGCCGGGCGCATCCTCAACCCCAAGACCGCGCGCTCGCAGATCCTCGGCGGCATGACCTGGGGCGTCGGCGCGGCGCTGATGGAACAGACCCTGCTCGACACCCGCCACGGGCATTTCGTCAACCATGACCTGGCCGAGTACCTGGTGCCGGTCAATGCCGATATCGCGGCGATGGATGTGCTGTTTCTCGAAGAACCCGATACCAGGGCCAACCCCCTGGGCGTCAAGGGCCTGGGCGAATTGGGCGTGTGCGGCGCCGGAGCGGCCCTGGCCAATGCCGTCTACAACGCCACCGGCATCCGCGTGCGCGAGTTTCCGCTGACCCTGGACAAGCTGCTGCCGGGGCTGGCCGCCATGGAGGGCTAGGCGCGGCCCGCATCGACAAAAATCTCGACGGCCTGCGCTGGATTGGGCAGGCTTGTGGGGCTGCGGCAGCCCGGTGGGTTGCTACTCAACTCAAGCCATCAGCCGACGGACGCCTCCATGAATCTTGCCACCCTGATGCTCTTCCTCCCGGCCTGTTTCGCCCTGAACATGGCGCCAGGGCCGAACAATCTGCTGTCGATCCGCAACGCCACCACCTATGGTTTTCGCGCTTCCTGCCTGGCGGGAGTAGGGCGGCTGGCCGCCTTCGCGGTGATGATCGCCCTGGCCGCGGCCGGGCTGGCGGTGGTGCTGCAAGCCTCGGAATTGCTGTTCCACGGGATCAAGATTCTCGGCGCGGGCTACCTGCTGTACCTGGCGTACCAGCTGTGGACCGCGGATACCCGGGTCGAGGCCGAGAACAAGACCGCGCCACTGGGCCTGCTGGCCTTGGCCCGGCAGGAGTTTTTGGTGGCCATCGGCAATCCGAAAGCCATCCTCATCTTCACCGCCTTCCTGCCGCAGTTCGTCGACCCTCAAGCGCCGGTGTCCGCCCAGTTCCTGGTGCTGGGCGTGCTGTTCCTGATCCTGGAATGGATCGCCATCAGCGCCTACGCCTACATGGGCCTGCACATGCGCCGCTGGTTCGCCGAGCCACGGGGCAAGAAGCTCTTCAACCGCTGCTGCGCGGTGTTGTTGTCGGGGGCTGCTTCGGTGCTGTTGTTGGCGCGGCGGGCGTGAGTTCGTCGGTCAGTATCGCTGGGACTACGGACATTCCAACGGCGCGCACTTCGTCGAGGCCGCAGTGGACATGGCACCGGCGAAGTCCGCCTGCGCCGCATGCTCGCGGTGATCGGCGCGGGGCGCATCCTCAACTCCAAGACCGCGCGCTCGCAGATCCTCGGCCGTCGGCGCGGCGTTGATAGAGCAGACCCTGCTCGACACCTGTCACGGGCACTTCGTCAACCATGACCTGCCGAGTATTTGGTGCCGGTCAATGCCGTCTACAACGCCACCGGCATCCGTGTGCGCGAGTACTGCCCGGGCTTGCGGCCATGCAGGGGCAGGGGAGGTCTGTATCGACAAAAAATCTCGACGGCATACGCTGGATTGGGCAGGCTTGTGGGGCTGCGGCAGCCCGGTCGGCTGCTGTGGAACTCAAGCCATCAGCCGACGGACGCCTCCATGAACCTCGCCACCCTGATGCTCTTCCTCACCCCATGATTGGGGATGCGCAGGGGATATGATGAGCCAGTCCTGCATCACGCGGCTGGATCAATTATTGCTAGTTAGATAATTGAATGGCCTTTGCTGAGAGGATAGTAGCCCTCATTGCTCAGTGCCTGAAAAGTCCAGCTAGATTCCTTTTTTAGGGTTTGTTTTTAGCTTGATTGGCAAAATACTCATTTGCTTTATTGAGCAAATCACTAGTGAATTTACCTCTCTTCAATGCATCAGTAGAAGGTTTACCTGTATCTTTGATGATTTGTTGGCAGACTTCAAATTGATTAACATATGGTTTTTTATCGGACGTCAATGAAGTGATGATCTTCTTTGCATACGCGTCAGCCGCTTTTGAGCCTGGTACAGGCATTTCGGTTTTGCCATGAACGACCCACTTGAATACTTGGATGATGTGCCAACGAAGTGTGATGAAGTTCTGTGCACCAATTTTTCTACCGTTTACAAGTGTGTTGTACTTGTAGAGAGCTAAAGCTGAAGCGTAATACAAGGATTCGTGATCACTATCGCAAAAAAGATCTTTTCCACTTGTTGTGAAAATTGCCTTGACATATCTCGCTGAATTATGTGGCTGATTTAGGAGCATTGCGGCATAGCAACGAGCCAGCTCTCTTACGTCGAACTTTCTAGTGAATTGATAGCCAGAGTCTTTATATTCGTTCTCACGTCTTTCGAAGTAGATTTTATTTTCTGGCGCGGCTTTTGAATTTTGCGCATCGAAGTACTTTTGAACAAGCTTGGCTTTGCTCTTTAAGCCATGGAATGATTCGGTTTGTACCTCTGTTTGGTTATTGGTTGCCGCGATAATGTCTTCGGAGACATCGTTGTTAGCGGATTCAATAAATTTTATTACTATATTTACAGAGTCGCCGAGTAGTTCTTTATTGAGGAATAGAGTGTTGCTGGTTTGACAGCCATTGATAATCTGATAGTTGGTTAGGTTTATTTCCTTAGTGTTTGGAGTTAATGTGAGTTCTGGTGCGACGATTGTGATGCCGTTGTTGAGTACGGAGAATAGATCTTTCTTAGAGTCGTCTTTAAGTGTTGCCTGAATTTTTCCGTTAACATCGTTTGTCAGGCCAAGGAACGACCGGACGTTTTCTTCGAATACACGGTGATTGAGGTTCCCGTCGGAATCTAATAAAACTTTTTTTACGAATTCGTTAGCGTTGGCGATTGCTATATAAGATTGAGGGATGTTGGGGATTTTAGGCATCCCAAAGTAATCAATAAGCTTTAGGGTTGCCTCGTTTTTTTCTGTGGCATTCGCATAAAGCTTTAGTAGTTCGACTCGCCCTACTGGTACTACTTGTATGTCGAAAAATAAGTCTGTGGCAGTAACTTTTTTTCGAAGAAGTTCAAAAGAGGCTTTGATTTCTCGTTCTGACTTGTAGTGGCCGCTAGTGCAATAGTATGCGTGAAAGTTGGGAAGTCTATTTTTGAGCTTTCTGAGGTTGGAAATTATTTCGTTAAAAATTTTTAAGCTATTGACGTTTAACTTTCCTTGTGGGAGTTCAGGGTCAAGACTTAGGAAGTCTTCTATGCCTACGCTAAAGTTATTTATCTCAGCCTTTTTGAACTGCTCGCCGCTTTTGCACTGGGTAAAGATGATGTCCGCAGTGAGATTGGTTTTGTGAGTGCTGAATATTTTTTTGGCATCGTCAATAGTTGTGATGAGATCACCGTCGATTATAATCGATATCCCATCTATCGATGCGTCATCTTCTTCAGTGGTGATGTCTACCGGATCGAAGCGGCCAAGGTAATGTTTAGAGGTGGTGCAGTAATTGCAGAAGTACTCAAAGAGTTTCGATTCGCCTACTTTCTTGTCGTATTCGAATTCCTTAACAAGCTCTTCGATATTCCTTTCAATGATGATGTGCATGGCATCCCTGGCTATGAATTGTATCGGAGGTGGCAGTATGCCATTAATCTTCTTGGGTTGACCATCTTAGGGAGAGATGAGACCTCCACGTTCCACAGGCTTGTTGCTACTGGGGCAAGCGGGTTTTAGGAGGAGCAAAGAGGTCGGCCGCTGTGAATATGTACGAGTCAAAAATCAGCTACTGCTACTGCT
>NZ_JACMZT010000061.1:0-30356 GCF_017349615.1 Pseudomonas sp. GW531-T4
CGGATGTCGAAGGCCTTTCGCCCGCGCGGCGTGCGGCCCTGGCGGTGACCGAGAAGACGCCGTTGGGCGAGGAGGCACCGGCCTGGCTGATTGCCAGCCTGCCGGCCCGCAGCCCGGGAGATGTACCGGTGTCGGTCATTCAGTACCTGCGCGGTGTCGGTACGGACCTCACCCTGCTGGTAGCGGAAAATGGCCTGTTTGCGATCAGCGGGGTGTCATTGCTCTGCGCCCAGCCCGAGCAGGATCGACGCCATTGCTTCGAAGGCCTTGGCGACGTGACGGGGAGCATCGGCACGGAGGAGGGGCACTTGTCCATCGGTCACCAGTGGCTGGCGTTTCTGCACCGCGCAGCGCAGCGCCACAGTGGGCCGGTGGACTTGGCGCGGGCGTCCTGCCTGGTGCACCTGGCCACGGTCGACCTGGGTCGGACAACCGCGATGCTCGAAGCGGCCGACTTCGCCCTGGACCACGTGCCCGGCCTGGGGCTGCTCGCCCAGTCAAAGGTCGCGCCGTCGATCTGTCTTGTAATCGACACGGGATTGTCCCCTGCCTGGCATCAGGCGCAACTGCTGGCGCGCCGCCGATAAATACGCCGCGCCACAGCTGCCGATGGTCCCGGCCAGCCGGGCAAGTACCTCGGATCACCATGCTAGTATTCTGGCGTTTTGACTGAATCGCAGGACGCGCGAGTTATCAAGGAGATGTATGTCAAAAGCAATCGAGCTGTGTGATGTCAGCAAGGTATACGAAGTGTACCGAGCCAGTGACGGCCATTCACGCAGCCTGCTCCGGTATTTTCGGCGTGAGAAAGAGTTCATCCCCGCGGTCAGGGATGTCTCCTTTTCGATCGACGCGGGTGAGGTGGTCGGGTTTCTCGGCGGCAATGGCGCGGGCAAGACCACGACCCTGAAAATGCTCTCGGGCATCGTCCGGCCCAGCAGCGGGCATCTCTCGGTCCTGGGACATGAACCCTTCAAGAGACGGCCGGAGTTCCTCAAGTCGATCACCCTGGTCATGGGGCAAAAGCAGCAACTGACCTGGGACTTGCCGGCGCTGGAGTCTTTCCACCTGCACGGTGCCCTCTACGACATACCGCCTGCCGAATGCCGGCGCCGGATCGATGAACTGTGCGAGTTGCTGTCGGCCGGCGACATCGCCCGCCGCCCGGTCAGGAAGCTGTCCCTGGGCGAGCGGATGAAATGCGAGCTCATCCTGTCGTTGCTGCATCGCCCGAGCATTCTGTTTCTCGACGAGCCCACCATCGGCCTGGACCTGGAAATGCAGGTCGCGATCCGCAAATTCCTCGTCGACTACAACAAGGCGTTCGGGGCGACGATCATCCTGACCTCGCACTACATGGCGGACATCGAGGCGCTGGCCAACCGGGTCATCGTCCTGGACCGTGGCCAGGTGGTGTTCGACGGCGGCCGGCAGGCGCTGGTGAAGGCCCATGTTTCCGAGCGCCGGGTGTGCCTGCGTTTCTCCTCGGCGGTCAGCGACGAATCCCTGCGCCCCTATGGCGAGCTGATCCGGCTGGACAACGAAGGCGCCGAACTGTTGGTGCCCGAGGAGCAGGTCGCCAAGACCGTGGCACAGCTGCTGGCGAGCTTCCCGGTGACGGACATCTCGATCCAGAGCCCGTCCCTCGAGCAGGCGTTCCCCCGCCTGTTGCTGCCAAGGGAGCACGCCTGATGGTCGCCCTGGCTTCGTTGCCCGGCATTGCCGGGCGCCTGATCCGCACGAGCGTGCTGGTGACCGTGATCTACCGGGCGCAGCTGTTCGTGTGGCTGATCAGCGGCGTCGCGCCGTTGTTCATGATGCTGATCTGGTGGGAGCTTTCCCGGGACCAGGTGATTGGTGGGTACGCTGCAAGCGATTTCGTGGCGTATTTCCTGGGCATCTATCTGGTCAGGCAACTGACCGCGGTCTGGGTCATCTTCGTGCTGAACGACGAGATACGCCACGGCACCTTGTCGGGCCGCCTGCTCAAGCCGGTCGCGCCGTTCTGGTTCCATGTGGCCGAACATCTGGGGCAGATGCTGGTGCGCGCGCCGATCGTGGTGACGGTGTTTTGCATCGGCGCCTCCCTGTTCGACATTGACCTGCCGAGCATCGCCAGGCAGCTGCCGTTTTTCCTGGTCTCGCTGGTCCTGGCCTGGATCATCATTTTCCATATCTATTACTGCGTCGGCCTGCTGGCGTTCTGGATGGCCAACTCCGTGGCGCTGGATGCCCTGGTCTGGTCGATGTACACCGTTCTGGGCGGCACGCTCATTCCCGTCGACCTGTTCCCCGAGGCGACCCGCTCCATCGTCGCGCTGCTGCCATTCGCCTCGGCTCTGGATTTTCCCGTCAAGGTGCTGATCGGTAAGGCCGCGGGCATCGAGCTGCTGTACGGTTTCGTGGCCCAGCTGTTCTGGGTGCTGGTGCTGGTGGCGTTGCGCCGGGGCCTGTGGCGCCAGGGCCTGAAGCGCTTTTCCGGAGCCGGCATATGAGCCTGAGAACCTTGAAAGTCCTGCTGGCCCTGATCAGGCATTCGATGCTCGCGGAACTGGAGTTTCGCGCCAATGCCATCACCAATGCGGTGAATACGGTGGTCGGCATGCTCCTGGCGCTGTACTTCCTCGATGCCATGTTCGCCGAAGTCGGCAGCCTGGGCGGCTGGAACCTCCACCAGGTGTTGGCGCTGTTCGGCGTGGCGCTGATCCTCGAGGGCCTGCTGGAGGTCTGGCTGTTTCCCAGCCTGCACGCGTTGTCGGAGAAGGTGCGCACCGGTGACCTGGATTACCTGCTGGTGCGTCCGGTCGACAGTCAGTTCCTGGTGTCCTGTTCGAAGATCAGCCTCTGGGAACTGCCCCGGGTACTGATCGGCCTTGCCGTGGTGCTGTACGCCATGTACAGCGAAGGCGCGCTGGGTGCAGGCAACCTCGCAGCGTTCCTCGGGCTGATGGCCGCGGGGGTGGCGATTTTCTACTCGGTGTTCCTGATCACCTGCACCTTGTCGATCTGGTTCGTGAAGATCGGCGATGTCTGGATCATCAGCTATACGCTGATGGAAATCGCACGGTTTCCGGTATCGGCCTTTCCGCAGACGATCCGCACGATACTGACCTTCCTCGTCCCGGTGTATTTCGTTTCCAACGTCCCGGTTACCGGGGCCATGGGCATGGTCGGATGGCCGCAGGTACTCGGCGCGATTCTGTTCGCTGTCGCCTTCCTGTGCCTGTCCAGGGTGTTCTGGCTGTTTGCCCTGAGGTCCTACAGCAGCGCTAGCAGCTAGTGCTTCAAGGTGCCGCGCCGGATGCCGCGCGGCGATAGTGATCGACCCACAGGGAAGTTTTTCGATGAGCACTTATTCCGGGCCCGTTCTCGACGCGCACGTGCATACCGAGTTCGCCGCGGCGGGCAGCCTGCAAGCGTTCCAGGCGTTGCAATCACGCTTCAATATCGTCGCCTCGGTGACCGACTCCCGTGCCCCCGCCTGCGGCGACCAGGCGTTGCGGGAACTGGGGGTGGGCAGGTGCGCGGTCATCGCCCAGCCTGAATGGTGCTCCGAGTCGCTGGCACAGGGGCTGGCCGACGGCGTCTACCTGGCGATCAAGATCAACCTCGGGTTCATGCATGTGTACGCCGACGACCCTCGGCTTCGGGAGCTGTACGCCCTGGCGCGCCAGTTCGATGTCCCGGTGCTGTTCCACAGCGGCGACACCGGCTGGCATCGCTCCAAGCTCAAGTATGCCCATCCGCTGAGCCTGGACGAGGTCATAGTCGAGCATCCCGAGGTGAACTTCCTCCTGGTGCACAGCGGCAATCCCTGGTTCACCGATGCCGCGGTGCTCGCGGCGAAGAATCACAATGTCTGGCTCGACCTCAGTTCGATCATCGAGGGCCCGTTGAGCGATGTCTCCGAGGCCACGCTGGACAGGCTGCTGATCGAGCCGATCCGCTGGATGCTCGACTACACCGGCAAGCCGGACAGGTTGGTCTTCGGCTCGGGTTGGCCCGCTGTCGATTACCCGGGTTATTTCGCCGCGTGCGCCAGGGCGATTGCGCCGCAGTACCACCGGCAGGTGTTCTTCGACAATGGCGCCCGGTTGTTCAAGCATTTTTCCAGGGAGCAGGGGGCCTAGATGCGCCGGTCACTGCCAAAAAAGGCCAAGTCCAAGCCCGGGGGCGCGCCGTCCTTGCGTGGCTACCTCAGGCACAAGGCCCATGCCGCGGCACTCGCCGACAACTGCCGGACCCTGTCCGGCGCGCTTTTCGCCGGGCGTGGGGCAGGGGAGCCCGGAGGGGCGCGGGCATCCCTGTGGATTGCCGGGAAGGCACGGGGGATGGGGCTCAAGGCCTGGCACGGCCGCAGAAGCCTTTTTCAGTCCGTGGCGCTTGGTTCCGCTACTCCGCGGGGCGGGCAGGTGACCATCCAGGGCGACGGTTGGCAGCCCGACCCGCTGCACGATGGTGAGTTGCTGATTCGTTCCCAGCAGGCCCGCGTCGTGTTCGACAACGCGCCTCTGGTCTTCGTCGGCTACGGCATAGTCGCGCCGCAATACCAGTGGGACGATTACGCCGGGCTCGATGTCGTCGGCAAGGTGGTGGTGGCGCTGCCCAACGATCCCGGGCGCAACAGCCCGGGAGGCGAGCGCTTCCAGGGTGAGCGGATGACCTACTACGGCCGCTGGGAATACAAGTTCGAGGAGGCCGCTCGACAAGGCGCCGCGGGCGTGATCATCGTCCACACCGATGAGCTGTTCGGCAGCGCCTTCCATCTGGTACGGGACGAGATGCGCCGGCCGTTTCGGTTTCTTCCGGGCGCGGTGCGCAGTGGCCTGGAATTCGAGGGGATCTGCAGCGAACGTTTCGGCCGGCAGTTGTTGTCCAGGGCCGGTGTCGAGCTCGATGCCTTCCTGGCCGACCCATGGCCGATGGCCAGACGCGCGCCCTGGCTCGACGTCCGCTTGCAGCTGCGCCTGGGTTTCGAGATCAAGATCGGCCATTGCCGGAATGTGCTGGGCATGCACAAAGGCGCGCTTTTCCCCCGGCAATGCGTATTGCTGTGCGCGCACTGGGATCATCTCGGCAGGACCCCGGACAGCAGCCAGCCCCGTGGCTACTACCCCGGCGCAGTTGACAACGCGGTCGGTGTCTCTGTGTTGCTCGAACTGTCCAGGCGGCTGGCGAACGCGGGCCCGCTACGCCGCACCGTGCTCTTTGCCTGGACCACCGCGGAGGAGGTGGGCATGCTCGGTTCCGCCCAGGTCGCCCGGTTGATCGACGAGACCGGCCTTGATGTGGTCGCGGCGCTCAACGTTGATGGCTTCGTGCCAATCGGCAGGACCCGCGACCTGAGCCTGGTGGACGGTGATCAATCCGAGCTGCCCAGTGCGTTCATGCGGGCCGGCAAGCAACTGAACCGGCAAATCAGTCTCGATGACGCGCCCGCCGCCGGCTACTTCTACCGATCCGACCAGGCGAGCTTCGCCAAGATCGACATCCCCGCGGTCCAGGTCAGTACCGGCAGCGACCTGATCAGCGGGGGCGTGGAGGAAGGCCTGAAACGGCATGACTTCTACGACTCGAACCTGTATCACAGCACGTCCGATGCGTTCGACAGGTACTGGGACTTCACCAGCCTCTGCGCCGACATCGACGTGCTTCATGAAACGCTGCTCCTGCTGGCCGACTCGTCATGGCGTCCCGCACTGCGCTCGCCGGCTATCCGGACCAGACTCCAGGGACAGGCAGATCCGGCTGATGGCCCGCGACGTTATCCAGATCAAGGCGGCCGAAAATCGTCGCCATGTTCATGAAACACAGGCTTCATCGTCGCGCTGCTGGCCTGCCGGTTGCCTTCGATGCAGTGGCCGAGGGTTTCGATGATCGCTTGGTACTCTTGGATATGACTCAGCCGAGCCGCATCGACAGTTCCACGTCGTCGCTGAAGGGCACGGACAGATAGCCGCTGCCGGGCGAACGGACCCGGGCCAGGTAGTCCGGGCAGTAGTCCGTGTTGTCGGCGACGATCAGCGCGCCCGGGCGCAGGCGGCTTTCGACCAGGGCCAGGATATCGGCATACAGCGCCTTGGCGCCGTCGAGCAGGAGCAGGTCGATGGATTCCGGAAGGTCGACCGCCAGGGTCTTCAGCGCGTCGCCCTCGCGGATCTCCACCAGGTCAGCCAGGCCGCCTTCGAGCAGGTGCTGGCGTGCCCGTTGCACCTTGGACGCCTCGAACTCGCTGCCGATCAGGCGGCCGCCGCCGTTGTCGCGGAGGGCCGCGGCCAGGTGCAGGGTCGAAATGCCGAACGAGGTGCCGAATTCGACGATGTGCCGGGCCCGGGTGCTGCGCGCCAGCATGTACAGCAGCCCGCCGGTGTCGCGTGAAACCGGCAGCCAGAGGTCTTTCAGGCGGCCATAGAAATCCAGGTATTCGGTCTTGCTGTGCATCAGGCGCTCGCGTTCTTCGCGGGAGATGCCGGCGACGGCCGGGCTGGTTGCCGTATGGGCCTGGTCGAACAGGCGATTGAGCAAGGGCGCGAGCGGGGAAGTAGTCAGTGTGCTGGTCATGGGGGTATCCCTTCCAAAATTGACGCCTGGCGGCGCGTGGCTAAAATGCGATCAATTCGTCGCATTTAGAGGATATGAGCAAGTGACCCCACCCGCTATTCGCATTGGCTCCGGCCCCGTGGGGCCGTCATGAGCAATCGCCGGACCCCGCAGGTTTCCTCGCGAAAAGCCCCTAAACAGGCGCGCTCGACGGAGCTGGTCGCGGCGATCCTGGAAGCCGCTACTCAGGTTTTGGCCAGGGAAGGCGCGCAGCGTTTCACCACCGCGCGGGTGGCCGAGAAGGCCGGCGTCAGCATCGGTTCGCTGTACCAATACTTCCCGAACAAGGCGGCGATCCTGTTCCGGTTGCAAAGCGATGAGTGGCAACAGACCACGCAGATGCTGCGCAGCATCCTCGAAGACCTTGGCAAAGCCCCGCTGGAACGGTTGCGCGTGCTGGTCCGGGTGTTTATCCAGTCCGAGTGCGAGGAAGCCAGGATGCGCGTGGCGCTCAACGACGCCGCGCCGCTGTATCGCCACGCCCCCGAAGCGCAGGCCGTGAAGGCGCAAGGAGAGAGGATCTTCCAGGCTTTCATGGAAGAGGCGCTGCCCGACGCACCGCAGGCAACCCGCGCCCTGGCTGCCGACTTGATCACCACCACGCTCAGCAGCGTAGGCAAGGAGTTTTCAGAAACCCCGCGCAGCGCCGCAGAGATCCAGACCTACGCCGACGCCATGGCAGACATGTTCTGCGCCTACCTCACGCAAGTGGCGCGCGGTGCTGGCTGACCGGTACAGGCCGCGAGGTTGCCGGGCGCCCTGGGCGGCGTTCGATGCCGGCCAGGCGCGCGGGGCAGGCCTTCTGAAAAGGCGTTTTATTCAGCCGTCAGCACCTCGGGCGAAACCACCCATACGCTGCAAGGCATCTTGTACAGCAACTGCTCTGTCGTGCTGCCGATCAGGCGCCCCAGGCCGCCACGATGACCGACCCTGCCCATGACAATCACGTCGACGCCATAGGCGTCTGCGTAGCTGGTCAGGACCTTGGCCGGGTTGCCCATGATCATGTGCTGGCGTTCCGCTGGAATGCCGTTGCGTTCGGCCAGTTCGTTGAAGGCGGCGCCCTGTGCGTCGAACAGGGTCTTGACTTTGCTGGACGAGAAAAACGTCGAGCTCTGGTCGAAGTTGAATTCGTCCGCGTCGATGGAAGACAGGTCATGGGCATAGATCACGTCGAGTTCGGCGTTACAGGCGCTGGCCAGTTTCGAGGCTTCATGCAGTATCCGGTCGTTGAAGTCCTGGTACTGACCATCGCGATGGAACGGGTCGACCGCTGCGACGATCTTGCGTGGCAACGCATGCTGTAGATGGCTGACAAAATGCAGGGGCACCGGGCACTCGCGCAGCAGGTGGATATCCAGGGGGGTGAAGAACACCCGCGACAGCCGCGATTGATGCTCCAGGGCCTTGATCAGCAGGGCCATGGGCTGTTCCTTGAGGTGCGTCAGGATCTCCTGCAGCGGGTTTTGCACCCACACCACTTCAGTGGTGACGGTGACACCCAGTTTGCGCATCGGGCGGGCCTGTTCTTCAAGCCATTGACGATGGCGCTCGACGTAGCCCAGGCGCATCTGCTCCAGGGCCTGTTCGTTGACCAGGCTGGCCGTGGCCAGACCCTCCAGGTAATCGAAGGCGACGATGTGCAGGGCTGCATCTTCGGCCCTGGCCAGCGCGGCGGCCCGATCGAAGGCCGGACTGTTCTCCATCAGTGGCGAGGCGACCAGCATGAAACGTGCTTGCTCGGACATGACAAATCTCCCGTGGGTAGTTGCAGGTATCGGCAACGATGCGTCTTCGGTCGTGAAACCTTGCCCCGATCCTGCCTCTGGCCGGTGGCGCGCGCTTGATCTGTATCAACCCGTCCGGTCGTGGAGCAGGCCGGCAGACGTGTGGTTGGGCGCAAAGGGCTCCATCGATGAATTGTTGATCATGATCAACCCCAGGGCCTTCCTTCCGGCGCAGCCTGAACGTCTTGCTGGACTCTAGAGCGGGCACCGGACCGGAGAATCGTCATGGCCACCATGAAAGCGGCAATTTTCGTTGAAAAGAACCGGATCGTGCTCGATGAAAAGCCGATCCCCGAAGTGGGCCCGCTGGATGCCCTGGTGCGTATCACCACGACGACGATCTGCGGCACCGATGTGCACATCCTGCGTGGCGAGTACCCGGTGGCCAAGGGCCTGACCATCGGTCATGAACCGGTGGGCATCATCGAGCGGCTGGGCTCGCAGGTGCGCGGTTTTACCGAGGGGCAGCGGGTGATTGCCGGGGCCATCACGCCCAGCGGGCAAAGCTATGCTTGCCTATGCGGTTGCGCCTCCCAGGACGGCCCGGACACCCGCCATGGTTTTCGCGCCATCGGTGGCTGGAAGTTCGGCAACATCATCGACGGTTGCCAGGCCGAGTACGTATTGGTACCGGATGCCCTGGCCAACTTGTGCCCGATCCCCGACGGCCTCAGCGACGAACAGGTGCTGATGTGCCCCGATATCATGTCCACCGGGTTTTCCGGGGCCGAACGTGGCGAGGTCAATATCGGCGACACCGTCGCGGTATTCGCCCTGGGCCCGATCGGCCTCTGCGCGGTGGCCGGTGCGCGGCTCAAAGGCGCCAGCCAGATCATCGGCGTGGATGCCGTGGCCGAGCGCATGACGGTGGCCAAACGCTTGGGGGCGACCCAGGTGGTCAACTTCAGGGACGGCAACGTGGTCGAGCAGATCATGGCGCTCACCGATGGCCGTGGCGTCGACGTGGCCATCGAAGCCCTGGGCACCCAGGGCACCTTTGAGTCCGCCTTGCGCGTGCTGCGGCCCGGCGGGCGGTTGTCCAGCCTCGGCGTGTATTCCAGCGACCTGCACATCCCGCTCGACGCCTTCGCCGCCGGGCTGGGCGACTACAGCATCGTCAGCACCCTGTGCCCCGGCGGCAAGGAACGCATGCGTCGCTTGATGGCAGTGGTGCAAAGCGGCGGGGTCGACCTGTCGCCGCTGGTGACCCACCGCTTCAGGCTCGACGATATCGAAGCCGCCTATGAGCTGTTCGCTCACCAGCGGGACGGGGTCATGAAGGTCGCGATTACCCCGTGATACCGGGGCGGTTGACGTTCGTGCTTGCGCGGAGGTGATCGATGATCATCGACATTACAGAAAAACCGGCAGGCCACGGCTGGGTGGTGCACATGGATGCCCTGGAAGTGGACTTCGACAGCCTGGAAGCCGCAACGACCTTCGTCGGTCAACTCAGGGCGCGCATCGATGCGCCGCATGCCTGGCCGGCCAGCCCTGGCCAGACGAGGGATGCCCCTCGGGCCGCCGGCAACCGATCCGCCCCGACGACCAGCAAGGGAGCCTGCCCAGGCCTGGTGAAGTGACCCTCGTGGCCAGGGCGGCAGGTTCATCCGGATGGAGGTTCTATGAGTGCGACCCTTGGCCTGGAGGGCGCGGCGGCTGCGCTGGGCATCGGCCTGCTTATCGGCCTGGAGCGCGAGCGGCACAAGGGGCGAGGAGACAGCCGTGCCTGTGCCGGGTTGCGCACATTCGCCATTACCGCGCTGCTGGGGTACGTGGCCATGCAGGTCGGTGGTGGCCTGCTGCTGGGGATCATGGCGATCTGCCTGGCCATGCTGGTCACCGTGGCGTATTGGCGAAGCCTGGGCAGCGACCCGGGCGTGACCAGCGAAGTGGCGTTGCTCACGGTACTGGCGCTGGGGGCGATGTGCGGTACGGCGCCGGAACTGGCGATTGCCATTGGCGTGGTGATGGGCGGGCTGCTGGCCTATCGACAAAAGTTGCATCACTTCGCCCGCAGCCAACTGAGCGAAGCGGAAATGCGCGACGGCCTGGTACTGCTGATCGCCGCGCTGGTGGTGTTGCCGCTGGCGCCGGATCGTTACATCGGGCCTTATGCCGCGATCAATTTGCGCACCATCTGCACCCTGACCGTGTTGCTGATGGCCGTGGGCGCGATAGGCCATATCGCCGTCCGTAACCTGGGCACGCGTTACGGTTATGCGATCAGTGCCATCGCCTCGGGGTTCGCCTCCAGCACGGTGACCATCGCCGCCATGGGGCATATCGCTGCCAAGGAACCGGACAGCATCAAGGTCCTGGGCGCGGCGGCGTTGCTCTCCAACCTGGCCACCCTGACCCAGGTGGGCCTGATCCTCGGCGCGGTCGATACCGGTCTGCTGGGGCCTATGTGGGGGCCGCTGTTCGCCGGTGCGGCCGCCACGGCATTGTATGGCCTGTGCCTGATGTTTCCCGCACCCGCCCAGGGCACCCGCCAGCCGATCAAGGTCGGCGGCGCGTTCAACCTCAAGCTGGCCTTGCTCGTCACGCTGGCCATGACCGCTATTACTTTCCTGTCGTCGGTGATGTTGAGCCACTTTGGCGAAGTAGGGGTGATGGTCACGGCGACCCTCAGCGGTTTCGCCGACGCCCATTCCTCGACGGCGTCGATAGCCTCCCTGGCCAAATCCGGCCAGTTGCCGTTCCAGGCCATCGCCACGCCGGTGCTGATCGTGGTCAGCAGCAATTCCCTGAGCAAATGCCTGGTGGCCTGGGTCAGCGGCGGGCACCGCTTCGCCGCTTATGTCATTCCCGGCCAGGTACTGCTGACGTTGGCGATGTGGGCCGGTATCTGGTTGTACTGAAGCCTGTCGCTTCGGGTAGCTGACAAAGATCAAGTCACCCGGTCCTGAAACCTTCAATCTGCAATTCCAGCCAGGTTTTTTAGACGACCGCGTGCCGAGGTGCCTTATGTCACAGACTCAGCGTTTACTGCTCATTGCCCCGCCAGCCATGAACCGGACGCCGGCGTTCGACCGCGCCGCGGCGCTGGCTCGGGCGATGCAATTGCCCTTGCATATCGTGGCCTTCGATTATCTGCAGGCGCTGGCGGTGGCCGGCCTGTTCGCGCCCGAACAGATCGCCCAGGCCCGGGACGGGTACCTGCAAAACCATCGGCAATGGCTTGACGAGCAAGCTCGCTCGATGAGCGAACAGGGCATCGAGGTCACCAGCGAAGTGGTCTGGGTGCACCGCCCGTTCGAAGAAATCCTGCACTTGGTCAATGAGATGCCCCTGGCCCTGATCGTCAAGGATGCCGAAGAAGAACCGGCCTTGAAGCGCGTGTTCTTCACCCCGCTGGATTGGCAACTGCTACGGGATTGTCCGGTGCCGGTGCACCTGGTGACCAATGCCTTCAACCCGCGGCCACGCAATGTGCTGGCCATCGTCGATGTGCTGCGCAGCGACGAGCAGGACAAGGTGTTCAACGACCAGATTATCGACGCCGCGGCGAAGCTGGCCGGGCAGTGTGCCGCCGGACTCGAGCTGGTGCATGTGTATGACTGGGCCGCGGTGTATGCCCAGGACATGGGGGTTGGTGTGCTGCCGTTGAGCACCGGGATCTACGAAGTGTTGGGCGAGGCGCAATTCGAGGCATTCGCGGCACTGGCCGAACGCCATGGCGTGCCGCCGGAGCGTCGCCACTTCATCGAGGGTACGCCGCTGTCGTGCATCTGTGATTTCGCGATTGCCCACCGCACTGACGTCATTGTCCTGGGAACCGTGCAGCACAAGGGATTGAAAAAACTCTTGGGCAGCACCGCCGAGCAACTTTTGCATCGGACACCTTGCAGTGTGCTGGCAATAAAACCGGACAAGAGGCTGTAATCGAGGGTGAGTCGCCCCTGGCGGACCGCTGGCCGGCACGCCAGGGGCGGCGGTTTTACAGATGGAGGCGATGGATGACCTGGCGGCTGTCGTCGGGATCGTGACTGCGTTCGAAACCCAGGGCCTTGGCCAGGTCGCGCATGGGCGCATTGCTGGCGGCGTCGATCGAATACATCTGGCGAAAGCCGTTCTGGCGGGCCGCCTTGATCAGGTGCTCCATCAACAAGGTGCCCAGGCCCAGCTGCGTCCATTCGTCGGCGACGGTCACCGCGCATTCGCATTCGTGCTCGCCCGTGGCGGCGTAGCGGCTGATGCCGATCTCGATCAGTTGTCCGTTATCGTGAGCCAGCGCGACGTAGGCCATGCGCTGCTTGCCGTCGGTGTTCATCAACTGATCGAGCAAGGCGCCACTGGGGTCGCTGATCTGGGCAAGAAAGCGCATGTGCCTGGATTCGGGAGACAGGCGCTTGATAAAGGCGTACTCCCGCTCGCGGTCCTTTTCCGCCAGTGGCCGGATCAGCACATGACGGCCGTCCCTCAGCGCTTCGATCCAGTGTTCTCCGGGGACCGCGGCGTAGACGCCGGCGGCCCGTTCGTTGTGGTCTTTGACAGTGAGCATGATGGGGTTCTCCATACGGCCGCAGGGGCGTGTGCGGCAGGGCGCACACGCGGTTTGTTCGGTTTTATTTACCCTGCTGACAGCACGCGGATCTGATCTGGATCAGACACAGGCGACAGGCCTCGTTCATTGATCGGCACCTGATGTAAATCAAACCGCGCATCGGGGGACAAGGCGCACTCTTGGCGCATGCCGGCCTGTTCGACCGGTGCCTGAGCGAGGTGTGTGATGGGGCATTACCAACATTTGCTGCTGATCGCCGATCCAACCCTGCATCAGTCGCCTGCCTCGCTGCGGGCGGTTGCGCTGGCCAAGGCCAGCGGGGCTGCGCTGCATGTACGCGCCTTCGCCGAGCCAGCGCCGGTCGTGCGCTTGTGGGAAGAGAAGATCGACGAGGCGGGTTATCAGCGTTATATGCGGCGCCATCGCCGCTGGGTGGCCGAAGAGACCCAGCGGCTCGGCGACCTGGGGCTGGAGGCGACCGTCGACGTGCTGTTCACCACCCATCCGCTGCTGGACATCCTGAAGACGGTCGAGGAGCTCGGCCCCGACCTGCTGATCAAGGACGCCAGCCTGGAACCGCTGCTCAAGCGGGTGTTCATCACGCCGCTCGATTGTCATTTGCTGCGTGAGTGCCCGGTCCCCGTGCACCTGGTCAATCAGGCCCGCTACGGGTTGCCGCACCGGGTCGTGGCGGCGGTGGATCCATTCGATCCATCGACACAGATCAGCGGCCTGAACGACACCATCATCCAGACGGCCAATGCCCTGGCCCTGCAATGCGATGCGCCGCTGCACCTGCTGTATGCCTATGACCTGTCGCCGGCGTTCAATGGCGATGCACCGCTGGTCAGCGGTGGCTGGGGCATGGACGTCGTTGAAGAGCTGCGTGAGTCCCTGCACCAGGCGTTTGTCACCCTGGCGGAGCGCTACGCCATCCCGCCGGAGCGCCGGCACTTCGTCCCGGGCCCGCCGGTGCCGGCGATCGGTGACTTCGTCGAGCAGTACCTGGCCGATGTGGTGGTGATGGGGACTGTGCATCGGCTGGGGATCGACCGCTTGATCGGCAGCAATACCGAGCGGGCGCTGTATTCGGTGCCGGGCAGTATCCTGGCGGTCAGGTGAACGGCTCGGGCGTCACGGGGTGAGCACGATCGCACCGTTGAACTGACCGGCCCGCAGATGCTCCAGTGCCTGGTTGGCATCGTCCAGGGCGAAGCAGGTGACGTCGCAGTGAACCGGGGTGTGCTGCAATTCTGCGAAGAACGCGATGCCGTCTTCGCGGGTCAGGTTGGCCACCGAGCGCACGCTGCGTTCGCCCCAGAGCAGTCGATAAGGGAATGCCGGGATGTCGCTCATGTGGATGCCGGCGCAGACCACGCAGCCGCCCTTGGCCGTGACGGCCAGCGCCAGCGGCACCAGCGGGCCGACGGGGGCGAAGATCAGGCTGGCGTCGAGCGGGTGCGGCGGGGGCTGGTCCGAGGGGCCGGCCCAGCTGGCCCCCAGCGATCGGGCATAGTCCTGGCCCGCGTGGTCATCGGGTCGGGTGAAGGCATACACCTGCTGCCCACGGCCCAGCGCCACCTGGATTGCCAGGTGCGCTGCCGCGCCGAAACCGTAGAGGCCCAGGTGCCGTGCGTTGCCAGCCATGCGCAAGGCGCGAAAACCGATCAGCCCGGCACACAGCAACGGTGCGGCCTGGGTGGCCGAGAGCGCTTGGGGAAGCGGCAGGCAGAAACGGGCGTCGGCGAGGGTGTAGTCGGCGTAGCCGCCGTCCAGGTGACAGCCGGTAAATTGCGCCTGGTCGCACAGGTTTTCCCGGCCCGTGCGGCAGAACTCGCATTCGCCGCAGGTCCAGCCGAGCCAGGGCACGCCCACCCGCTGGCCGATCCAGTCCGGCGCGACGTCGGCACCCACCGCGGTCACCTGGCCAACGATTTCGTGGCCCGGCACCCGTGGCAGCACGGCCTGGGGCAACTCGCCATCGACCAGGTGCAGGTCGGTGCGGCAGACGCCGCAGGCCAGGACTTTGATCAGCAGTTGCTGGGGACCGGGTGTCGGGACCGGGCGTTCTTCCCGGCGCAGCGGCTCGCCGGGGATATGCAGGACCATGGCGCGCATGATGGTTTTCCACGCTTCCAGGGATCAGCGCGGGGCTGAACGGTGGCAACCTGCGACCAATTGCTTGAGCCCCTCCATGTTCAGGACCTTGACTTCCCGGCCGGAAATTTCCACCAGCCCCTGGTCCCGCAGGTGCGCGATGCCCCGGCAGATGGTTTCCAGCCTCAGCCCCAGGTAGGAGCCGATCTCCTCGCGGCGCATCTTCAGGATGAAGTCCCTGGACGAGTAGCCACGCTGGCTCAGGCGTTGCGACAGGTTCAGCAGGAAGGCCGCCAGGCGTTCGTCGGAGTTCATGTTGCCCAGCATCATCAGCATGTCGTGATCGCGCACGATCTCGCGGCTGAGGATCCGGTTCAGGTTGTGCTGCAGCGACGGCAGCTCCAGGGCGAGTTTTTCCAGGTGGGCAAAATGGATAGGGCAGACTTCGCTGTCTTCGAGGGCCAGCGCGTTACAGGTGTGCATGTCGCTGCTGATGGCGTCCAGGCCAAGCATTTCGCCCGGCATCTGGAAGCCGGTGACCTGCTCGCGCCCATCGAGTGAAAGCACGCTGGTCTTGAACGAGCCGATACGCACGGCATACAGCGAGCGCAATGGATCGCCGGCGCGATAGAGGGCGGCGCCTTTCCTGACCTTGAACCGTTGCACGATCAGGGTGTCCAGGCGCTCGATTTCGTGCCCGGTCAGACCAAGCGGCAGGCACAGCTCCAGGACGCTGCAGTTGGCACAGGCAGTCTTGAGATGATGGTTCGGGTGCGTCCGGGCGTCCGGCATGCCATAAGACCCCTCTATCGGTTGGTAAAGCATAGTCCTTGAACCTCGCTAGGGCGGGCCGTCCGGCTGCTGGCAAAAAGCAGGCGACGAGTGGAAGGGCCTGGTCAAGACGGCGTCGATGGAACGATGGCTTATTCAGCTTCAATGGCTTCATCGGTGCTTGATGTAAATCAAGTCCTGAGCGTTCCAGGCTCCCAGAATCGATGCATGTCGATCGGTGGGCCGGGCCCTGGCGGAGAACTTCATGAGCGGTTTCCTGAGTGCGGAACAACTGGAGACGCTGGATGCCTACTGGCGGGCCTCCAATTACCTGGCGGTCGGGCAGATCTACCTCAAGGACAACCCGCTGCTGAGGACGCCGCTGGCCCTGGCTCATATCAAGCCGCGGCTACTGGGGCACTGGGGCACCACGCCGGGGCTCAACCTCATCTACACGCACCTCAACCGGCTGATCAACCAGTACGACCTGAACATGATCTTTGTCGCCGGCCCCGGTCATGGCGGGCCGGCTGTCGTGGCCCAGACCTACCTGGAAGGCACCTACACCGAGCTCAATCCGGAGGTGGGGCGCAACGCCAGCGGCCTGAGCCGCCTGTTCAGGCAGTTTTCCTGGCCATACGGGATCTCCAGCCACGTTTCGGCGCAGATTCCAGGGTCGATCCATGAAGGCGGCGAGCTGGGTTATAGCCTGGCCCATGCCTACGGCGCCGCCTTCGATAATCCGGACCTGATCGTGGCCTGTGTCATCGGCGATGGCGAGGCGGAAACGGCAACGCTGGCGGCCAGCTGGCATTCCAACAAGTTCCTCAACCCGGCGCGCGACGGCGCGGTGTTGCCGATCCTGCACCTCAATGGCCACAAGATCGCCAATCCGGCGCTGCTCTCCAGGATCAGCGAGGACGAGCTGTCGGCCCTGATGTATGGCTATGGCTACGACCCGTATTTCGTCGAAGGCGATGACCCGATGGAGGTGCACCAGGCGCTGGCCAGGACACTGGACACGGTGCTGCAGGAAATTCGCGAGATCCAGCGCATCGCCCGCCGCAATACCCAGGACCAGGCTCCGGAGCGGCCTCTGTGGCCCATGCTGGTGTTACGCACCCCCAAGGGCTGGACCGGGCCGAAATTCGTCGACGGCCATCGGGTCGAGGGCACCTGCCGTGCGCATCAGGTGCCCCTGGCCGATTTCCAGCAGCCGCTGCACCTGCGCCAGCTCGAGGAGTGGCTCAACAGCTACCGTCCCGACGAGCTGTTCGATGCCAACGGTGCCTTGCTGCCCGAGCTTGCCGCACTGGCGCCCACCGGACACCGGCGCATGAGCGCCAACCCCCATGCCAATGGCGGCGTGTTGTTGCGGTCGCTGGATCTGCCACGGTTCGCCGACTACGCCGTGCCGCTCGCGGCGCCGGGCTGCCTGCGGGCAGAGGCCACCCGCGTGCTGGGCAGGTTCTTGCGCGACGTGATGAAAAACAGTCTGCTGTCGCGTAACTTTCGCCTGTTCGGCCCGGATGAAACGGCCTCGAACCGGCTGGACGCGGTCTATGAGGTCAGTGCCAAGGCCTGGATGGATCCACAAGAGCCCGATGACAGCCACCTGGCGGCTGACGGTCGGGTGATGGAAATCCTCAGCGAACAGGTCTGTGAAGGCTGGCTCGAGGGCTACCTGCTGACGGGGCGGCACGGCCTGCTGTCCTGCTACGAGGCGTTCATTCATATCGTCGATTCGATGGTCAATCAGCACGCCAAATGGCTGAAAACCGCCGCCGAGGTGCCGTGGCGCAAACCCGTGGCCTCGCTCAACTATCTGCTGACTTCCCATGTCTGGCGCCAGGACCACAACGGCTTCTCGCACCAGGACCCGGGGTTCATCGACCTGCTGGCGAACAAAAAGGCCGATATCGCGCGAATCTATCTGCCACCCGACGCCAATTGCCTGTTGTCGGTAGCCGATCACTGCTTGCGCAGCCGCAACTACATCAACGTCATCGTGGCCGGCAAGCAACCGGAGTGGCAGTGGCTGGATATCGATGCGGCCATCCGCCATTGCCAGGCCGGGATCGGTCGATGGGACTGGGCCAGCCGGGATGACCAGGACCCCGACGTGGTGATGGCCTGCGCCGGCGATGTGCCGACCCTGGAGACCCTGGCCGCCGTGACCCTGCTGCGCGAGTACGTTCCGGACCTGCGGGTGAGGGTGGTGAATGTCGTCGACCTGATGGTGCTGCAGCCCTCATACCAGCACCCCCATGGTTTGCCGGACAGCGCCTTCGAGCAGCTGTTTACCCTCGACCAGCCGGTGATCTTCGCGTTCCACGGTTACCCGGCGCTGATCCACAGGTTGCTGTACAAGCGAAACAATCCCGAGCGTTTCCATGTGCGTGGTTTCAAGGAGGAGGGCGCGACCACCACCCCGTTCGACATGGCGGTGATCAACAACCTGGATCGTTACCAGCTGGCGCTGGACGTGATCGAGCGGGTACCCCGGCTGCATGGTCAGTTGCAGCTGGCGCGGTCGCGCTACTGGTCGACCCTGGAAAAACACAAGCTCTACCTCATCGAACACGGTCAGGACATGCCCGAGGTGCTGAACTGGCAATGGACGCCCGCGACCGGTACTTGAGTGTCAGAGCGCGCTCAGCCGCTGCGAAGCCTGGGCCGGCACCAACGGCCGGAGCGGTGGAAATTCCTCGGGAGTCAGGGTCTCCTTTTCCAGCAGCAGGCGGGCTCCGGCATCCAGGTCGTTCCGGCGGTTCTGGAGCAGGGTCTTGGCCTTGTCATAGGCTTCATCGAGCAAGGTGCGGATGGCCAGGTCAATTTCCCGGGCGGTTTGTTCCGAATAGTCTCTCTCGCCACCTCGCGGCAGGCGTTCGCCCAAATAGCTTGCAGGTTGCCGTTCGAGTACCGACTGGCCGAGGGTCGAGTCCATGCCGAACCGAGTGATCAACTGGCGGGCAATATCGGTGGCGTGCCCCAGGTCGTCAGCGGCGCCGGTGGATATCTGGCCATAGGCAAGGAACTCGGCGGCGCGTCCGGCCATCAGCACGACAATCCGGTCCTTGAGCATCTGGCAACTGATCAGGAAGTGGTCCTCGGTCGGTCGCTGCAAGGTATAGCCCAGAGAACCGGCGGCGCGCGGGATGATCGACACCTTGTGGACCGGGTCCATGGCCGGCAGGCTGCTGGCGGCCAGGGCATGCCCCATCTCGTGATAGGCCACCACCTTGCGTTCGTCGGGGTGCAGCAGGCTGCTCTTGCGTTCGATCCCCGCGACAAGGCGCTCCACCGCCGAGGTGAAGTCGTCGAGGTGGACCGACTCGGCGCCGCGGCGGGTGGCCACGATGGCGGCTTCGTTGACCAGGTTGGCCAGGTCGGCACCCGTGAAACCGGTGGTGATGTCGGCGATACGCTGGCAATCGAGGTCCGCTGCCGCGGTAATTTTTTTCAGGTGGACCTTGAGAATCGCCTCTCGGCCTTTGCGATCGGGGCGATCGATCAGCAACTGCCGGTCGAACCGGCCCGCCCGTAACAGTGCCGGGTCCAGAATCTCGGGACGATTGGTCGCGGCCAGCAGGACGACGCCTTCGCGGGGATCGAATCCGTCCAGCTCGGCCAGAAGCTGGTTGAGCGTCTGTTCTTTTTCGTCATTGCCACCGAACGCGCCGATACCCCGCATCTTGCCCAGGGCATCGAGCTCATCGATGAAAATAATGCAGGGTGCGGCCTGCCTGGCCTGCTCGAACAGATCACGCACTCGGGCGGCGCCGACGCCAACGAACATTTCGACGAATTCGGAGCCTGAGATCGAGAAAAACGGTACCCCGGCTTCCCCGGCGATGGCCTTGGCCACCAGGGTCTTGCCTGTACCCGGTGGACCGACCAGTAACGTCCCCTTGGGAATATGCGCCCCAAGGCGCGCGTACCTGGCCTTGTCCTTGAGGAACGAGACGATCTCCACCAGTTCGGCCCTGGCTTCATCGATGCCCGCGACATCGGCGAAGGTCACCCCGGTATCGCGCTCCACGAACACTTTGGCCCGGGACTTGCCAATGCTCATCAATCCACCCAGGCCCTGTTTTTCCGCCAGCCCGCGAAACAGGAAGTGCCAGACCGCCATGATGAGGACAAAAGGTAGCAACCACCCCAGCAGGTTGCTCATCAGGGTGTTTTCATTGATGCCTCTGAATCCGACAGTCGATCGGGCAAGATCCGCCGCCAGCGCCGGTTCGACCCGCACCGTCGAGAACCGGTCGCGCCCATCGATGGGGGGCTGCAGTTTGCCGCTGATCCGATCCTTCTCAATCCGCAAATCGCTGACCTTCTGCTCGTTCAGCAGTTGCAGAAACTGGCTGTAAGGAATGTCCTGCACGGCATGACGATCGAAAAAGAGAAACTGAGCGAGGGCGACCATGGCCAACGCGATCACGAAGTAGGACAGGTTCCATTGGTGACTTTTGTTCATGGCCTTGGCTCACGGAGAGGGCATGGGGGCCGGACAGGCCGCCTATCACCCGGGGAAGCCGTGGGCGCCCCGGGTGATCGATTCAGGCAATCAGCAAATGATCGTCTACCTTCCTTACTCCCGGCACCGACCAGGCAGCTCGTTCGGCTATCTGCCGTTCGCGCCACAAATGGACCTTGCCTTCAAGCTTTACCACATCGCCGTCGACCTTGATGTGAATGGCCTTGGCATCGATTTCCGCATTGCGCTTGAGGGCGTCCTCGATACGCTGCCGGATATCGCCGGCATCCACTCGCGGACAAAGGGTGAGCTGGTTGTCCACGCCCACCACGCCAGACAATTTACGTACCGCCCGCTCCGCGGTTTCTTTCTGGTACTGCCAGTCGACTTCGCCTTCGAGGGTGATCCAGCCGTTCTGTACCATGATCTTGATGTCTCCTTCAGGTACGTCTGAACTCCAGTTGAGGATGTTCAAGGCTCGGTTGGCAATGGTGTCGTCCGCCGTGCCGGCGCCTTTTTCCAGCCTGACCTGGATTTCCTCGGCCAGCGCACGCACTCCCTTGATGCCTTTTACCGCACGTTCGGCACTGATTTTCTGGGCGTAGCTGTTGACGTGGCCAGTGAGCGTGACCACACCGTTCTCCACTGTCACACCGATGTTGGCGGCATCGATATCGGGCTGGAACTCCAGCTCCTCCAGAATGAATTTACGCAGATTCAGGTCGCTCATGATGGTGTCCTTTGGCTGATGCGTTGGTTGTCCGGGTCATAAACCGGCCTCTCTGGTTTTTTTACGCCTGAGCGACGCTGTGACATTGAGCTAAATCAACAAGGCTTCGCTGACGCCACCCGCTGATCGCTAGCCGGTATTAGTTGATAAAGATCAGAGGCTCGGCTCGATAACGCCCGATACTCGAAGCACAGCCTGAAGCTATCCAGTCGTAATCGACTGAGGGGGAAACCATGGATAAGCACTTGCCCGTTGTACTGCTGGGCATCGTGTTGGCGACGACGGCCGGTTGCAGTCAGCGACATGCCCAGGAAATCGACGCGCGCCTGGAGTCCGCGGAAAACAACGCCGCGACGGCGAGGCTCAGGGCCGATGAAGCTTATTTGAAAGCGGAACGGGCAGAGGCAACGGCCAGCCAGGCGCAACGGACCGCGGATGAGGCGAATGAACGTGCTCGTCGGATGCTCGATAAGGCGACCCGCAAGTAATGAATGATTTTTGAACGATGCTCCCGGCAGGAAGCCGGGCTGGCAGCTACACGGGTAAAGCGTTTCCAGGACGAGGTGTGTGATGTTGAAAATACAACGTTTACTGCTCATTGCACCGACGGAGATGATTCGCACCCCCGCATTCGAGCGGGCGCAGGCGCTGGCCAACGCAACAGGTGCGATGTTGCATATTGTCGCGTTCGATTACGTCAACGCACTGGCGGTGGCCGGCCTGTTCGACCACGACGCGATGACCCAGGCCCGGGAAGGTTACCTGCAGGTGCACCGCCACTGGCTCGAGCAACAGGCCAGGCTTGAGCGATGCAAAGGAGGGCAGGTGACCACTGAAGTGGTCTGGGCCAGGTTGAGCCCGGCCCACGTGCTTGAATACGTGAACGACTTCTACCCGGACCTGGTGATCAAGGATATGCAGCCGGTGCCGGCACTCGACCGGGTGTTCCATCGGCCTCTGGACTGGTTGTTGCTGCGTGACTGTCCCGCCCCCTTGCACCTGGTCATCCGTGCGGAAAACCCCAGGCCGTTGAAGATCCTCGCCGCCATCGACCTGTCCCACCTCGAAGCACTGACCCAAGGGCTCAACGAACGGATTCTCGACCTGGCCTCGACGCTGGCAACGTCCTGCGGCGCGACCGTGCACCTGCTCAATGTCAGCAACTGGTCGGTGGTGGGCGACACGGTGACGAGTGTGCCGACCTCGAGCCTGGACGACAGCCTGCGGGATGCGGTCAACGATGCCCAGCAAGAGGCCTTCGATCTGCTCGCCGAGCGCTATGGGGTCGAGCAGAAACACCGACATCAGCTGGCTGGCATCCCCCATCAGGTGATCGGCCATTTCGCCCGCCGGAACGTGTTCGACATGGTCGTGCTGGGCACGGCCTGCCGCCACGGCGTCGAGGTTTTCGTCGGCAGTACCGCCGAGAACCTGCTGCACCATCCCCCCTGCAGCCTGATGCTGGTCAAGCCGCCCGCCGAGGCCGGCTGAAATGACCGCGGGCACAGCCACGGTTGATAAAAATCAACGGTCGCCAGGGCGAAAGGAGCGATCAATAGCGTTCCCATGAAGGTTCAAGGAGACAAGCATGCGAATGTCATTTCTCGGCGCGGCCGGTACGGTCACCGGCAGCAAGTACCTGCTGGAGCATGAAGGCCAGCATGTACTGATCGATTGCGGCCTGTTCCAGGGCTACAAGCAATTGCGCCTGCATAACTGGGACCCGTTCCAGCTACCGGTTCGCGAGCTGGACGCCATTGTCCTGACCCATGCCCACCTGGATCACAGCGGCTACCTGCCGGTATTGGCGCGCAACGGTTACCGCGGCCCGGTGTATGCCACGGCCGCCACCTGTGAGCTGGTGAAAATCCTGTTGCGCGACAGCGGCCGCCTGCAGGAGGAAGAGGCCGAGTTCGCCAATCGCCATGGCTACTCGAAACACACCCCGGCGTTGCCGCTCTATACCGAGCAGGATGCGGAGCGCGCCCTGAAGCTGCTGCGGCCGCTGGAGTTGCACCATCGGGTCGATATCGTCCCGGGTATGAGCATCCAGTTGCGCTGCGCCGGGCATATTCTCGGCGCGGCCACGGTGGAAGTCGTGGCCGGCGGCATCACGCTGGTGTGCTCCGGGGACCTGGGGCGGCCCAACGACCCTTTGATGTTCGCACCGGAAACCATCGAGCACGCCGATTATCTGCTGGTGGAGTCGACCTATGGCGACCGCCGGCATCCCGTCGAGTCACCGGAAGAGCAACTGGCACAGGTCATCAGCCGAACCGCGATGCGCCGTGGCATCACCCTGGTACCGTCGTTTGCGGTAGGGCGCGCGCAATTGCTGATGTATCACCTGTACCGGCTGTTGCAGAAACGTGCGATCCCCGACCTGCCGATCTACCTCAACAGTCCCATGGCCACCGATGTCACACGCCTGTACCAGCGTTTTCGCAGTGAGCACCGCCTCTCCCAGGAGGAGTGCGAAGGCATGTGCCATGTCGCGCATTTCGTGCGCACGACCCAGGAATCGATCAACCTGGATCTGCAGCGCACGCCCGCGGTGATCATCGCCGCCAGTGGCATGGCCACCGGTGGCCGGGTGGTTCACCACCTCAAGGCGCTGGCCCCCAACCCGATCAATACGTTGCTGGTGCCGGGCTTCCAGGCCGGCGGCACCCGCGGCGCGCAGATAGTCGCAGGCGCCGAGTCGGTGCGTATCCACGGCAAGGATGTGCCGATCCGCGCCGAAGTCGTGCCGATGGAAACCTTGTCCGCGCACGCCGACGCCGATGAAATCATGCAGTGGTTGCGCGGGTTCAAGCGGCCGCCGAAACACACCTTCGTGGTGCATGGCGAACCCAACGCCTCGGACGTACTGCGCCGCCGCATCAGCCAGGAGCTGGGATGGTCGGTCTCGGTGCCGGAGTACCGCGACAGCGTCGAGCTCTCGGCTGCCGACCAGCCTGCAAGCTCATCGCTCTGACAACCCCCCGGTGTTGCCACTCACCGATCGAGGCGTCGTGGTGGCGACGAGAGTGATCCTATGAAGGACAACGGTTTTCCCAGCGCTGAATGCGAATCGCCTGTTGAGGAACTCTCCTCGATGTTCGGCAAGTGGCTGAACCCGCTGCTATTGCTGTTCTGTGTGTTGACGCTCCTGGCCGGTGGCGTTGCGTACATGGCGCAGAAGCCCGGCTGGGCATCGCTAGGCTGGGCCGCAGGCAGCCTGGTGATGGCCCTGGTCCTGCTCGTCGAGATTGCCCAGCGCCTGGCCCGGCGCGAGGCGGGTGTAGACCTGATCGCGCTGATGTCGATGGTCGCCGCACTGGTCCTGGAGCAGATGCTGGTGGCGGCGGTGATTGCCTTGATGCTGGCTACCGGACGCACCCTGGAGTTCTTCACCAGGCAACGCGCCGAGCGCGAGCTTCGTGCGCTCATCGATCGGGCACCACGTTTTGCCTGGCTGCAGGAGCAGGGCGGCTTGCGCAGGATCCCGGTCGAGCAGATCCAACCGCAGCAGACATTGCTGGTGCGCCTGGGGGAGGTGATACCGGTCGATGGTCGCCTGCTGAGTCCCGCGGCCATCCTGGACGAATCGGCGCTCAGCGGTGAGTCGTTGCCGGTAACCCGTCGCCAAGGTGAGCAACTGCCCAGTGGCGTATCCAATGTCGGCGCACCTTTCCTGTTAACCGCCACGCGAACGGCTGCGCAAAGCACCTATGCCGGGATAGTGCGGCTGGCGGAGACGGCACGACGTTCGCGCGCACCCTTTGTGCGCCTGGCCGACCGCTATGCGCTGCTGTTCATTCCGCTGACCTTGCTGATCGCCACCGTGGCCTGGCAAATGAGTGGCGATCCCTTGCGGGTGCTTGCGGTCCTGGTGGTCGCCACACCTTGCCCGTTGATCCTGGCGGTGCCGATTTCCATCATGTCAGGCATTTCGAGGGCGGCGCGGCGCGGGATATTGATCAAGGACGGCACGACCCTGGAGGCGTTGGCCGGGATCAGGCAGGTGTTTCTCGACAAGACCGGCACACTGACCAGCGGCCATGCGCGCCTGCAGTCGATAGAGGTCAACGGGCTGGCCAATCCCCAGCACCTGCTTGGCCTGGCCGCCTCGCTGGCGCAGGCTTCGACGCATCCGATCTGCCAGGCAATGGTCGAGGCGGCACATCAACACCATTTATCACTCAGCGCTCCGCGGGAGGTTCAGGAACATCCTGGCTCGGGGCTTTGTGGTCTGGTCGAAGGCCGGCGCGTGCGTTTCGGCACCTTGTCTTTTGCGCATGAACAAGCGCCTGCGACTGACTGGAGCACGGCCATGCTGCGCCATATGGATTACCTGGCGTGTAGTGGCAGCTTCATCGACGTGGACGGGGAGCTGGCTGGCCTGCTGGTGTTTTCGGATAAGGTGCGCCGAGAAACCCCGCAAACCTTGCGGCGATTGCGCAACCGAGGCATCGAGAAAATCGTCATGCTCACCGGGGACCGCCTGGAAACCGCCGAGATGATTGCCCTGTCTGCGGGGATCGACGAGCTGCGAGCCGGGTTGACGCCCAAGGATAAAGTGCAGGCTGTCCAGCAGGGCTGCCAGCGTGCCAGCACACTGATGGTCGGCGACGGCATCAACGATGCCCCCTCGCTGGCGGCGGCCAATGTCGGTGTGGCGATGGGCGCCAGCGGTGCCACGGCATCTGCGCAAGCGGCGGGTGTCGTATTGCTGGTCGATCGCCTGGACCGTCTGGTCGATGCGCTGGACATCGCTCGCCGGACCTGCCGGATCGCCCGGCAGGGCGTATGGGTCGGCATGGGCATGTCATTGCTGGCCATGGTCGTGGCTGCGCTCGGTTACCTGCCACCGCTTGTCGGTGCCGTTGTGCAGGAGGGCATTGATGTGTTGATCATCATTAACGCCCTGCGTGCATTGGGACCTCTGCAGGGAACGGGCCCACGAAAGCTTGCCGCAGAACATATCGATCGCCTGCAAGACGAACACCAGCAGCTGGCCGCAGTGCTGAGCGATCTGCATCAACTGGCCAGTGACTTTTCGCGGCGCCCCCTTGAGCAGGCGCAGGCCGACTTGCGGGAACTGGTTGGAAAACTGCAGACATCGCTGGCGCAACATGAGCGCGACGATGAAAACACCCTGTACCCGCTGCTGACTCGCAGCCTGCCGGGCGAGGACCCCCTGTCGACGATGAGCCACGCCCATCGGGAAATTTTTCGCCTTATCCATTTGCTGGCACGCATGAGCGCCGACTTCAGCGCCGACCCCGCCACGGCTTCTGCCGAGGAGATTCAGCATCAGTTGATTCGCCTGGACACCCTCGTGAGGCTGCATTTCGATCAGGAGGAAGAACTGTTCCGTTATCTCGACTGGCGCTAGCCGTGTGAAGCCGGCCCCAGCATTTGACGGCACTCGTCATCGGTCATCCGCGCATTGGCCTTTATGCGTGGCGCAGGGGCTCGCCGACAACGTGGGTTTGTTGATGAAAGTCAAGGTTTCAGGGGCTGTTTCATGGAAGCTGAAAGGACTATCGAACGGGTAGGAGAGCGACTTCATGGCTCACAGTAAAATCGTGTTTCGTGCTGCTGCTCGCGAGAAGATCCTGAGTGGCGCCACACAGTTGGCGGACGCCGTGCGCGTGACGCTGGGCCCGAAATCGAAATCAGTGCTGATTCAGAACAAGTGGGGCAATCCGACGGTCTGCAATGATGGCGTGACGATTGCCAAACGCATCGACCTGCTCGACCCCGAGGAAAACCTCGGGGCTCAAATGCTGCGTCAAGCGGCCGAGCGCACAGGCGACGCGGTAGGCGATGGGACCAGCACGTCAACGGTATTGGCCCATGCGATCCTGGCCGATGGCATACGCAACGTCGTTGCGGGAGCCAGTGCGATCGACCTCAAGCGCGGCCTGGATCGGGGGTTGTCGTTGGTCGTGGCGTCGCTCCAGGCCCAGTCGCGGCCGGTGGGCACGCCCAGGGAAAAGGCACAGGTGGCCTCGCTGTCGGCGCATAACGATGCCGTCATCGGCCAACTGGTGGCTGACGCTCTGGAAAAGGTGGGCGTTGAAGGCGTCGTCAGCGTCGAAGAGTCCAAGACCACCGAGACCGTGGTCGAGGTCATGGAGGGGATGCGGTTCGACCGGGGTTATGTCTCGCCTTACTTCGTCACCGATACCGAGAAGATGCAGGTCGAGCTCGATGACGCCTACTTGCTGCTCTGCGACCATAAGATCGGCGTACTCAAGGACTTGCTGCCATTGCTTGAGCTGGTTGCCAAAAGCGGGCAACCCCTGGTGTTGATCGCGGATGACATCGAAGGAGAGGCGTTGACCACGCTGGTCGTCAACCAGATACGGGGTGTCCTGCGCGCAGTGGCGATCAAGGCGCCAGGCTTTGGTGACCGACGCAAGGAGGTACTTCAGGACATGGCTGTCCTGACGGGGGCAACGGTGGTTTCCAACGAGTTGGGCGTCAGCCTTGAACAGGTGGAACTGGGCCAGTTAGGACGCGCGCATCGAGTCGTGGTGCAAAAAGACAGCACGGCGCTGATTGGCGGGGCAGGTAGCCGTGAAGCTATCGAGGCGCGCCTGCAACAGATTCGCGCGCAAATGGGCAGTACTACCAGCGATTACGACCGGGAAAAACTTCAGGAGCGGCTGGCCAGGTTGTCTGGCGGTGTCGCGGTGATCCGGGTCGGGGCGCCTTCCGAGGTTGAAATGAAGGCCCGCAAGGATGCACTGGATGACGCGATATCGGCGACCCGGGCGGCGATCGCCGAAGGCATCGTTCCGGGGGGCGGCCTGGCCCTGCTCAAGGCTGTCCCGACGGTTGCCGCCGAGGAGACCTTGCATGAGGGCGATGCCAGGACCGGTCTGCAGATATTGCGTCGGGCGTTGGAAGCCCCGGCGCGGCTCATCGCCGAAAACTCGTCGGTGGACGCCGGCGTCGTCGTTGCGCGCATGCTGGCGGAACCTGGGAGCATTGGCTTCGATGCATCCACCAACAGCTATGTCGACATGTACGAAGCCGGCATTATCGACCCGACCAAAGTGGTGCGCATTGCCCTTGAAAATGCCGTTTCGGTGGCCAGTATCTTGCTGCTGACCGAGGCGACCATGACCGATATTCCGGAAAAGGAATCGCCTGCCCAGCCACCATTCCCTGAGTGATGGCCGTGAGCCGGGTCGTACTCGCGCATGGGTGAAGAAGGGCGCTCCCGCCCTGATTGATATTGATAAATATGCTGGATAACAGGCCGGGTGTCCGGGCCGGAGGGGGCATTTTGCCTGCCTTGCGCGGGCACTTGATATAAATCAACGCCAAGGGGGCATCGACGGAGGACGCTGGATTGCAAGCGCTGGTGCCTGCGCCAGCGAGGACGCCGCGGCGGCCGTCGAAAGGGCCACGGCAGGCGTTGAAACCCATCTGCCCGGAGCCCGCTCATGAGCCAGTATCAACGGTTATTGCTGATCATCAACCCGGCCCTGCGTCACTCCCAGGTCATCAACCATGCCGCAGCCCTGGCCAAGGCCAGCGGAGCGAGCCTGCATGTCTGTGCCTTGATGCCTTCCTGGAAACTCTTGGCGTTGCTCGAAGAAGGCGACCGGAAAAAGGCGCGCGCCGATTACCTGCAAGACCATCGCGACTGGCTCAAGGAACAGGCGAAAAACCTGCGCGACAAGGGGCTGGTGGTGACGACAGAGGTGACCTGGGCCGATGACCTGCAGCAAGACATTCTCGATCACGTCATGGAGATGCAGCCCGACTTGCTGATCAAACAAGTGCAGCACGAACCGGCACTCAAGCGCGCGTTTTTCACCCCGCTGGACTGGCGCTTGCTGCGCCATTGCCCGATACCGGTCTATCTGGTTGGCGAAGGTGGCCATGCCATGCCGCGCAAGGTGGTGGCGGCGGTCGATGCTTCGAGTTCCGAGCCACAGGGCGACGAGCTCAATGAGCGGATCATCAAGCAGGCCTGCGACCTTGCCATGCAGTGCGACGCCGAGCTGCACCTGCTGTATGCCTGCGATATTTCAGCCGCCTATCTGGCCGACATGGGCGGGCTGACACTTGCCGACCTCACTAAAGAGCAGCTCAGGGACATGGAGAAATCGTTCCTCAAGCTGGCCGGTCGGTATGGCGTGTCCTCTGACCGCCGGCATTTCATCCAGGGCCACCCCGTTCCGGTGCTGAGCGAATTCGCCCATCAGCAGCAGGTGGATGTGATCGTGATGGGCCGAGTCCAGTCCCGGGGCCTGGAGAAGCTGCTGGGCAGCACGACCGAACATATCCTCTATCAGGTGCCTTGCAGCGTCTTGGCGATATAGGGAAGGCCGCATCCCCACGTTACGCGGCGAGCGCCGTCATCGCCTGAGGAAGTTCTCCGATGTCCAAGAGTCCTTCATTGCAAACCATCTTGCACGATCGGGCAGATGCCGGTCGCCGCCTGGTGGAGCCGTTGCTCGAATATGCCCATCGGCCCGATGTCATTGTCCTCGCCTTGCCCCGTGGCGGTGTTCCGGTTGCCTATGAGGTGGCCAGGGCCCTGGACATTCGCCTGGACCTGATGCTGGTCCGCAAGCTGGGCGTACCCACCCGCGAGGAGTTCGCCATGGGCGCCATAGCCAGCGGCGGCATTCAGATCCTCAATGAAGACGCCCTGCGTGCCCATCCGGTCGATCAAGCCCGTTTCAATGCCGTGGTCACGCGGGAAACGCAGGAGTTGTTGCGTCGTGAACAGGTTTACCGGGAGGGCCGTCCACCGTTGCGACTCAAGGATCAGGTGGTGATTCTGATCGACGACGGCCTGGCCACAGGCGCCTCGATGATGGCGGCGGTTCACGCGGTGCGTGCGCAAGCACCGGCGCGCATTGTCGTTGCGGTGCCGGTTGCACCGCTTGAGACAGCGGAGGCGCTGCGCAGCGAAGTGGATGAACTGGTCTGCCCGCTCACCCCCGAGTGGATGATGTCGATCGGCTATTGGTACTTGGATTTTTCCCAGACGTCGGATACCGAGGTCATCGATCTGTTGCAGCGCGCCTGGCAACGGGAATCGGTTCCCGGTCCCTCGGCCCAGGAGCCTCGCGATGTTTGAACCTCGAGTTCGACAGCTGGACCTGGAGGGCATCGAACTATCAGCCGATTTGCGCCTGCCTCCGGGCGCCAGGGCGCTGGTCGTCTTCGCTCATGGCAGTGGCAGCGGCCGTTCAAGCCCGCGCAATCGGTACGTTGCCGAGTCGCTGGCCAGGCGCGGGCTGGGGTCGCTGCTGTTCGACCTGCTCACGGAGACCGAGCAACGCCTGGATAACCGGACCCGGGAGCTGCGTTTCGACATCGCATTGCTTGCCAGGCGCCTGACTGAGGTGCTCGACTGGATCG
>NZ_JACMZT010000062.1:0-30251 GCF_017349615.1 Pseudomonas sp. GW531-T4
TTTTATTTGCGAAATTTCAGGGGGCTAGAACGAAAGTTATATATATACAATTAATTGTCTGTCGGCGCCGTCACGGATTTGGCGTCAACTTGCCTTATAATCCGCAGCCTGGATTTTATTTGGAGAAACTTTATGCCTGCCCCTGTCTGGTGGCTGCTGTGCCTGCCGGTGATTGCCGGTGCTTTCCTACCCCTGCAAGCGGGAATCAACGGTCAATTGGCCAAGCAGGTTTCCAGCGTGCTGGCGGCGGCGCTGATCTCGTTTTTTGTCGGTACTGTGGCCTTGCTGGTCCTGGCCATGGCCCAGCGCGAAGTGCCCGGCCTGAGTGCCTTGAAAAGCCTGACCTGGTGGCACTGGTGCGGCGGTCTGCTGGGGGCGTTTTTCATTGCCACCGCGGCCTTCGCCGGCCCGCGGATCGGCGCCATGCTGTTCATGGCCCTGGTGCTCGCCGGGCAGTTGGGCATGGCCCTGGCGCTGGACCATTTCGGCTGGGCGGGTTTTCGCGAGGCGCCCATCAGCCTCGGCAAGATTGCCGGGCTGGTGCTGATCCTGGCGGGGGTGTTCCTGATTCGTCGCGGTTGAGGCGGGCTCAGGTCAACGGTTGCCAATGCCCGCTCATATGCTCCAGGTCGCCCGCGCCGGTCAGGCGCAAGTCACCGCTCGAACCCGCGGCGCTTGCCAGCAGGCACACCTCGCTGGGCAGGCGCACCGGCTTTCGGAAGTCCACGGCGATCTCGATATTGGCCGCCGGCAAATGCTCGCTCAACGCCGCCAGAGTCCGCGCCTTGTTCCACAGGCCGTGGGCGATGGCCTGGGGGAAGCCGAACATTCGGGCGCTCACCGCGCTCAGGTGAATCGGGTTGTAGTCGCCGGACACCCGGGCGTAACGCCGGCCGATATCGGCGGGGGCTTGCCAGCGCGTCAGCTCGCTGAGGCTGGCCTCGCTCGGCGGCTCTTCGGCCGCGGCTTCACCCGACAGTTTCACGCCCCGACAGAGCATCCGGCTTTGCGCTTCCCATAGAGGTCCGAGTGCATCGTCGACGCTGGTCAACAGATCGAACACCGCGCCTTTGGCATGGGGCTGCAAGTTGTCCACACGCACGCCGATGCTCAAGTTGCCGACCCCACCCATGGGCCGCAGCACACGAATGCGGTTGGCCAGGTGGATCAACCCCAGCAGCGGAAAGGGAAAGTCCTTGGCGGTCAGTAGTTGCATCTGCAGGGCGAACGCCAGCACATGGGGATAGGTCGGCGGCAGCAGGCCGTTCTCGGTAAAACCGCAGACCTGGCGATAGGCCGCAAGCTTCGCCGGCTGCACGCTCACCGGGTGGCGCAGGCCATATTCAGGCAGCTCGGTGCCGGTGATCCTGCGGCGGGTCGCGGCCTTCCAGTACAGCTTGGGCAGGTTCGGCGGGGTATCCAGCTCATTCCATTGCAGGCTCATGTTCAGGCTCCCAATACGCTTTGCCCACAGACGCGCAGCGCTTGCCCGGTGACCGCGCCGGTGCCCGGCTGGCCGAGCCAGGCCACGGCTTCGGCAACGTCCTGCGGCAACCCGCCTTGCCCCAGCGAACTCATGCGCCGCCCGGCTTCGCGCAGGGCGAACGGAATGTGCGCGGTCATCTGGGTTTCGATAAAACCCGGGGCCACGGCATTGATGCTGATGCCGCGCTCCTGCAACAGCGGAGCCCAGGCCTGGGCCAGGCCGATCAGCCCGGCCTTGCTCGCCGCATAGTTGGTCTGCCCGCGATTGCCGGCGATGCCGCTGATGGACGCCAGCAGGATCACCCGGCCGTTGTCGCGCAGGGTGCCGCTGTCCAGCAGTGCCTGGGTCAGCACCTGCGGGGCGTTGAGGTTGACCGCCAGCACCGCGTCCCAGAACTCCGGGGTCATGTTGGCCAGGGTCTTGTCGCGGGTGATGCCGGCGTTATGCACCACGATATCGATGCCGTCCGGCAACTGTTCCACCAACCGGGTCGCGGCGTCTTCGGCGCAGATATCCAGGGTGATCGCGTGGCCGCCCAGGCGCGCGGCCAGGGCTTCGAGATCGGTCTTGGCGGCGGGCACGTCCAGCAGCACCACCTGGGCACCATCCCGGGCCAGGGTCTCGGCGATCGCCGCACCAATGCCGCGCGCCGCGCCGGTGACCAGGGCCCGCGCGCCGGCCAGGGGCCGGGTCCAGTCCTGGACCTGGGGCGCGCAGGGGGTCAGGCGGATCGCCTGGCCGGAGATGTAAGCGCTTTTCGGCGAGAGAAAGAACCGCAGCGCGCCTTCCAGCTGGCTTTCGGCGCCCTCGCCGACGTACAGCAATTGCAGGGTGGCGCCGCTGCGCAGCTCCTTGGCCAGCGAACGGCTGAAGCCCTCCAGGGCGCGCTGGGCGCTGGCGGCGAACGGATCGCCGAGGGTTTCCGGGGCGCGGCCGAGAATCACCAGGTGCGCGCTGGGCTCGAGGTTCTTCATCAGCGGCTGGAAAAATTCGCGCAACTGCTTGAGCTGGTCGGTCTGCAGGATATCGCTGGCGTCGAATACCACGGCCTTGAGCCTGGGGCCGTGGCCGGGAATCCAGGCCGTGGCGAGGGTCGGATCGGTGCCGTAGCTGTAGATGCTCTCGGTCAGCCGCGGGGCGATGACGCCGACCTGCTGGGTGAGCGGGCCGCCGCCGATCAGCAGCGCCCCCTCGACCGGACGCATGCGGCCGGCCTGCCAGCGCTCCAGACGCACCGGCGACGGCAGGCCAAGGGCCCCGACCAGGCGGTGGCCGATGGACGAGTTGGCGAAGTCGATGTAGCGATCTGACATGGAACACTCTCCGTTCAGGCTGTCTGAAAACTACTGCGGGCTTCGCGCGCAATCCTGCGTTAAAAACAGGCTCGGAATGCTCATTTAGGCCCCTAAAGTCGTCCGCGACCCCGGCCGTTCCTCGCCTGTTTTTGCCTTGTCTTGCCTTCGCTCGCTACGTTTCAAACAGCCTGATTGCTGGGGTTCAAAGGTGTGGACCACGAAGGGCCTTCGGTCGTTCGATATACAACCTACGCTTGTCGGTTGTGCCACTCACAGAATAGGGAGCTTTCCATGACTCAGCTGCGTCGTGTTGCGATTATCGGCGGCAACCGCATCCCCTTTGCCCGTTCCAATGGTCCTTACGCCACTGCGAGCAACCAGGCCATGCTGACCGCGGCCCTGGAAGGCCTGATCGAACGCTACAACCTGCACGGCCTGCGCCTGGGCGAGGTGGCCGCCGGCGCGGTGCTCAAGCATTCCCGGGATTTCAACCTGACCCGCGAATGCGTACTCGGCTCGCGGCTGTCGCCGACCACCCCGGCCTACGATATCCAGCAAGCCTGCGGCACCGGCCTGGAAGCGGCGTTGCTGGTGGCCAACAAGATCGCCCTGGGGCAGATCGACTGCGGTATCGCCGGCGGCGTCGATACCACCTCGGACGCACCGATCGGGGTCAACGAAGGGCTGCGCAAGATCCTGCTGCAGGCCAACCGCGGCAAGACCCTGGGCGACAAGCTCATGACCTTCCTGCAACTGCGCCCCCGGCATCTCAAGCCGGAGCTGCCGCGCAACGGCGAGCCGCGTACCGGCTTGTCCATGGGCCAGCACTGTGAGCTGATGGCGCAAACCTGGAACATCCCCCGCGACGAGCAGGATCAACTGGCGCTGGAGAGCCATCAGAAAATGGCCGCTGCCTATGCCGAGGGCTGGCACGACGATCTGATGACCCCCTTCCTCGGCCTGACCCGCGACAACAATCTGCGCCCGGACCTGACCCTGGAAAAGCTGGCGTCGTTGAAGCCGGTGTTCGAGCGCGGCGACAAAGCCACCCTGACCGCGGGCAACTCCACGCCGTTGACCGATGGCGCGTCCCTGGTGCTGCTGGGCAGCGAGGAATGGGCGAAGGAACGTGGCTTGCCGATCCTGGCTTATTTGCGCGACGGCGAAGCGGCGGCGGTGGATTTCGTCCACGGCGCGGAAGGGCTGCTGATGGCTCCGGTCTACGCGGTGCCGCGCTTGCTGGCGCGCAACGGCCTGACGCTGCAGGACTTCGACTACTACGAAATCCATGAAGCCTTCGCCGCGCAGGTGCTGTGCACGCTCAAGGCCTGGGAGGATGCGCACTACTGCAAGAGCCGCCTGGGGCTGGACGCGCCCTTGGGCTCCATCGACCGCAGCCGGCTGAATGTCAAAGGCAGTTCGCTGGCGGCCGGGCATCCGTTCGCCGCCACCGGCGGGCGGATTGTCGCCAACCTGGCGAAGCTGCTGGAGGTGGCGGGGAAGGGGCGTGGCCTGATTTCGATCTGCGCCGCCGGTGGCCAGGGCGTGACGGCGATTGTCGAGCGCTGAGGGCCCGGGTTGGGCAGCCCTTGCTCGCGATCGAGCGCGAAGCACTCGCGACGAGCAGAGGGCGAGCAGTGGGCTATGATCCTGGTCGGTCGAGGGTGTCGGCATGACGGGTTGACCTGGCACATTGAGTGCATTGGCACTGTCGCAGGTCGGTAACCTCTCCCCGTGGTGCGAGGATTGCCGTATAACGAGTGACATTCGCGTGTTTGGTAATAAAGGACCCCTGATAAAAGCTGATGAAGACTCCAAAACGCATTGAACCCCTGATCGAGGACGGTCTGGTCGACGAGGTGCTGCGCCCACTCATGAGTGGTAAAGAAGCAGCTGTTTATGTGGTGCGCTGCGGCAACGAATTACGTTGCGCCAAGGTTTACAAGGAGGCGAACAAACGAAGTTTTCGTCAGGCGGCCGAGTATCAGGAAGGCCGCAAGGTGCGCAACAGCCGTCAGGCTCGCGCGATGGCCAAGGGGTCCAAGTTCGGGCGCAAGGAGGCCGAAGACGCCTGGCAGAACGCCGAAGTGGCGGCGCTGTTCCGCCTGGCCAATGCCGGCGTGCGGGTGCCCAAGCCGTTCGACTTCCTCGAAGGCGTGCTGCTGATGGAGTTGGTGGCGGATGAATACGGCGATGCCGCGCCACGCCTGAACGACGTGGTGCTGGAGCCGGATCAGGCCCGCGAATATCACGCCTTCCTGATCTCCCAGATCGTGCTGATGCTGTGTACCGGCCTGGTGCACGGTGACCTGTCCGAGTTCAACGTGCTGCTGACTCCCGATGGCCCGGTGATCATCGACCTGCCCCAGGCGGTGGACGCGGCGGGCAACAACCACGCCTTCAGCATGCTGGAGCGGGATGTCGGCAACATGGCCTCCTACTTCGGGCGGTTTGCCCCGGAGCTCAAGCGCACCCGTTACGCCAAGGAGATGTGGGCGCTGTACGAAGCCGGCACCCTGCACCCGGGCAGCGTCCTGACCGGCGAGTTCGACGATCCTGAAGAACTGGCGGATGTCGGCGGTGTGCTGCGGGAGATCGAGGCGGCGCGCCTGGACGAGGAGCGGCGCCAGGCCATGCGCATGGCTGACGACGCACCACCGACCAAGTCCGAGGAACCACCGCCTCCGCCCTGGATGCAGTGATTCACGGGTACAAAAAATCCGGCCAAAGCCGGATTTTTTTGTGCCCGTGAATCACGTAACCGCTGCCGCAGGCTGCGATAAGGCTCGAAGAGCCTTCCAGCGATCTCGAAGAGCACGTCCTCTTCGTACGGAATGCCGCCCAGACCGATCACAGCCTGCAGCAGCGGCTACATCACGCGCAGCACCCGCCCGAAGCAAGGTCCTTGAGAATCGGACAATCCGGGCGATGGTCGCCGTGGCAGTGCTTTACCAGATCCTGCAGGGTGTCGCGCAGCCCGGCCAGCTCGGCGATTTTCCGGTTGAGCTCGTCGATGTGCTGGCGGGCCAGGGCTTTGACATCGGCGCTGGCGCGCTGGCGGTCCTGCCACAGGGTCAGCAGCTTGCCCACTTCCTCCAGGGAAAAGCCCAGGTCCCGCGAGCGCTTGATAAAGGCCAGGCTGTGCAGGTCGTCGTCACCGTACAGGCGGTAGCCGCTGTCGCTGCGATGGGCCGGCCTGAGCAGGCCGATAGACTCGTAGTAGCGGATCATCTTGGCGCTCAGGCCGCTCTTGCGGGCTGCTTGGCCGATGTTCATCGGGCGTCCTCCAGGTCTTTGGGTTTCCAGGTTTTCAACAGTAGCGCATTGCTCACCACGCTGACGCTGGACAACGCCATGGCCGCCCCGGCCAGCACCGGGTTGAGCAGGCCGAACGCCGCCAGCGGAATGCCGATCAGGTTGTAGACGAAGGCCCAGAACAGGTTCTGGCGGATCTTCGCATAGGTCTTGCGGCTGATCTCCAGGGCCGCCGGCACCAGGCGCGGGTCGCCGCGCATCAGGGTGATCCCCGCCGCGTGCATCGCCACATCGGTACCGCCGCCCATGGCAATGCCGATATCGGCGGCGGCCAGGGCCGGGGCGTCGTTGATGCCGTCGCCGACCATCGCCACCACGCCGGTCTTTTTCAGTTCGGCGACCGTGGCGGCCTTGTCGGCGGGCAGCACTTCGGCGTGCACGTTGGTGATGCCCAGGGCCTCGGCGACCACCTTGGCGCTGCCGCGGTTGTCGCCGGTCAGCAGGTGGCTGCCGATATGGCGCGCACCCAGTTGTTGCACCGCTTGCAGGGCGCCGGGCTTGAGGGTGTCGCCAAAGGCGAACAGGCCCAGTACGCGGGGTTGCGGCTGTTGTTCGATCAGCCAGGACAGGGTGCGGCCTTCAGTTTCCCAGGCCTGGGCCGAGGCCGCCAGGTCGCCGGCCTGCAGGCCGCTTTCTTCCAGCAGGCGCCGGTTGCCCAGGGCCAGTTGGCGGCCGTCCAGGGTGCCGGCGATGCCGCGGCCGGTCAGGGACTGGCTGGCGCTGACGTCGGCCACCGCCAACTGGCGTTCGGCGCACAGGTCGAGAACGGCCTTGGCCAGCGGGTGCTCGCTGCCGCGTTGCAGGGCGCCAGCCAATTGCAGCAGGTGGTCTTCGTTGCCATCGACCGCATCCAGATGGGCGATGCGTGGCGTGCCGGAAGTCAGGGTGCCGGTCTTGTCGAAGACCACGGTGCTGACTTCATGGGCGCGCTCCAGGGCTTCGGCGTCCTTGATCAGGATCCCGTGGCGGGCGGCGACGCCGGTACCGGCCATGATCGCGGTCGGCGTGGCCAGCCCCAGCGCGCAGGGACAGGCGATGACCAGCACCGCGACCGCATTGATCAGCGCGGTTTCCAGCGGCGCGCCATACAGCCACCAGCCGATCAGCGTTGCCAGGGCCAGCACCAGTACCGTCGGCACGAACACCTGGCTGACCCGGTCCACCAGCTTCTGGATCGGCGCCTTGCCGGCCTGGGCGTCTTCCACCAGGCGGATGATGCGCGCCAGCACGGTTTCCGCGCCGAGGGCCAGGGTCCGCACCAGCAGCCGGCCTTCACCGTTGATGGCGCCGCCGGTGACCGGGTCGCCGGGCTGTTTCGGCACCGGCAGGCTTTCGCCGCTGATCAGGGCCTCGTCGGCATGGCTCTGGCCTTCGACCACTTCGCCGTCCACCGGGAAGCGCTCGCCGGGCTTGACCAGCACCAGGTCGTTCAGGCGCAGGGCGCTGATCGCCACGTCCCGCTCACGGCCATCGACGACCAGGATCGCCCGCTCCGGGCGCAAGGCTTCGAGGGCGCGGATGGCGCTGGCGGTCTGGCGCTTGGCGCGGCTTTCCAGGTACTTGCCCAGCAGCACCAGGGCGATCACCACGGCCGAGGCCTCGAAGTACAGGTGCGGCATGCCGCCGGCGGGGGTGATGGCCCATTGGTACAGGCTCAAGCCGTAACCGGCACTGGTGCCCAGGGCCACCAGCAAATCCATGTTGCCGGCACCGGCGCGCACGGCTTTCCAGGCGGCGACATAAAAACGCGCACCGAAGATGAATTGCACCGGTGTGGCCAGGACGAACTGCGCCCAGGCCGGCAGCATCCAGTGCAGGCCAAAGGGTTGCACCACCATGGGCAGTACCAGCGGCAGGGCCAGCAGGATCGCCAGCACCAGGGACCAGCGTTCGCGCTGCAGGCGTTGCTGCTGATCGTCGCGCTCGGGGTGTTCGGCCTGCCATAGGGTGGCGGAGTAGCCGGCCTTGTCGACGGCGGCGATCAAGTCGGCGCTATCGACCTGACCCAGCAGATCGATGCGCGCGCGTTCGTTGGCCAGGTTGACGCTGACCCGGGTGACCCCGGCCACCTTACTCAGCGCGCGTTCCACGCGGCCGACGCAGGAGGCGCAGGTCATGCCGCCGATATTCAGTTCCAGGCTGTGGGCCGGCACGCTGTAGCCGGCATCCTGCACCGCGGCCATCAGCGCCGGCAGGCTGTCGCTGGGCGCCTGGACGCGGGCCTGTTCGGTGGCGAGGTTGACGCTGACAGCCATGGCGCCGGCGACCTTGCTCAAGGCACGCTCCACACGCCCGGCGCAGCTGGCGCAGGTCATGCCGGCAATCGGCAGGTCAAAAGTGGTTGATTCGGACATCACTGACACTCCCTGTAAACGGTGGTCTACAGGATCAACCTTGCCATGCTGGCAAGGTCAAGCGCCATGGTGCAGGGTGCTTCAATCTGTCTCGGGGTAACGCCAGGGTCGTCGCCTGTGCCGGTTCCGGGGAGGGACAGGGCGCAGGCGACGATCCGGGGCCTCAGTATCCCAGGCCGGTGCGCTGGAGCTGCAGGCCCGATGGGCTCATGGCGATGCGGAACTTCAGTACGTCGCCGGCCTTGAGGCTGATGTCCTGGGAGCTTGGCGCGAGCATGCCCGGGTTGCAGCCCGGCATCTGCCCCGGCAGCAGTTTCAGACGCAGCGAGACTTTGCCCGGCGGCAGGTTGAAGGACGTGGCTTGTTCCTGGAACAGCCGGCCCGCCAACTGGTCCTCGATGTACAGGCCGATTTCGCAGGACGTGGCGACTTCCAGCCGTTCCCGGGAAATGATCAGGACGCCGTAGTCCTCGCCGGCGGCATTGACCGAAGGGGTGGCCGCGATCAGGCCGAGGAGGCTGAACAGGCTGATAACCGACCAGCGCATGGCTGAATCTCCTAGTGTCGTGTCGTTGAGGGGTGAAGCTTGGCCGAGCGCGTGGACTATTGCCAGCCCGGCAGATGTATCCGGAACTTGACCTTGCCATGGTGGCAAGGCCAAGACTGGCGATAACCCTCACAACAGGAGAAGCGTCATGCAAGTGTTCAATGTCGAAGGTATGTCCTGCGGTCACTGCGTCCGGGCCATCACTCAGGCGGTGCAGAGCAAGGATCCGGCGGCCAGCGTCAAGGTCGATCTCGGGGCCAGGGAAGTGGGTGTGGAAAGCCGCTTGTCCGCCGACGAGGTGATCAGCCTGATCAGCGAAGAAGGCTATGCGGTCAAGCTGGCTTGAGCGGATTTAACCGGTCTTTTTAATAGTTAGCGACCTATCGGAATGTTCAAGGCCTCCAAGCGCGGATAAACTGTCGGGCTGCCGACCGACCCGCACCTGGATGCCTGATGAACCTTCGCACAATCCTGATTCTCGGCGCCCTGAGCGCCTTCGGTCCTCTGGCCATCGACTTCTATCTACCGGCGTTCCCGGCGATGGCGCTGGCCTTTGGCACCGATGAAAAACACGTCCAGCTGACCCTGGCGGCCTACTTCCTCGGCCTGTCCATCGGCCAGCTGGCCTACGGTCCCGTGGCCGACCGCTTTGGCCGGCGCATCCCGTTGCTGGCCGGGGTGGGGCTGTTCACCCTGGCGTCCCTGGCCTGCGCCTACGCGCCGAACCTGGAATGGCTGATCGGTGCGCGCTTCGTCCAGGCACTGGGCGGCTGCGCTGGCATGGTGATTTCCCGGGCGGTGGTCAGCGACAAGTGCGACGCGGTGGGTTCGGCCAAGGTGTTTTCCCAGCTGATGCTGGTCATGGGCCTGGCGCCGATCCTCGCGCCGATGCTCGGCGGCCTGCTGGTGAATCTCTACGGCTGGCAGTCGATCTTCATCATGCTGACCCTGTTCAGCGCCCTGGCCGGCCTGGCGGTAGCCCTGGGCTTGCCGGAAAGCCTGCCGGCCCATGTGCCGCGCCAGCCCTTGTCCGGCGCCTTGCGCCAATACGGCCGGCTGCTGGCTGACCGGGTGTTTCTCGGCCATGCCCTGACCGGGGGCATCGCCATCGCCGGGATGTTCGCCTACATCGCCGGTTCGCCTTTCGTCTTCATCAAGCTCTACGGTGTGCCGGCCGAGCACTTCGGCTGGTTCTTCGGGATCAACGCCGGCGGTTTCATCCTGGTGGCGCAGATCAATGCGCGGTTGCTGGCCAAGCGCGGTCCGGCGTTCCTGCTGGCGCGCACGGTGTGGATCTACCTGTTGGGGGGCCTGGCGCTGCTTGCCGTCAGCTCGTTGCACCCGGCACAACTCTGGCCGCTGCTGCTGCCGCTGTTCATTTGCATCGCCAGCCTGGGTTGCATCCTTCCCAATGCTTCGGCCTGCGCCATGAACGGTCAGGGCGCACGGGCCGGCAGTGCCTCGGCGATGCTCGGCTGCCTGCAGTTCAGTGTGGCGGCCGGCGCCGCGGCGCTGGTGGGTGTGCTGCACGACGGCAGCGCCGTGCCGATGGCGACGGTCATCAGCCTGTGTGGGATTCTGGTGGTGACGCTGGCGATGGTCACCCGGAAATTGCAGAACGCCAGGGCGCTGCAAGCCGCCCAGCTGTAATCAGCCGGCGGCGCGCTGTTGGCTTTCGGGGAATCGATGGGGAGCTTGCAGACGCGTTTCCAGGGTATTGGCGAAGGCTCGGGCTTCGGCCTCGCTGCGGAAGGTCACCGCATGCTGGTCGAGTTGAACCTGCCATTGGGAGCCTTTGGATTTTGCCAATTCTTTTATCAGGATCTTCATTGCTGACCTCCTCGGGTAAAAGATTTGCACTGCAAGGGCCCCCAGTGTAGACCTGAATACGGTCACAAGTATGACAAGGATCAACTCTCGGACTGACGGCGTCCTGCCCCTTTCCGGAGCCGGCAGGACTGCCGTCCGCTCCCTGCTTCAGAACCCTTCCAGCACGATCTTGCCCTTGGCCTTGCCGCTTTCCAGCAAGGCATGAGCGCGCCGCAGGTTGGCCGCGTTGATGGTGCCGAAGTGCTCGCCGAGGGTGGTCTTCAAGGTACCGGCGTCGATCAGCTCGGCGACGCGATTGAGCAGCTTGTGCTGCTCCTGCATGTCCGCGGTCTCGAACAGCGAACGGGTGTACATGAACTCCCAGTGCAGCGACAGGCTCTTGCGCTTGAGCTTGGTCACGTCGAGGGTTTTCGGATCGTCGATCAGCGCCAGCCGGCCCTGGGGCGCGAGCGCCTCGACCAGTTCGTCCAGGTGCGCGTCGGTCTGGGTCAGGCTGGCGACATGGGTGACGCTGGCCTGGCCGGCCTTCTTCAGTTCCTGGCTCAGCGGCTGGCTGTGGTCGATCACCAGATCGGCGCCCAGCTCGCGCACCCAGCCCTGGGTTTCAGCGCGTGAGGCAGTGCCAATGACCTTGAGAGCGGTGAGCTGGCTGGCCAGTTGGGTGAGGATCGAACCCACACCGCCGGCCGCGCCGACGATCAACAGGCTCTGCTGCCGATCGGCCTGGCCTTCGGCGATCTGCAGGCGCTCGAACAGCAGTTCCCAGGCGGTGATCGCGGTCAGCGGCAGGGCGGCGGCTTCGGCGAAACCCAGGCTCTTGGGCATATGGCCGACGATGCGCTCGTCCACCACATGCAGTTCGCTGTTGCCGCCGGCACGGGCGATCGAGCCGGCGTAGAACACCTTGTCGCCGGCCTTGAACAGGCTGACGTCGCTGCCCACCGCCTTGACCACCCCGGCCACGTCCCAGCCCAGCACCTTGGCGGCGCCGCCTTCAGGCTGGACGTTCTGGCGGACCTTGGTGTCCACCGGGTTGACCGAGATGGCTTTGACTTCCACCAGCAGGTCGCGCGGGCCGGCAACCGGTTCCGGCAGTTCGATGTCTTGCAGGGACAAAGGATCGTTGATCGGCAGGGAGGCGTAGTAGGCGATGGCTTTCATGGTGAGTTTTCCTGATGAAGATAAAGGTCGGGTCAGAGGATCAGCAGCAGGCGCTTGAGCTCGAAGTGCTCGATCGCCTCGCGGGTCTGGCTGAGAAAGTGCTGGAAGTGCGCCGTGGCGTTGTGAAACTCCAGGGCCGCCTCATCGTCCCAGCGCTCCAGTACATAAAAGGTGCCTGGGTCTTCGGCGTCCTGGTGCAGGTTGTAGTACTGGCAGCCGGCTTCTTCACGGCTCGGTTGCACCAGGGCGGTGAGTTCGCGTTGGAGCAGGGCCTGCTGGCCGCTCTTCGCGACAAGGGTGGCGATGGCGGTAAAGGCTTGCGACATGGTGGCGTCCTTCAGGGCGGTATGACGGGCTGGTGTGAGAGTGCGCAGATCATTGGCCATTTCCCCGGAAGATAAAACCGGCTAAAACAGCAGTCTCTTTCAATATTTTTTTGATAATGCCCGGTGAGCCAGATGCTGCGATTCGATGACCTGCAATTGTTCGTGCGCGCCGCCGACCTCGGCAGCCTGTCTGCCGCGGCGCGGGTCATGGACCTGTCGGCGGCGGTGGCCAGCGCCGCCCTCAAGCGCATCGAGCAGCAACTCGGCGCCCGGCTGCTGGCGCGTTCGACCCGCAGCCTGCGTCTGACCGCCGAGGGCGAAGGGTTTCTCGAATACGCCCGCGCCGCCCTGAGCAACCTGGAGGAAGGGCGGCGCCTGCTGGCCAGCGGGCAGGATCAGGTCAGCGGCGTTCTCCAGCTGTCCGCGCCCTCGGACTTCGGCCGCAACCTGTTGCTGCCCTGGCTCGACCAGTTCCAGCAGGAGCACCCCAAACTCGCGGTGCGCCTGCTGCTGGGCGACCGCATTGCCGACCTGTTTCGCCAGCCGGTGGACATCGCCCTGCGTTACGGCGAGCCGGAAGACTCCAGCCTGGTGGCCCTGCCGGTCGCGCCGCAGAACCGCCGGGTGCTGGTGGCCGCCCCCGAGTACCTGGCCCGCCACGGCGAGCCGCGCCAGCTGGAGCAACTGGCCCAGCACAATTGCCTGCTCTACATGCTCGGCAGCCGGGTGCACGACCACTGGAGTTTCCATGACGGCAAGCGCGAGGTCGGCCTGACGGTCAGTGGCGATCGTTTCAGCGACGATGCCGATGTGGTGCGCCTGTGGGCGGTGGCGGGGCGGGGCATCGCCTACAAGTCCTGGCTCGACGTGGCGGCCGATGTGCTGGCCGGGCGGCTCAAGGTGCTGATGCCGGAGCTGCGCTGCGAACGGGCACCGCTGAACCTGTTGTGCGCCCATCGGGCGCAGTTGAGCAAACCGGTGAACCTGCTGCGGGACATGTTGCAGGCGCGCTGCGCTGAAGTTTCCGCGCATTACCCCAGGCCAGCCCACGCCGATCACTGACCCTGGCCGGCGGCGTCGTTGCGGGGTGCGGGCAGGTCGCATCCAGCACTGAGCGGCGGCGTCGATCTTGCACACTCGATTGCAGACCATTCAATCGGGGGGACGGGGCATGGCAAGTCAGGGATACAGTGCGGCGGAGCGTCTGGAACGCTTGCCCATCAGCGGTTATCACCGAGTCATTTTCATCATCATCGCCCTGGCGTTTTTCTTCGACTCCATGGACCTGGCGATGATGACCTTCCTGCTCGGCTCGATCAAAGCCGAGTTCGGCCTGAGCACGGCCCAGGCCGGCCTGCTGGCCAGTGCGAGTTTCTTCGGCATGGTGGTCGGCGCATCGCTGTCGGGCATGCTCGCCGACCGCTTCGGGCGCAAGCCGGTGTTCCAGTGGAGCATCGTGCTCTGGGGCATCGCCAGCTACCTGTGCTCCACGGCGCAGACGGTGGACAGCCTGACCCTGTTCCGGGTGCTGCTGGGGATTGGCATGGGCATGGAGTTTCCCATCGCCCAGTCGATGCTGTCGGAGATGATCCCGGCCAAGCGGCGCGGGCGCTACATCGCCTTGATGGACGGCTTCTGGCCGCTGGGTTTTGTCGCGGCGGGCGTGCTCTCGTACTTCCTGCTGCCGCTGATCGGCTGGCGCGATATCTTCCTGGTCCTGGCGATCCCGGCGGTGTTCGTGCTGGCGATCCGTTTCTTCATTCCCGAGTCGCCGCGCTGGCTGGAGCAGGCCGGGCGGCACGCCGATGCCGACCAAGTGCTGCGACGGATCGAGGATAAGGTCCGCGCCTCGTTGCAGCGCGCGGACCTGCCCGAGCCGGTGCGCCTGCCGCGGGTGGAAAGTGTGCCGGGGCATTTCTTCTCAGCCTTGCGCGAGATCTGGTCGCCGCTCTATCGCCAGCGCACGATGATGATCTGGAGCGTGTGGTTCTTTGCCCTGCTGGGTTTTTATGGCCTGACCTCGTGGCTCAGCGCCTTGTTGCAGCAGTCGGGGTTCGCCGTGACCCAGTCGGTGTATTACACGGTACTGATTTCCCTCGGCGGGATTCCCGGCTTCCTTATGGCCGCCTGGCTGGTGGAGCGCTGGGGGCGCAAGCCGGTGTGCGTGATCACCCTGCTGGGCGGTGGGGTCATGGCGTTTTTCTACGGGCAGAGCGCGGTATTCGGCGGCAACGTGGCGCTGCTGATCAGCTCCGGCCTGTTGATGCAGTTCTTCCTGTTCGGTATGTGGGCGGTGCTCTACACCTATACGCCCGAGTTGTATCCCACCTCGGCGCGGGCTACCGGTTCCGGGTTCGCCTCGGCGGTGGGGCGCATCGGTTCGCTGCTCGGGCCTTTGGTGACCGGCGTGGTGTTCCCGATGACCGGGCAGGGTGGGGTGTTCGCCCTGGGCGCGCTGTGTTTCGCGGTCGCCGCGGCGGTGGTCTGGCTGTTCGGGATGGAGACCCGGGGCAAGACGCTGGAAGAGTTGAGCGAAGTCGGCGCCTGATCTGTAGCCGCTGCCGCAGGCTGCGATAGGTCCGCAGGACCTCCGGCGTCGTTGAGATCACCGCGACCGTTCCGGTCGATCGCAGCCTTCGGCAGCGGCTACAGGTGTATCGCGGTTACGGCTTGACCAAGCGCGCATCCAGGCTGTTCTGCGCCAGGCGCTTGGCCTGATCCTGGGTCATGCCCAGGTGGGTGTACAGGGCGTGGAAGTTCTCGGTGACGTAGCCGCCGAAGTAGGCCGGGTCATCGGAGTTCACGGTGACCTTTACCCCACGCTCGAGCATCTCGAGGATGTTGTGCTGCGACATGTGATCGAACACGCAGAGCTTGGTGTTCGACAGTGGGCAGACGGTCAGCGGGATCTGCTCGTCGATGATGCGCTGCATCAGTCGCTCGTCCTCGAAGGCGCGCACGCCGTGGTCGATGCGCTGGATCTTCAGCAGGTCGAGGGCTTCCCAGATGTACTCGGGCGGGCCTTCTTCACCGGCGTGGGCGACGGTGAGGAAACCTTCGCTGCGGGCACGATCGAACACCCGCTGGAACTTGCTCGGCGGGTGACCCATTTCCGAACTGTCCAGGCCGACCGCGACAAAGGCTTCGCGGAACGGCAGCGCCTGGTCGAGGGTTTTCTGCGCTTCGTCTTCGCTCAGGTGGCGCAGGAAGCTCAGGATCAGGCCGCTGGTGATGCCCAGTTGCTGCTCGCCATCCTTGAGCGCGCTGGCGATGCCGTTGAGCACCACTTCGAAGGGGATGCCGCGATCGGTGTGGGTCTGCGGATCGAAGAAGGGTTCGGTGTGGATGACGTTCTGCTCTTTGCAGCGCAGCAGGTAGGCCCAGGTCAGGTCGTAGAAATCCTGGGAGGTGCGCAGTACGTCCGCGCCCTGGTAGTACAGGTCGAGGAACTCTTGCAGGTTGTTGAAGGCATAAGCCTTGCGCAGGGTTTCCACATCGCTCCAGGGCAGGGCGATCTTGTTGCGTTCGGCCAGGGCGAACAGCAGCTCGGGCTCCAGGGAACCTTCGAGGTGCAGGTGCAGTTCGGCCTTGGGCAAGGCGTTCAGCCAGTCGTACATGGGTGTGATCTCATCAGGTGCAGTCGAGCGCTGCGTGAACGTGTTGCGCTCCATCATCCTGCGGCGAAAAGCCGACCGCAAGGTGCGATGACAGGCGCTGGCCCCGGATTTCCCCAGGGCTGCGCGGGCGCGTCAGGTTCCCATCGCGCCCATAAGGGCAGGCATTCTACAGGCGCACGCGGACGATTCGGCAAAACCTGACCAACCGGCCGATCAGGACGCTTGCAGTTCCCGGCGATAGGCATAGGTATCGGCGAACCGCGACAAGAGGAACTCGGCGCAGGTGGTGACCGGGTACTTCGGCGGATGCCCGGCATCCTGGCAGCCGGGCAGGCATTCGATGCGCGTATCCGGATGGGGCTCGGCGAAGAATGGCATCGAGTAGCGGTCCACCCCCAGCGGGCTGATCACCCGGTGCGGCGTCGAGAGGTAACGGTCGTTGCTCCAGCGCGCCATCATGTCGCCGAGGTTGACCACGAAGGTGCCCTCGATGGGCGGGGCGTCGATCCACTGGCCCTGGACGTTGCGCACCTGCAGGCCACCGGCGCTGTCCTGGTAGAGCAGGGTGATGCAGCCGTAGTCGGTGTGGGCGCCGGCGCCTTGCTGCTCGCCGCTGCTGGCGGTGTGCCGCGGCGGGTAATGGATCAGGCGCAGGACGCTGACCGGCTCCTTGAAGCGGCGGTCGAAAAAGTCGCGCTCGATGCCCAGGGCCAGGGTCATGGCCCGCAGCAGGGTCTGGGCCAGGGCCTGCATGTCCAGGTAGTGCTGCTCCATCAACGTTTCCCAGCCGGCGATATCCGGGTGCCGGTTGCTGCCGCGCAGCGGTTTTTCCGCGAGTACCTCGGGATGGTCGGCCGGCAGGTGCAGGCCCATGTCGAAGGTTTCCTTGAGGTCGCTGGGCTTGTCCGGGTCCAGCTGCTCGGTGGCGATCGCACCGTAGCCGCGATGGTGGCGGGTCTGGGTGATATCGATCTTGAGTTTCTCGGCGGCCGGCAGGGCGAAGAACTGCCGGGCGGCGTCGAGCAACTGGCCGATGCGCGCGGCGCTGATCGGGTGGCCCTTGATATAGAAGAAGCCCCACTCGCGGCAGGCGCGGTCGATCTGTTGGGCGACGCTGTTCCAGCCGTGGGCGTCGTCGCCGTAGAGCGGGCTGATGTCGATGATTGGAAGCTGGTTCATATAAATGCTCTCAAGGTAGCCACTGCCCTGTAGCCGCTGCCGCAGGCTGCGATCGACCCCGAAGGGGCGTGCTCTGGAGATCGATCCAAGGTCCTTCGGACCTTGGTGCAACTGCGGCTGCGGCTACAGGATTCGATGAGTCATTTCGGAATGTCGGCCTTCATGCCTTCCACGTAATAGTTCATCGACGCGAGCTCGGCATTGCTGGCGCTGACCCCGGCGGCGAGTTTTTCCACGCCGGCCTGATCCTTGATCGGCCCGGTGAACGGGTGGAAGGCGCCGCTCTTGATGTCGGCGATGATCTGCTCGGCTTCACGCTTGACGTCGGCCGGCACCAGGTCGCTGATCGGCAGTTCGACCGTGCCTTCCTTCAGGCCGCCCCAGTAGTCCTGGGATTTCCAGCTGTGGTCGAGCACGCCCTGGGTGGCCTGGATGTAGTGCGGGCCCCAGTTGTTGACGATGGAGGTCAGCACCGCTTTGGGCCCGAAGTGGGCCATGTCCGAGGCGTAGCCCACGGCATACACGCCACGGCGTTCGGCGGCCTGGATCGGCGCCGGGCTGTCGGTGTGCTGGAAGATCACGTCGGCGCCCTGGTCGATCAGGGCGTTGGCGGCGTCGGCTTCCTTGCCCGGGTCGAACCAGGAGTTGACCCACACCACCTTGATCTCGGTGCCCGGGTTGTATTTGTTCAGGGCCAGTTGGATGGCGTTGATGTCGCGGATCACTTCCGGGATCGGGAAGGAGGCGATGTAGCCGACTTTCTTGCTCTTGGTCATCTTCGCCGCGAGAAAACCGCCGACGTAGCGACCTTCATAGGTGCGGGCCAGGTAGGTGCCGAGGTTCTTGTCCTGCTTGTAGCCGGTGGCGTGTTCGAAGGTGGTTTTGGGGAATTGCTTGGCGACTTTCAGGGTCGGGTTCATGTAGCCGAAGGAGGTGGTGAAGATCAGGTCGTACTGGTCCTTGGCCATGTTGCGGATCACCCGCTCGGCGTCGGCGCCTTCGGCGACGTTCTCCACGTAGTTGGTCTTGATCCGGTCGCCGAACTTCTCCACCAGCGCCTTGCGTCCCTGTTCATGCTGATAGGTCCAGCCGTGGTCGCCGATCGGGCCGATATAGACAAAGCCGACCTTCAACGGGTCGGCGGCGCTGGCGCCCAGCGAGACGCTCAGGCCGATGGCCGCGGTGAGGGCGCACAGCAATTTTTGCAACGGACGTTTATGCATGAATCCGGACTCCATTTTGTTGTGGGGCGAGGCTGGGCTCTAAGGCTTGAATGGCTCAATGCAAATAGCTGACCAACAGGACAACAAAATTTCGGGGGCAGGGTGAAGCCTTCGCGGGCAAGCCTCGCTCCTGCAGAATCGCGGCGATCACGGGATCCGGCATGGCGTAAATCCTGTAGGAGCGAGGCTTGCCCGCGATCAATCTCAAGGCCGCCCAAGAGCCAACCCGGTGCGCCATGCCCACTCCATGCCAACCCCTGGTGCACGAAGGTGTAACGAAACGTTAGTGACTCCATGCAGTCTTTAGCTCATCTCTACTGCTCGATTTATCCGGTCAAAGGACTGCAATGTTCACTTCACTCAAGCAAGAAAGTTTTCTGTTGCTGGCGCTGCTCGCGGCGCTGGTTGCCTATCCGTTGGAGCATGCGCTGCTCAACAGCGGCCAGGGCGTGGCGCTGATCTCCGGGCTGGTGCTGATCGGTTTTATCGTCGCCGCCTCGATGCGCGTCGCCCATCACGCCGAGCTGCTGGCGGAGAAGGTCGGCGACCCCTACGGCACCATGATCCTGACCCTCGCCGCGGTCCTGGTGGAGGTGGTGATCCTGGCGATCATGATGAGCAACGAGGCCTCGCCGACCCTGGTGCGCGACACCATCTATTCGGCGGTGATGCTCGACATCAATGGCATCCTCGGCCTGGCCGCGCTGATGGGTGGGATCAAGCATGGCGAGCAGGCCTACAATGACGACTCGGCGCGCTCCTACAGCGTGATGATCCTCACCGCCATGGGCGTGTCGATGGTGGTGCCGGAGTTCATCCCCGAAGCGAAATGGAAGCTCTACTCGGCCTTTACCATTGGCGCGATGGTGCTGTTGTACACCCTGTTCCTGCGCATGCAGGTCGGTGCCCACAGCTACTTTTTCAGCTACAGCTACCCGGAAAAACGCCGCAAGAAAGAACCGACGGAAGATCAGCCAGCACCTGTCAGTCTGGCGTTTTCCATCGCCACCCTGGTGTTCGGCGTGGTGCTGATCGGCGCGTTGGCGGAGGTGATGTCCAAGACCTCGACCTGGGGCTGGAAGGCACGGGCGCGCCGCCGGTGATCACTGCGATCCTGGTGGCGGCGATTTCCGCGGCGCCGGAGATCCTTACGGCCCTGCGCGCGGCGTTAGCCAATCGCATGCAGTCGGTGGTCAATATTGCGTTGGGCGCGTCGTTGTCGACGGTGATCCTGACGGTGCCGGTGATGGAGGCCATGGCGCTCTACACCGGCCAACCGTTCCAGATGGCGATGACCCCGGTGCAGACGGTGATGATCTTCATCACCCTGATCGTCAGCGCGATCAACCTCAACGACGGTGAGACCAATGCCATCGAAGGCATGACCCACTTCGTGCTGTTCGCGACCTTTATCATGTTGTCGTTACTGGGTCTTTGAAGAGCATCGCGAGCAAGCTCGCTCCTACATCCGGCGTGATTCATTCTGGAAATGATCGGAACCGGTTCCCTGTAGGAGCGAGCTTGCTCGCGATAACACCGGATCAGGCGCCGCCGATCAACTCCCGCGCCGCCTGCCGGTGATCGGCAATCAGGCCCCGCACATCCAACCCCTCGACCTGCCCATCGATCACCCGCCACTGGCCGCCGACCATCACCCGGTCCGCCCGGTCCGCGCCGCACAGCAGCAACGCCGACAACGGATCATGGCTGCCGGAGAAGCGCAGCTCATCGAGCTTGAACAGCGCCAGGTCGGCCTGTTTGCCCACGGCCAGCTCGCCGATATCGTCGCGCCCCAGCAACCGTGCCGAACCCCGGGTGGCCCAGCCCAGCACCAACTCCGGGGTGATCTTCTCGGCGCCGTAGCGCAGGCGCTGCAGGTACAGGGCCTGGCGGGTTTCGAGAATCATGTTCGAGGCGTCGTTCGAGGCCGAGCCATCCACACCCAGGCCGACGGGCGCGCCAGCGTCGGTCAGTTCCAGGGTCGGGCAGATGCCCGAGGCCAGGCGCATGTTGGAACTCGGGCAGTGACAGATGCCGGTCCCGGCCGCGCCAAGGCGGGCGATTTCATCCGGGTTGAAATGGATGCCGTGGGCCAGCCAGGTCCGCGGGCCGAGCCAGCCGACGCTGTCCAGGTAGTCCACGGTGCGCAGGCCGAAACGTTGCAGGCAGAAGTCTTCCTCGTCGAGGGTTTCCGCCAGGTGGGTGTGCAGGCGCACGTCGAGTTTTTCCGCCAGCTCGGCGCTGGCCGCCATGATCTCTGGGGTCACCGAGAACGGCGAGCAGGGCGCCAGGGCGATCTGGATCTGCGCGCCGGCGCCGCGTTGGTGGTACTCGGCGATCAGCCGCTGGCTGTCGGCGAGAATCACCTCGCCCTGCTGCACGGTCTGTTGCGGCGGCAGGCCGCCATCCGCTTCGCCGAGGCTCATGGAACCGCGGGTGAGCATGGCGCGCATGCCCAGTTCGCGCACGCTGGCCACCTGCACGTCGATGGCGTTTTCCAGGCCCTCGGGGAACAGGTAGTGGTGGTCGGCGGCGGTGGTGCAGCCTGACAGCAGCAGTTCGGCCAACGCCACTTTACTGGCCAGGGCGAGTTTCTCCGGGGTCAGCCGGGCCCAGACCGGGTACAGGGTTTTCAGCCAGGGAAACAGCGGCTGGTTGACCACCGGCGCCCAGGCGCGGGTCAGGGTCTGATAGAAGTGGTGATGGGTGTTGATCAGCCCCGGCAGCAGCACGTGCTCGCGGGCATCGAAGACCTGTCCACAGGGCTGGGCGGGTTGCTGCCCGGCGCCGAGCACTTCGACGATCAGGCCGTCTTGCAGCACCAGGCCGCCACGGGCGTCGAGGGCATTGCCAGTGAAAATGGCGAGGGGATTTTTTAACCAGGTACGGGTCGCAGGCATGGTGGCCGGCTCCTCTGAAAGTGGGTTCAGGTTAGCCAGCTCAGTGTTGCCCTGTCTGCTGATCCAGGGTCGCCACGGGGGCGAGGTGCGCAGTTTACGGGGAGACCGCTGCGCGGTCTATCGCGGGCAAGCCTCGCTCTTACAGGCGGTCACTGTAGGCGCGAGGCTGGCCCGCGATAACGTCCTGTAGCCGCTACCGAAGGTTGCGCTCGACCACGAAGTGGGCGCTGCGATGTCGGCAGCGGCTACAGGTGCAGGCTTACCAGGGAATGGTCTCGCCCTTGTAGTTGACGAAATGGTGCCCGCCCTTGCCGGTATAGGCATTGATCTGCTCGATCAGGCCGCGGGTGCTGGTCTCGACGTCGATGTCGGCGCCTTCGCCGCCCATATCGGTCTTCACCCAACCCGGGTGCAGCGACAGCACGGTGAGCTTCTGCTCGAGCTGGGTCACGAAGCTGTTGGTCATGGAATTCAGCGCCGCCTTGCTGGCCTTGTACAGCGCCAGCTCCGGCGCGTCGGGCATGGTCACGCTGCCCAGCACCGAACTCATGAACGCCAGCACGCCGCTGTCCGGGCGGATCTGCGGGGCGAAACGCTGGGCCAGGTTGATCGGCGCCACGGCGTTGGTGAAGAACAGCTGGCCGACTTCCGCCAGGGTCGCCTTGCCCGGCGTCTGGTCGTCCGGCCCCTTGACCCCGGCGTTGACGAACAGCAGGTCGAACACTTCGCCTTTGAGCTTCTGGTTCAGGGCGATCACCGCCTGCTGGTCGTCCATGTCCAGCTGTTCGATGCGGACCGGACCCAGGGCCTTGAGCGCCTCGGCTTTTTGCGGATTGCGCACGGTGGCGGTGACCTGCCAGCCAGCGTCCAGCAGGCGTTGCACCAGGCCCAGGCCCAGGCCTCTGGAGGCGCCGATGATCAGTGCGGTTTTTGGCGTAGACATGCAGGGATTCCTTGATGAGTGAAGATCATGGATTTAAGGGGCAACGCCGCTGCCGATCGCGCCGAGGCTGAAGCCCAGGCGTTGCGCGGTCTTGATGTAGAGCGCCAGCTGCACCCTGTCGCTGGGGTAATCACGATAGCCGTTGGCGGTGCGTTGCGCCGCGATCAATCCGCGCTGCTCGTAGAAGCGCAGGGTATCGCGGCTGACGGCGCAGGCCTGGGCACGTTCACCGATGTGCATGCAGGAGTCTCGGAAGGGCTTGACCCTGGAGCATACTCCAGGCTTTAGCCTGCGTGCTCCTTGAATATCCGGAGCGATCCTTTATGTGGAGCACAGCGCAATACCGTCAATTGGTGCGGGCCAGCGGTTGGTACGACCTGATCGTCACCGCTGCCTTTGTCACCCCCTGGAGCTTTCTCGCCCTGCACGGGCTGATGCAGCAGTGGAGCCAGGCCTTCAACCTGCCCGGCGACCTGCCGCCGTTCGCGCCCATGCATCTGCTGATGGTCAACCTGATGGGCTCGATCGTCTGCGTGTGGTCGGTGCTGCGCATCCGCGATCCGCAGCTGGCCTTCGGACGCTACGACGCCGCCGGCCGGCTGCTGTTCTCCACTTGGCAGATCTACGCCCTGGCCCACGGTGGCACGGCCTTGATCGGCGTGATCCTGTTTTTCGAACTGGCCTGGGCGGTGGCGCAGTTGTGGCCGGTTCGCGGGGAGCAGCGGGCGATTCCTGGCCCGGCCTGAAGCATGGTCGGACGGCCGGATCCCGCGGGGGCAGGAGCCGGCAGCTCGGCGAGGGCGTCGCAGCGAATGCAGGGGATGAGCAAGGCCGTCCATAACCCGATCCACTGGACGTCTGCCGCGATCAGTCTTTTCCGGCGTTGGCTAATCGAACTGCAACGCATTGGTCAGGTCGCCCATGGGTGACTGTTCCCGGGCGGCCATGGCCTCGTCACGCAGTTTCAGGCCATCGAGCTTTTCCAGGTCGAAGACCCGGGTCACCAGGCGCAGGATCGATGCCGTGTCATACACCGTGTGATCCACCGTCCCCTTGCGGGCGAAGGGCGATACCACCAGGGCCGGAATACGGCTGCCCGGGCCCCAGCGATCGCCCTTGGGCGGAGCCACGTGATCCCACCAGCCGCCGTTCTCGTCGACCGTGACAATCAGCACCATGTTGTTCCACTGCGGACTGTCCTGCAGGGTCTTGATCGCGCGGACCAGATGCCGGTCGCCCGCGGCGACGTCTGTGTACCCGGCATGCATGTTGAGGTTGCCCTGGGGCTTGTAGAAGCTCACGCTCGGCAGCTTGCCGGCCAGGGCGTCGGCGAAGAACCGGTTCGTCGACGGGTCGTCGCCCAGGCCGCCATCGCGCAGGCGCCTGGCGCGTTCACCGGGGTGCTCCGGGCCTTGCTGCCGGAAGTAGTTGAAGGGCTGGTGGTGGTACTGGAAGTTGGGGATTTTCGGGATCGCGCCCGAGCTGCTGAACTCATCCAGGGTGGCCTGCCAGCCACCGGCGTACCAGGCCCAGTCGATGTTCCTTTTCGACAGCTTGTCGCCGATGTGCTCGTGGCTTTGCGGAACCAGCACGAAGGGCAGGTCCGGTTTGGAATAGTCCGGTCGTTGTGGGTCGCGTTGCCAGGTCGGCCAGTAGGGCGGCGCGAAGGTGTTGACCGCATAACCGTCCGGGGTGAGCGCGCAGGGGCCGAACTGGGCGGGGCCGTCCATGGCACTGGCAGGCGAGTCGGCCAGGGGCCTGAGCCGCGGGTCGCTGGGGTCGTCGCTGTGCAGGTTGGCGATCTTCACCTTGGCCACCGAGTTGCGGGCGTTCGGATAGTGCGGCACCGCCGCCGAGATCAGGTATTGGTGGTTCAGGTAAGAACCGCCAAAGGCGCCCTGGAAGAAGTTGTCGCAGAGCACGAACTGCCGCGCGATATCCCACAGGCGAAGGGCATAGCGGCTTTGCCTGTAGTGCCCCATCGTCAGGCCGCCGGAGTCGGACCAGGCGGCGAACCGGTCATTCATGCCACCGTTGATCTGCATCTGGTTCTGGTAGAACTCGTGGGACAAATCGCGGGTCACCAGGCTCAGCGGCAGGTCCTCGGCATTCGGGCCTTTGAGGGCGAACGGCGCGTTCGGCAGGTCCTGCTGAAATGGCACGCCAGCGGGATAGGTCACGCCATCCGCGGTCTGCGGTCCCAGATGCAGGGTGCCGCCCCAGACCGGGGGCAGGATTTGCAGCAGGCTGCCGTCGCGGTCGCGCTGCTGGTAAGCGGCGGGCTTGAGGCTGGAAAGAGGCTGCTCGAGGCCGGGGAAATCGGCGAACAGGTTGTTGAAGCTGCGGTTCTCGGCATAGATCACCACCACCGTCTTGACGTGCTTGCGCAGTGACCTGTCCAGTTCGGCAGCGGACAGTGGGCGCTTGCCCGGTGTAGGGGGCGCATCGCTGTTGGGCGTGCAACCGTTGAGCGCGGCGCCGGCACCCAGTACCGCGGTACCGGCGAGAAAGTGGCGACGACTGGGATCGATCGGGGTGTCAGGGTTTTCAGGGTCGTTGTGGCTCATTACAGGTATTCCTCCGAAGTTGCAGGGCATCCTCATGGCTCGTTGAAACTCATGTCGCTAGCGCTGGGGGTGCGGCTGGCGCGCTTGTCATGAATGCAGCGCCGGCTATCGAGCGGACGCGCGGGGAGTGCGGCGCTGAGGTCTGCCATGAGCGAGTTGCCGAATGCTTGAAATCCATCAGCTATGAGGGAGGCCCCGGGCAGGGCCTCCCTGGTTAGCCAGCGAGGTCAGAATTTGTAAACGAAGCTGGCGGTGTAGGTACGCGGAGCGGAAGGGAACACCAGGGTCGAGTCGAACAGGTTGGCGGAAGTGAAGTACTTCTCGTTGAACAGGTTGTTGACGGTAAACAGCGCTTCCCAGGACTTCTCGGAATAGCCCACCGAGCCGTTCCATACGGTGTAGTCAGGCAGCTTGATCTGCTTCTGGTTGTCCGCCCATTGCTCGTCTACCCAGGTGAAGCCCAGGCTGGCGTTCACACGGCCACCCCAAGGGGTCGGCTGGGTGTAGTTGCCATACAGGCTGGTTACCCACTCCGGTACGCCGCCACGATCGTACTCGCCACCCAGTACCTGGCCGGTCGGGTCGAAGAAGCGGAAGCCATAGAGTTGCGACGGATCCAGGCCATAGGCTTGGGCGACAGCGGCGGTATTGAGCACGGTGAAAGGCTGCCCTTTCTCACGCACCTTCTGTTTGGTCGCCGAGGCCGTCATGGAGAAGTTCTGGTTGAGCATCCAGCGCAACTCACCTTCGTAACCCTTGCCGTTGACCAGCACAGTGCTGCCGTTTTGCGAGTCGCGGTAGGTCTTCTCCTGGTCGTAGTAGGCCAGCGCGGCGTAGACGTTGCCGTTCTCGCTGTTGTACTTGATGCCGTACTCGCGCAGTTTCGAGTCCTGCAGGTAGTTGCCGCTGGAGACGTCCGACGCTGTTACGCCGCCTGCCTGGTTGGACGACAGCGCGGTCGACTCGGCGTAGGTGAAGTAAGGGATGAACCCCCACGGCGTCTTGTACGAGAGGCTGGCACTGAACGAGTCAGTGGTGTTGTGGTTGGTGGCTTTGTCCGGACGCCCGTCGCCATTGGCATCGCGGACCAGATCGCCATTGGTGGCCTGGGCCTTCTCCTTGGCCTTGGCGTCGTAGTAGTCGAAGCGGTAGCCCAGCAGCAGGTTCCAGTTCTGCCAGTTCATGTCGGACAGCATGAACGCGCCGGTGTTTTTGGTGATGGATGCGCTCTGGGTGTTGAAGTTGCGTCGGTACATGCCGGGAGCGATCTCGACGTTGCCGGTATGACCGATGTCGAAGCTGTCGTCCGGTGTCGGCCCGACGTTCAGGTCGCGGCGGTCGAGGATTTCATCGAGGTAGGACTCACGGTCGATGGCGCTGTAGTAGCGATAGTTGACGCCGACGACGTTGGACGTGCTGACCTCCCCGATCTGCAGCGGGAAGCTCAGGCTGACTTTGTCTTCCCAGGTGTAGGCATCGTAGTCGGCGGTGAAGCCATAGCTGGTGTATTTGTTGTGGTCCAGGGAGTCGTAGAAGAACTGGTTCTTGAGCTCCATGTCATTGTCCAGCGACCAGATAAGGTCGAAGTACGCCGTGGCGGCCTTGCTTTCGCCCTTGTCCTTCTTGTCGGTGAACACCTTGTTGCGGTCGAGCTTGGTGGTCCCGGGGTTGCTCAGTGCCGCGTTCGGGTCTTTCGGGTCGAAGAAGCAGTTGCTGTAGTTCAGGCAGAAAACGTCCAGCTTGGAGTTGCCGCTGCCCGGTGGAAAACCGACGCCCGGGCTGATGTTGTTGCGTACATCGTCAGGGAACAGCACATCGCCCCTTGAGCTCATCTTGGACGGCGCGCCGGTGATGTAGGTGTCGTGGTCGATCAGGTCCTGGGTGACCCGGTTCCATCCGGGGTTCTGGATGCGCTTGGCCTTCAGGTACTGGCCGCCGAACTCGGTCCGCAGGTTGTCGGTGAGGTCCATGTCGAAGGCGATCTGGCCGATGGTCGACTTGGGTTCGACGTTGTCGAAGTAGCTTTTCGAGTCCTCCTGCTCGAAGAAACCATAGACACCGCCCTGGCGCCCCCCCAACTCGAAGGGCGAGCCGCCTTCGGCGGTGGTGATGTACTGGTCATAGGAACCCACGGTCACACCGAATTGCCCGGTAGGTTTTTCGATGAACTTGGAGGTCGCCGACTTCGAGGATTTCGGGTTGAAGTTCATGTAGCCGCCGACCTTGCCGGCACCGTAGATGGGGGAAACCGGGCCACGCACGATATCGACCGAACTGGCGGCGCGGATCGGCGTTGCATAGTTGCCAGGGTTCTCTACCCGCTTGAACCCCCGGAAGTAGTTATCCGCGGCATCGCCACGCAGGCTCAGTGCCCCCGGCACCCCGAAGAAGGAGCTGGTGTAGGCTCCCGGGGCGAGGCGAACCAGGTCGTTGATGTCGCGCAAGCCGTAGTTTTCGATCAGGTCGGACGACACATCCGACACCGAGCGTGGGGTTTCGGCGATGGACTTGCCCAGGCCGAAAACGCTCTTCACCGGCTGGCTGGGCATGATGCCCATGGTGTCTTCGACACTCTCCTTGAGAATGTAGTCCTCAAGTTCGACCGTCTCTTTCTGATCTTCGGCCATGGCCTGTCCGCCGAGAATCTGCACAGCAGCCGCAACTGCCAGGGCCAGTTTTTGCGGGTGACGCCAGTTATATGTACCCATGGAACACTCCCCTACTACATTTGCTTTTATGTAAAAGTTGTTGAACAACAGGCGAGTGCGTACGGGCAGAAACACAAACTGTTCCTGCCGTACTTGCACAGCCTTCTAGAGCAAGTTGAAGTTCGCTTACTTCTTCTCTGAGGTCATTTCCGGATGAATACGCAAACTGTCGCCGACCCGCGGCTTATTGCCGATGGCGGCAATCTTCGGCAACGACTCCAGAACGATTTCCAGGCACACCGGATTAAGCCGTGGGTAAACTTCGCGAATGGTGTCCCATGTCCAGTTACCCAGGCCTTCGGCTGGATTGGAGATGGCGATCAGCGAGGCATAGTTGATCCCGGCCATGCGCGCATAGATCACTTCCGACCCCACGCTCATGGTCACCAGGTCGCCCCCCATCTTGGCCAGCATGCGCACTTCCGCAGCCGTTTCGAAACGCCCGCCGCGGGTTTGCATGATCACCCCGCTCTTGTGCAGGTTGATCCCGGCGACGGGAGCATCTCCACGATTCAGGCGTTTCTGCGTCTCATCGATCAGGATGTCGCGAAGAATGGGATCCATGGCTGGCGTGTAGCGCGGAACCGGATGGTCGCCCTTGCGGTAGATGGCATCCGGCAGCGCCAGTGGCCGGTCGATGTTGAAGTCGATGACATCATCGGCCACCACCAGATCGTGGAGCTTCATTGCCGGGTTGATACCACCGGCTGTTGCCCCACCAATCGCATCTTTAACCCGTAGCTGGTAAAGGGCAGCCCAGGTTTCGACGATCTTTCCGTCGCCATGCATATTGATGTAATAGAACGGAACGTTTTTATAGTTGCCGCAATAGATAGTTGGGGAAGTTCCGGCTGGAGTTTCAAGGGTGAAGGACTCCTTGAGTTTTCCGGACTTCAACATGGCATCGTTGATGAATGTACCGCCAATCACCGCAATATCGGCTTTGCACGGAACCGCGGGGGTAGCGGCCCAGGCCGTTACCGATAAGCATCCAAGTAATAAACCCAGGAGGATTTTCATGAAACACCTCTTCACTTAGTTGTAAGTCCTGCCGTTTCTCAGGCAAGGCGTGGCCGTCATGCGGGTTGGTTGAATGTCAGCCAACGGGCATTGGTGTTAAGCATCAGCGCCGGCAACGCGCTGGCTGTATGGTTATTGTCCGAACCGGTAAACAGCGGCTTCAGTCGCCAGGAAGTGTTTTCAAGCAACGAGTGCGGTTATCAACGACATCCGCTTGTCAGTGCTCGATCGCGCTTCTCCGGTCATGGCTCAGCTTGTTGTATGGCGTTCACCAGGCCGGGTCATGAGTTCAGTGTCCCGGCAGGGTCTGCGAATACAGCTCCCAGTTTCCCGTCAGCGCGTTGATCACTGTGCTGCCCACTCGATAGGCCGCCTCGAGCGAGGGCTGCATGCCGACGAAACCCGCCTGGTCATGAGCCATGCTTTGCGCGGCGCTCATGCCGGGTGGCTGCATGGTGTAGTTACTGGCGGTACGCAATACCAGCACGCGGTCCAGGTCCACCTTCGCCGCTTTGTTCAGGAAACTGAGGGACTGCAGGGTTCCGGTGTCCTCCATGGCGGAAGTCACGAATTGCCCTTTGCCGTCGGTCCAGTACTTGACCCAGTCACCGGCCCAGTCGTTGAGCCGCTTGCCGTGCCAGAACGTCGAGGAGGCGAGGTTGTCGCCTTTCATGACCCTGGCCGGCAGAACGGCTTGGGGGAAGCCCTTGAACTGTTGGCGAAACGCTGCCAGTTCCTTGTTTTCTACCAGTGGGACGTCCTTTGTCAGGTTGTAGGCCCAATCCACCAGTCGACCATTGAGCTTGTAGACTTCGCCGATGCTGTCCGAACGTGGCTGGGCATAAGGCGTTGCGCGAAAGAACGGGGTGTAGCCGGTTTTCCAGTCTTTGGGGATTTCCCGCGCATCGATCTCGTGCGCCAGGTCACCGTCCACCACATAGTTGGCCCATGCCGCCGAACCGATGGAGCCCTTGTGCGGATTGATGCCGGCAATGCCCGCGACCAGCCAGTACGCCTTGCTCAAGTCAAAGCGTGGATCCATGCCCAGGGCCATTACCGACGCCGCCGCACGGGCAGTGCCCATGCCGGTCACCGTTGCCAGGACGCCGGTTTCAGGGTTCAGGCATACGTCATGAAAACCCTGGGCGAGCGGCATGCACTGATTCAGGCCGGCGCGTTCACGCCAGAACTGAAACTCGCCAGGGTTGTCTCCCTGATCCTGGCCGACCTCGAACATGCTCAGAACTACAGCCTTGATCTGAATCGGCTGCTCGGCGGCCTGGGTTGCTCCGGCTGCGCCCAGGCAGCACAGCGCGGCAGCGAGTGCGCCACTGGTTGTACGTGTCGTCATCGTCTTGATTCCTTGGCAGAGGGCGTGCGCTCCGCGCGCACCCTCCACGGGCTTATTTCAGGTCGAACCTGACCGTCTGTTTAGCGCGCTGCTCAACTGCTGCGCCATTGACCATTCGCGGCTGGAACTTCCAGCGTTTCACCGCGCTGATCGCGGCCTCGTCGAACAGCTTGCGTGGTTTCGACTCGAGGACCTTGGCACTGGCAACCGTGCCGTCCGGGCGGATCGCAAGTTCCAGCACCACATAGCCCTCGATCTTGGCCTGTCGGGCATCACGCGGATAAACCGGTGCCTGCTGATCCAGGGCGACCGCGTCGGTGCTGCTCGACGGTGCGGGCGGTGGCGGCGGTGGAGTAACCGGTGGTGGCGGTGTCGGCGCGGGTGGCGGCGGCACTGGCTGTTGCGGTTTGGGCTCCGGTTTGGGTTTCG
>NZ_JACMZT010000063.1:0-26711 GCF_017349615.1 Pseudomonas sp. GW531-T4
TACCGGCGCAACGGGCGGCAACTACGAAAAACTCGATGTCGACAGCAAACCTGCCGAGACCTCGGTTACTGATACGCCAGACACCACGAACCTGACGCTCAGCGCGACAGACACCGTGGCTGAAGGTGGTTCGATCGTCTACACCGCGACCCTCACCAACGCGGCCGGCACTCCGGTAACCGTGACATTGTCGAATGGCGCGGTGATTATCATCGCCGCGGGCGCAACCACAGGCTCCGTGACCGTGGCCGCCCCTGCCGATGACGTCTACAAAGACGCTGGCAAGGTTGAAGTCAGCATCAAGGACGCCGTAGGCGGTAACTTTGAAAACCTGGTGCCGAACACCACGCCGGCTGTCACCGACGTGACCGACACCATCGACACCTCGACCGTCAGCCTGACTGCAACGCCGTCCGTGGCTGAAGGTGGCGTTGTCGTTTACACCGCCTCCGTGACTGCGCCAGTGACTGGCTCGCCAGTAGTCGTAACCCTGTCCAACGGACAAACCATCACCATCCCGGTGGGCGAGTCTTCCGGTACCGTGAACTTCACTGCGCCAAACGATGCCCTGGCAGGCGGTAGCTCCCTGAGCACCACCATTACCGGTGCAACCGGCGGTAACTACGAGAAGCTGGACGTCGACGGCAAGCCTGCCGAGACCTCGGTGACCGATACTCCGGACACCACCAATCTGACCCTCAGCGCGACTGACACCGTGGCTGAAGGCGGTTCGATCGTTTACACCGCCACCCTGACCAATGCGGCCGACACGCCTGTAACCGTGACTCTGTCGAACGGTGCAGTGATTACCATCGCTGCTGGCGCGACCACTGGCTCTGTCACCGTCGCCGCTCCTGCTGACGATGTATACAAGGATGCCGGCAAGGTCGAGGCGACCATCAAGGACGCCACCGGTGGCAACTTTGAAAATCTGGTACCAAGCACCACCCCAGCGGTCACCGATGTTACTGACACCATCGACAGCAGCACCGTTTCGCTGACGGCAACGCCGTCCGTGGCTGAAGGCGGTGTCGTTGTTTACACCGCGTCCGTGACTGCTCCAGTCACTGGTTCGCCGGTAGTGGTCACTTTGTCCAACGGCCAAACCATCACCATCCCGGTTGGCGAATCGTCCGGTACCGTGAATTTCACTGCGCCGAACGATGCCCTGGCCGGCGGTAGCTCCCTGAGCACCACCATCACCGGCGCGACTGGCGGCAACTACGAGAAGCTCGACGTCGACAGCAAGCCTGCTGACACCTCGGTTACCGATACACCAGACACCACCAACCTGACCCTCAGCGCGACTGACACTGTCGCTGAAGGTGGTTCTATTGTTTACACCGCGACACTGACCAACGCCGCTGGCACTCCGGTGACCGTAACGCTCTCCAACGGTGCAGTGATTACCATCGCAGCCGGCGCCACCACGGGCTCCGTGACCGTGGCCGCTCCTGCGGACGACGTCTACAAAGATGCCGGTACCGTAGAAGCCACAATCAAGACAGCTACCGGCGGCAACTTCGAGAACCTGGTGCCGGGCACTACGCCTGCGGTCACCAATGTGACCGACACCATCGACACCAGCACCGTTTCGCTGACGGCAACGCCGTCCGTGGCTGAAGGTGGCACTGTGGTCTACACCGCGTCCGTGACAGCTCCAGTGACCGGCTCGCCAGTCGTGGTCACCTTGTCCAACGGCCAGACCATCACCATTCCTGTGGGTGAGTCTTCCGGCACCGTGAATTTCACGGCTCCGAACGATGCACTGGCGGGCGGCAGCTCCTTGAGCACCACCATCACCGGCGCGACTGGCGGTAACTACGAAAAACTCGATGTCGACAGCAAGCCTGCCGACACATCGGTTACCGATACTCCGGATACCACTACCCTCAGCCTGACAGCGACTGACACCGTCGCCGAAGGCGGCTCGATTGTTTACACCGCCACCCTGACCAATGCCGCCGGCACTCCGGTGACCGTAACCCTGAGCAATGGCGCAGTGATCACCATCGCCGCCGGCGCCACTACCGGTTCCGTGACTGTCGCGGCGCCTGCCGATGATGTGTACAAGGATGCCGGCAAGGTCGAAGCGACCATCAAGGACGCTACCGGCGGCAACTTCGAGAACCTGGTACCGAGCACCACCCCAGCCGTTACTGACGTCACCGACACTATCGATACCTCGACCGTCAGCCTGACCGCGACGCCTAGTGTTGCTGAAGGGGGCGTTGTCGTTTACACCGCGTCCGTGACTGCGCCAGTGACTGGCTCGCCAGTCGTGGTCACCCTGTCGAATGGCCAGACCATCACCATCCCAGTCGGCGCCAGCAGCGGTACCGTGAATTTCGTAGCGCCTAACGATGCCTTGGCGGGCGGCAGCTCTCTGAGCACCGCCATCAAGGGCGCCACCGGCGGCAACTACGAGAAGCTGGCAATCGACAGCAAGCCAGCTGATACCTCGGTCACCGATACTCCGGATACCACGACCCTCAGCCTGACTGCGACCGACACCGTCGCCGAAGGCGGCTCGATCGTTTACACCGCGACCCTGACCAACGCCGCGGGCACTCCGGTGACCGTGACCCTGAGCAACGGCGCGGTAATCAACATCGCCGCCGGCGCTACCACTGGCACCGTAACCGTGGCTGCTCCAGCCGATGACGTCTACAAAGACGCCGGCACCGTGCAAGCGACCATCCAGACCGCCACCGGCGGCAACTTCGAGAACCTGGTGCCAAGCACCGCACCGGCCGTGACCAACGTCACCGACACCATCGACACTTCGACCGTCAGCCTGACCGCGACACCGTCCGTGGCTGAAGGCGGTACCGTGGTTTACACCGCGTCGGTCACTGCGCCGGTCACCGGTTCGCCGGTCGTCGTCACTCTGTCCAATGGCCAGACCATCACCATCCCGGTCGGCGCCAGCAGCGGCACTGTGAACTTCGTAGCCCCTAACGATGCCTTGGCCGGTGGCAGCTCTCTGAGCACCACCATCAAGGACGCCACCGGCGGCAACTACGAGAAGCTGGCAATCGACAGCAAGCCGGCCGACACCTCGGTGACCGATACGCCGGACACCACCAACCTGACCCTCAGCGCCACCAACACCGTGGCCGAGGGCGGCTCGATCGTTTACACCGCGACCCTGACCAATGCCGCGGGTACGCCAGTCACCGTAACCCTGAGCAACGGCGCGGTAATCAACATCGCCGCCGGCGCTACCACTGGCACCGTAACCGTGGCTGCTCCGAGCGACGATGTGTACATCGACGCCGGCAACGTCAGCGCCAGTATCGCCAGCACCACCGGCGGCAATTTCGAGAACCTGGTGCCAAGCACCACGCCGGCCGTGACCAGCGTCACCGACACCATCAATACGACCACTGCGAGCATCAACGGCAGCACCTCGATCACCGAAGGCCAGGTCGCGACCTACACCGTCAGCCTGACCAGCCCGGCGCAAACCGAGGTCACCCTGAAGATCAGCTACAGCGGCACCGCCGCCGACGGCTCGGACTTCACCGGCGTATACACCGTGAAGATCCCGGCCGGCGCCAGCAGCGCCAGCTTCAACGTCGCCACCATCGACGACAAGATCACCGAGGGCACGGAAAACTTCGTGGTCAAGATCGACTCGGCCACCGGTGGCAACTTCGAGAACCTGGTGGTCAGCGGCACCAACGGCAGCGTCACCACCTCGATCATCGACAACGATGCGCCACCGGTCCTCGACCTGGATGCCAACAACTCCAGCGGCGCCACCGGGGCCGACTACAAGGTGACCTTCACCGAAAACACCCCGGGCGCAGGCGTGTCGATCGCCGACACCGACCTGAGCATCACCGACCCGGACAGCACCCTGCTGACCGGCGCCACCATCGTGCTGACCAACCGTCAGCCGGGCGATGAGCTGAACCTGGGCAACAGCGTCAACGGCATCACCATCAATGCCAACAGCCAGGCGGGCACCATCACCCTGACCCTGTCCGGCAATGCGACGCTGGCTGACTACATGCAGCAGATCAAGAACATCACCTTCACCAACAGCAGTGAGGACCCGAGCACCACGCCGCGGACCATCACCGTGACGGTGACCGATGGCAGCAATTACTCCAACACGGCTACCACCACGGTCAACGTGGTGGCGGTGAACGACGCGCCAGTGGCCACCGGCGGCGCCGTAACCGGCACCGAAGACACCGCCCTGACCCTGACCTGGGCCACCTTCGGCGTCAGCGACGTCGACAGCCCCGCGGCCAGCCTCGGGGTGAAAATCACCCAGCTGCCGGGCGACGGCAAGCTGCAGTACCTCGACGGCTCGACCTGGAAGGACGTGGCCACCAACCAGACCTTCAGCAAGGCCGATATCGACGCCGGCAAGCTGCGCTTCACCCCGGATGCCAACGAATCGGGTGTCGACGGCTACAACGGCAGCGGCGTGGGCAACCAGCAGGCCGACTACGCGCAGATCAAGTTCCAGCCAACCGACGGCCAGGCCCTGGGCAACACCGGCACCGTGAAGATCGACATCACCCCGGTGGCCGATGCGCCGACCCTGGGCGTGGCGAGCAACAGCGTGAACTCCATCGGCCTGCTCAAGGAGTCCTGGACCAGCCTCAACGGCCTGGGCACCAACGGCAACGGCATCACCGGCGACACGCTCAAAGCGGTCTTCGACAGGTCCGGCAACCCGACCAGCAGTTCGGTGGTGACCAACGCCCAGTCCGACGCCAGCGTGACCGGCGGCAGCGGCTCGAAAACCTCCGGCCTGATCTACCTGGAAGCCGGCAAGACCTACAGTTTCAGCGGGGTCGGCGACGACAGCCTGCTGATCACCATCGGCGGCAAGAACGTGGCCACCGCGACCTGGGGGGCCGGCGGCAGCATCAGCGGTTCGTTCACCCCGACCACCAGCGGCTACTACACCCTGGACATCTACCACGCCAACCAGAGCGGTCCGGGCAGCTATGACGTCAACCTCTCGGTCAATGGCAGCACGCCGGTCGACCTGAGCAACGCCAACATCCCGATCTACCCGAGCGAAACCGCGCTGAACAATGCCGGCGTCACCCTTTCCGAGCTGCACGGCAGCAACGGCGAGGGCTACTACGACGGCTACAAGCTCAACGAAGGTGCCGAGGGTGGCAGCGTCAAGCTGTCGAAGATCACCACCGCCCTGACCGATACCGACGGCTCGGAAAGCCTGAGCGTGAAGATCGGCGGTATTCCGGCAGGTTCGGTGCTCAGCGATGGCGCCGGCCATACCTTCACCGCCAGCGCCAGCGTCGGCGAGGTCAATGTCACCGGCTGGAACCTGGGTACGCTGACGATCACCCCGCCGTCGCACTACAACGGCTCGTTCAACCTGACCGTAACCTCGACCTCCACCGAGTCCCTGGGCGGTTCGGCCAGCAGCACGGCGCAGATCCCGGTCACGGTGTACCCGGCGACCTACAGCGCCAGCGTCGCCACGGCGGGCGATGACAACTTCGTCGGCACCGAGGGCAACGACATCATGGTCGCCGACGTCGCCGGCCTGAACGTGGTGCAGGGCAAGAACTACAACATCGCGTTCATGGTCGACAGCTCGGGCAGCATGAGCGATGCCTCGCTCACCGCCGCCAAGAACTCGCTGACTACGGTGTTCAACACCCTGAAGAACAGCCTGGGCAGCAGCACCTCGGGCACCGTGAACATCTTCCTGGCGGACTTCGATACCCAGGTCAACAAGCAGATCTCGGTGAACCTCAACGATCCGAACGCCCTGACCCTGCTCAAGTCGGTCCTGGACTCCATGGCGTCCGGCGGCGGCACCAACTACGAGGACGTGTTCAAGACCACGGCCAACTTCTTCCAGAGCAGCGCGGCCACCAGCAATACCAACGCCACCAACCTGACGTACTTCATTACCGACGGCAAACCGACGTTCTACCAGGCCGGCGAGCAGACCAACCCGACGCTGTACTGGGGAGGGGCGAAGCTCGACGACGTCGTCACCACGTCCAACTACAAACTGGGGGACACTTTCTCCAAGCAACTGGACAGCACCCATGTACTGCAAATCAACAGTGATGGCGCCGTCACGCTGCAAACCTATAACAGCTGGTGGAATAGTTGGTCTGCCTCCAACCTGGGCACCCTGCACGCCCAGGGCGACGGCACCTACGAGCTGTCCTACCAGACCGGACCGGGTTCCTACACCGACAGCGCCACCATCAACAACTCCAACAGCGGCTTCGCCCTGCTGAGCAACCTGTCGCAGGTGGAAGCGATCGGCCTGAACAACGACGTCAGTCTCAACGACCTGAAGCCGTACGACACCGACAGCACCCCGCAGACCAACATCGACCCGTCGAACCTGGCCAACGCGATTCTCGGTCATACCGAAGCGACCATGCCGGGCGCCGACACGGTCAATGGCGGCAACGGCAACGACATCCTGTTCGGCGACCTGGTGAGCTTCAATGGCATCGCCGGCGAGGGCTACCAGGCCATGCAGGCCTTCGTGGCACAGAAGACCGGCGTGGCCGCGAGCAGCGTCACCACCAGCAACGTGCACCAGTACATCACCGAGCACTACACCGAGTTCGATGTCTCCGGTGCCCATGACGGCAATGACACGCTGCTGGGCGGCGCCGGCAACGACATCATCTTCGGCCAGGGCGGCAACGACCTGCTCGACGGCGGCAAGGGCAACGACATCCTGCTGGGCGGTACCGGCAACGACACGCTGATCGGTGGCGCGGGCAATGACATCCTGATCGGCGGCTCGGGTGCCGACACCTTCGTCTGGAAGGCTGGCGATACCGGCAACGATGTGATCAAGGACTTCAAGGCCAGCGAAGGCGACCGTATCGACCTGCGGGACCTGTTGCAGGGCGAGAGCGCCAGCACCATCGATAACTTCCTGAAGATCACCACGGTGGACGGTACCTCGACCCTGCAGGTCAGTTCCGAAGGCAAGCTCAACGCGGCGGGCGGCATCGCCAACGCGGACGTGACGATCAAGCTGGAGGGCAACAACTGGTCCAACACCAACATCAACTCGCTGATCGCCGGTAGCGACCCGACCATCAAGATCGATCACAACAACAGCTGATCCACGGTCGACCGGCCACCCGCCCTGGGTGGCCGGTTCTTCCCACCGTGACGATTTTGCCGCCACGTCGCATACTCGCGACCAAAGCGCGCCGTTGGCCTATGCTGCTGACAGCATGATGCCGGACCATATCTAGAGGGATTCCCCATGTTCTACGTGCAACGCGATGCACAGGGCCAGCTGGTTCGCGTGGAGGCCACGCCTTACGCCGAGGCCACGGAAACACTGCCGGCCGACCACAGTGAGATCCAGCAGTGGTTCGCCAACGAGGTGGTGGAAGTCAGCCTGAAACAACTCAAGCAGAGCGACCTGGAAATGATCCGGGTACTCGACGACTTGATTCAGGTGCTGACCAGCAAGGGTGTGATCCGCGTTACCGACCTGCCACCGGCGGCCCAGGCCAAGCTGATGGACCGGACCCAGGCGCGTGAAGCGCTGGGCGGCCTGAGCCATCTGATCAACGACGACGAAACCGGCCTGATCTGATCCGTCGCCGGCGGCTGGCCGGCGCTCTTCGTGCAGCGCCTCAGCGCCAGGGCGCGGGCTCGCCGAACAGGCGGCCCTGGACACCGTACAGGCCCATCTCGCGAATCACCTGCAATTCCCCTTCGGTTTCCACGCGCTCGGCAATCAGCGGCAGGTCGATGCTGTGGGCGGCGCGCTGGATGGCTTCGATAAACAGCCGCTTGTCGCTTTCCCGGTCGATGTCGCGGATGTAGCTGCCGTCGATCTTCAGGTAGGCCAGGCCCAGGCGCGCCAGGTTGCCGATCATGCTGAAGCGCCCGCCGAAACGCTGCAGGCTCAGGGAGAAGCCCAGCTCGCGCAGGCGCCGGGTCAGCTGTTCCAGCAGCGCCTGTTCAGGCAACTGCTCTTCGCCGATCTCCAGGGTCAGGCGCGGCCCCAGGCTGGAGTGCTGGCGCAGGATCTCGAACACCTTGTTCAAGGCCTGCGGATCGGCCAGGGTCGCGGCCGACAGGTTCAGCGCCAGCGAGTCCTGATGCGCGGTCATTTGCTTGAGTACCTGTTCGAGCATCAGCAGGTCCAGGCGCGAGGTCCAGCCAAAGCGCTCCAGCCACGGCAGGAAGCGCCCGGCGGCGATGGTCTGGCCCTGCTCGTCGAGCAAGCGCGACAGCACCTTGTAGTGCAGCACCAGCGCGGTATCGCGGGTCGCGACCACCGGTTGGAAGTACAGCTCGAACCGCTGCTGGCTCAAGGCCCCGTCCAGCAGGGTGTGCCAGGCGTGATGGTCGTCGCCGACGCTGGCCGCCGCGCCATGCTCCAGGCAGGCCCAGCTCGTATCGCCCTGGGCTTCGGCCTGGGCCAGGGCCTGGTCGCCCAGGCTCAGCACCGCCTGCGGCGAGTCGCCATGAACGAAGGGCGCCAGGCCGATGGAGGCCACGGACGCCACATCGGTGGCGCCAGTAGCGTGCAGGCTGGCCAAGGCATTCTCCAGGTTCTGCGCCAGTTGCAGGGCCTCTTCGCGCACCAGCCCCGGCGCCAGCACGGCAAATTCGCCGCCGCGGATGCGGGTCACCAGGTTGTGGGTTTCCGGGTACCGCGCGCACTCACGCTGCAATTGTTCGCCCACCGCCTGCAACAGCTGGTCGGTGCGCTGCCCGCCCAGGCGCTGGTTCAGGCCGGCCAGGTCCTTGACCCGCAGCAACAGCAGGTAGCCGGAACTGGCCTGCTCCGGGTTGCTCACCCGGGCGTTGAGCTGCATCTCGAAATAACGACGGTTGGCCAGGCCGGTCAGGTTGTCCTGGTAGGACTCGACCCGCAGCTTTTCGCTGCGCTCGGCCTGCTCCTGGAACAGCGCCTTGAGCTTCTCGACCATCTGGTTCATCGCCTGCACCACGCGGCGCAGTTCCGGCGTACGCGGCAGCTCGGGCAGGCTGAGGAACTCGCGGCGGGCAATGGCGTGGGATTGCTGCACCATGTAGTCCAGCGGCTTGAGTTGGCGCCGCAGCAGCAAGGCCCCCAGCACCGCGCTCACGGCCCCGCACAGCAGCAGCCAGCCGAGGCTGCCCAGGGCGCTTTGCCAGAGCTTGGCGACGGCGAACATCGGGTGGCTGACCACCTCGACCCGCGCCGCCTGTTGCCAGCCACGGCTGACCAGGGCGTCGCCGCCGGCCGGCTCCAGGCCGATCAGCTTGACGAACCAGTCCGGCACGTTGCTGACCTCGGGTGTGCCGCTGCGCTCGACCATGACCTCTTCGGTGACCTGGTTGACCACGCGGATGCTCGAGTAATAGCCGCTGTCGAAAATCGAGCTGACCAGCAGCTCGACCATCGCCGGGTCGTCGATGTTCGGGGTCAGGGACAAGGCCAGCGCCGTGGCCGCGTCCTGGGCATGGGAGCGCAGCTGGTTGACGTACTGGGTGCGCGAACTTTCCAGGCTGACCATGAAGCTGCCGCTGAAGGCGACCACCAGGAACAGACAGATTGCGATCAACAGTTGTTTGAACAAAGACATCTGAGCTCGTGCTCCTAGTGAGTCGTCTCGACCGGAAAACCTTCGGCCTGCATTTTCTTCAACACGTCCTGCCACCGGGACAGGCGCTTGGTGTCACCGACTTTCTTGCTGCCCTTGCCGGGCAGCCACAGGCCCTCGGCATTGAAGGAGTACACCGGCAGCAGGTCGGTACGCTGGCTGGCCGGCTGGATGGCGTCGATCAGGCTGTCGAGGACCAACGGCATGGCTTCCGGGGTTGAATAGTAGGTCAACACCATGTGCGCGCGATTCTGGCGCAAGGCCTTGACGTAGGTGATGCGCAGCTTGTCACTGGAAACGCCGAGGTGACGCAGGCTGAAATACTTGGCGATCGCATAGTCCTCGCAATCGCCGGCGCCCTTCCACAGGGCCTCGACCGGGGTTTCCCAATAATCCACCTGATGCCACAGGTCGATGTCTTCCACGTAGCGCATGTTCTTGTTGAAGAACAGGTTGACCACCTTGAGCTGTTCCATCTCGCTGGCCTGGTTCTGGGTCGCCAGCAGCTGCTGCCAGGCGTCGATGCGCTTCTGCCCTTCGCCCAGCGGCCCGTACAGCGCCGTGGCGCGGCGGCTGATCTGGGAAAAATCCCAATCGGCCTGCAGGCCGCCCAGCAACAGGCCGGCCAGCAGCAGCGCCGAAAACAGCCAGCGCAGGGTCCGAGAAAGAGCTAAACGTGCCGCCAATGCGAAGAGTCCATGGGAGCTGTCGTGGGTCGAAGGATGGTGCAGGTTGGTCCGCCAAAAGACAATGGCACCTTACAATCACAGCCCCTCTGGAGACGCTAAGCTGAAAGCAGGCACCTGTTCGTTTATCGGCCAGTGCTTGAGCGGCAGGAGGGCTGCCCCGAGAATCAGCGCCGGCAACATTCATGACAGGGCTCAGGCGGCTGGTTTGACAAGCTGCAGGGCGCTATCTAGCGTCCATTGGATCCAAATCCCATAGAAAACAGGATAGCGTTAACGTGACAGAAAAACCGAGACCCTTGAGCAAGATCGCAGTCAGCGGGCCGATCCCCGCCCACCTCGCGCGCTCGGTGATCGAGGAAACCCTGCGCGCGGCGATTCTCGACGGCCGCCTGCCCAGCGGCACGGCGCTGCGCCAGCAGGACCTGGCCGACCTCTTCGGCGTCAGCCGCATGCCGGTGCGCGAGGCCTTGCGCCAGCTCGAAGCGCAATCGCTGTTGCACGTGGTGCCGCACAAAGGCGCGGTGGTCGCCGAACTGATCGGCTATGACGCGGTGGAAACCTACGGCCTGCGCCTGCTGCTGGAACTGGAGGCGCTGCGCCTGTCGATCCCGCAGCTCGACGCCGAGGACATCGCCCAGGCCCGCAGCTACATCGCGCAGCTGGAAAGCGAAACCGACCACGCCGAAATCGGCCGGCTCAATCGCCTGTTCCACATGTCGCTGTACCACCGGGCGCCGAACCAGAAGCTGCTGCGCCTGATCGAGCTCGAATTGAACGAGGAAGAACGCTTCCTGCGCTTCCATCTATCCTCCATGGGCCTGGGCAAGCTGACCCAGGACGACCACAACGCCATGACCGACGCCGCCGAGGCCAAGGACATCGAGCGGGCGGTGGAGGTACTGCGGGGCCATCTGGAAAAGGCCGCGAAGACCATTCGCGACTACCTCGAACGGTCCGCCGAAAGCTGACAGCGGTAACGGCGGCATGACGCGGCCCCCCTGCAACACTCAATGACCGGCACACCGGCTTAAGGAAAAGCAGTGCACGCGCGCAATGACAAATGGCTGATAGTGCTCAACTCCGGCGAGCCGGCGAAAACCCGGCTGATCTGCTTTCCGCAGACCGGCGCGGACCCGGAACAGCTGCGCAACTGGTCCACGGGGCTGGCCGGGCACATCGAACTGGTGCTGGTACGGCTGCCCGGCCACGGCAGCCGCCAGGCCGAAACCCCGCTCGACGACTGGCCGCGGCTGCTGGCCGATACCTTCTCCGCCCTGCGCCCACTGCTGGCCAAGCCCCACGCCCTGTTTGGCCATGGCCTGGGCGGGATGCTGGCCTACGAAACCGCCAAGCATGCCCAGGCGCACTATCCCGGCCAGACCCGCCACCTGTTCATTTCCGCCTGCCGCAGCCCCGACTACCCATCGCCCCGGCCGTTGCTGCACATGCTGCCCACGGCGCCCTTCCAGGAAGCCATGCTGTCGCTGGGCGCCGCGCCGATCGAAATGCCCCGCGACCAGGCCAGCCGGAACCAGTACGAGACGCTGCTGCGCGCCGACCTGAAGCTGTTCGAATCCTGGCGCGATCTGTCGAGCGGCAACCTCGACATTCCCCTCACCGCCTTCTATGGCAGCGAGGATCCGCTGGCTCCCGCCAGCAACATGGCCAACTGGCGAGAGTTCACCCACCGTGAATTCGAGCTGATCGAGGTGGCCGGCAATCACTTCTTCATCAAGTCCCAGCGCCAGCGTCTGCTGCAGATCATCAACATCCACCTGGGCCTGCTCGGCGAATAATCCGCCGTCTTCCTCCGCTCCTGCCCTCACTGGCCCGCCGACGATGGCTCAGCCGTCGATTTGGGCCCACTCTTGCTGTCGCCGACTGAAAAAGGGACGTGAGCGGCACGCAGGCTTGTCCGCACACGTCGATCTGCAGACCCACGCAAGGAGCCCAGCGACTGGAGGGCATGACCGGGATCGGCTCCCGCATGCCTTCTCCCAGATATTCAACGACTTCAATTCAGCGCTTCGAAGTTTGCTTCGAGTGAGGCATTCACTCAGCGTTAAAAATTCTGACTTATATAAGCCGGAAGGGGCAACTTCATCTCAACAAAACTTGAACAAGAAGTTTTGCAGCAACTTGTCGCGCGATAAAAATACACGTTAGAAAAGTATTATAAAAACAACTTGCTCGATACTTTCCCCTGTATTAGCTTTTTCTCCGTCGAGGTTTAAAAAACGTCGACCCACTCGGTTATGAACACCTGGCAAGCCTTGGTTTTATTGGCTCTTGAAAACCTATAAAGCCAAGACAGCGGCTCTTTAACGGATAGGCCGGCCAGCACTATAAAACTTTCCAGATTATCAACTCAGGTTTGAGGCCCCTGCTCGCCCGCAACAAATAAGCACTGGTTAAAACACCTATACGAGCCGCAACTAATCGGCCAACAAAACACACTTGAACATCTCAGACAGGTAGCCTAAATGAACGCCAGCAAAGAACTTCTCGACGCCAGGAAAGCCACACTCGGCGCCCATCCCATTTTTACCGAAATCAACACACTTGCCGTTCTTCAACGCTTTATGCAGACCCATGTTTTTGCCGTATGGGACTTCATGTCGCTGACCAAGCGCCTGCAACAGGAACTGACCTGCGTACGTCTGCCCTGGCTACCACCGCAGGACCCCCGCGCCGCGCGGCTGATCAACGAGATCGTGCTCGGCGAAGAGTCCGACGATCGCCCCGGGCAAGGCCATTACAGCCATTTCGAGCTGTACCTGGATGCCATGCGCGAGGTCGGTGCCGCCACCCGGGTGGTGGAACGCTTCGTCGCGCTGCAACAGGAAGGCGTGAGTTTCGACACCGCCCTGCAAAGCGTCGACGCCGATCCGGCCGCCAGCGCCTTTGTCCGCCAGACCGTGCACACCGCCCTGCAGGCGCCGGCCCATTGCGTGGCGGCGGCCTTTCTCCATGGCCGGGAAAGCGTTATCCCGCAGATGTTCCAGCGCATCCTCGACGACTGGGGCATCGGTATCGAGCAGGCGCCGACCTTTCGCTACTACCTGCAACGCCATATCGAGGTCGATTCCGACGACCACGGCCCGGCCGCGGAACAGCTGCTAGAGCGGCTGGTGGCTGGCGACCCGCAACGCCAGCAGGAGGTGTACGCCGCGGCCATCGCCGCGGTGGACAGCCGCATCGCCCTGTGGGACGGGCTGCGCCTGAGCATGGCCGAATCGCCGATCGGGGTGAGCGCATGAACGCCCTCGACTACCAGTCCTTCGCCGACACCTGGGAAGAGCGCGCGACCATCCGCACCCGCCCGCGGCGCATGCTCGAGGACGACGACAAGCTGATCTACCCCCTGAGCCGCCAGCCGCTGGTGCACAGCCAGGGCTTCCTCGAGCACTGCGCCCACCTGCGGGATTTCGTGCTGGTGCAAAGCCTCTACAAGTTCATCAACGACGTGGTGATCTTCGAGACTGAGCTGGTGGACAAGACCGCCCGCAATATCGCCAAGAATCGCTTCGCCATCGCCTTTCCCTTCGCCTGTCGCTACGACGCCATGACCGTGGTGGTGGACGAGGACTACCACGCACTGGTGGCGATGGACTTCATGCAGCAGACCATCGCCATGAGCGGCATCGAGCCCATCGAGCTGCCCCGGGAAATCGAACTCAGCCGGGCCATCCCCGCGGCCCTGCAGCGGGCGCCCGAACACCTGCGCGACGCGGTGGAACTGATCTGCGTGGCCATCGCCGAGAACACCGTGACCAACGATGTCGCCGCCTTCGCCAAGGACGACACGGTCAAGCCGTCGATCAAGGGCCTGATGGCCGACCACCTGCTAGACGAAGGCCGGCACTCGGGGTTCTGGTCGCGCCTGGTGCGCATCTATTGGCACGGCGCCAGCGACGCCGACCGCGCGGAGATCGCCCGGGTGTTGCCGGTGTTCATCGCCCAGTACCTGACCAATGACATCCAGAAGGACTTCGACGTGCGGCTGATCGAGCAACTGCCCGTCGCCGCCCCGATCAAGCAGGCGCTGCGCGAGGAGGCAGCCGCCCTGGCCTACCCGATCAACCGCCATCACCCCCTGATCGCCAACATCCTGCGCTTCTTCCGCAGCAGTTCGATGCTGGATTCGGCCTGCGTCCAGGACGCACTGGCCGACTACCTGCCCTAACGGAGGGACCCGAGCATGAGACGCCTCGACATTGTATTGACGGGCCGCAGTCAGGCCCTGAACGAACTGGCCATGGAGCTGGAGCGCCACGGCCATCTGCTGCGGCGATTGGACTCGCCGCAAGCGATCGCCAACGCCAAGGGGCTGCGGCCCCATCTGCTGATCGACGACGGCAGCCTGGGTGCTTCACCCATCCTCGCGGCGGACACCGCGCGCCTGGAACTGCGCATCGCCCTGATCGCCCAAGCGGCTTGCGGGCTGCCACAGGTGCGCCTGTTCCACCGCCACGACTCCCGGCTGATCGAGCAGGCGACCCTGCCGCCGGAAGCCAGCGGCAATGGCCAGGCCCTGCGCAGCGGTGCTATTGCCAGGCTGGTGGCCAGCACCGCGCGGCTGGTCAGCGGCTTTTCCCGCGGCGCGGCGTTTTTCCACCAGCTCGCTACCCTGGATGAGCCCAGCGAACCGCTGCTGGGCCTGGAGCGCCTGGACTCGCTGGCCTTCGAGCACCGGCACAACCAGCAGCCGGCACCGGCCTTGCTGCGGGAGATGCAGGTGCCGATCGCCCAGCGCATCGACCAGAGCCTGCTGGCCTTCGCCCAGCGCCCGGCCTTGAACATCCAGGGCATCGACTACAGCTACCAGGCCCTGCATCGCCTGAGCCGTAACCTGCAGCGGCAGATGCTCCGACACCTGCCCGCCAACCCCGGCCAACCGCCGGTGATCGGCCTGTGCCTACCCAAGTCGGCGGTGCTGTATGCCGCCATTCTCGCCACCCTCGGCTGTGGCGCGGTGTACCTGCCGCTGGACCCGGAGCACCCGGCGCAACGGCGGCGCTACATTCTCGATAATGCCGGTGCGGTCCTGCTGCTGCACGACGGCTGCGAAGACCTGGGCGACCTCGACCTGGCGCAACTCGATGTACGCACCCTGCTGCATGACGATGCCGAGGACGCTCTCCCGCTGCTACGCCAGGCACCACCGCCAGAGGCGCCCTGCGTGGCGATCTACACCTCGGGCACCACCGGCCAGCCCAAGGGCGTGTTGCTCAGCCAGGGCAATCTCAGCCACTTCTGCGCCTGGTACATCGGCCATGTCGAGCTGGAGCAAAACAGTCGGGTGCTGCAGTTCTCCACCATCAACTTCGACGCCTCGCTGCTGGATATCCTGCCCACCTTCCTCTGTGGCGCGCTGTTGGTGGTCCCCGATCAGGACCAGCGGCGCGACCCACAGCAACTGCTGGCCCTGCTCCAGCGCCAGCGGGTCAGCCATGCCTTCCTGCCGCCCGCGCTGCTGAGCATCCTGCCCCTGGAGCAGCCGCTGGGCCTGGAGCATCTGGTGACCGGCGGCGACGTCTGCGAACCCTTCGTCATCCAGCGCCTGGCCGGCCAGTGCGCGCTGCACAACATCTACGGCCCGACGGAAACCACGGTGCTGGCCACCACCCGCCGCCTGCGGGTCGGCGACAACCCGCGCAACCTCGGCCTGCCCATCGCCAACAGCCAGGTGCTGATCCTCGACGAACAGCTGCAACCAGTGCCCGAGCGCACCCCCGGCGAGCTGTACCTGGCCGGGCCGGGGGTCGGCCTCGGCTACCTGAACAACCCGGCGCTGAGCGCCGAACGCTACCTGGCCCTGGACCTGCCGGACGGGCGCCGACTGCGGGTCTATCGCACCGGGGACATCGGCCAGTGGACCGACAACGGCATCGAGATCTGCGGGCGGCGGGACAATCAGGTGAAGATCCGCGGGTTTCGGGTCGAGCCGGAAGAGATCGAACACTGCCTGCGCGACGGCCAGCTGTTTCGCCAGGTGGCGGTGGTGATCGACGAGCAGCGGCGGATCCTCGCCTACCTGGCCCAGCCAAATGCCGACGACGCGCTGCAAACCCTGCGCGAACAGGTACGCCAGCGCTTGCCGGACTACATGCGGCCCAGCGCCTACATCGAACTGCCGAGCATGCCCTACACCGCCAACGGCAAGGTCGACCGCCGCGCCCTGCTGGCCCTGCTGCGTACCCCGGGCCGCAACCGCCAGCGACGCCTGCCGCAAAACGCCAACGAACAGCGCCTGCTGCAGCTGTGGGCCGAGCTGCTGGAACTGCCGGCCGAGGACATCGGCACCGACGACAGCTTCTTCAACCTCGGCGGCCACTCGATCCTGCTGTCGCGCCTGCTGCTGGCGATTCGCGAACAGTTCGGCCGCGGCCTGTCGATCAACCGCTTTATCGAGGCGCCGACCCTGAGCAACCTGGCGACCCTGATCGACGGCGCCGCCGACGACGGCCCGGACGCGGCCCTCGACCAGGTGTTCGCCGATGCCCATGCCGAACTCGACCTGCAAGTGCTGCCCATCAGCCAGCTGGGCGACGTGCACAAGGTGCTGGTCACCGGCGCCAACAGCTTTCTCGGCGTGCACATAGTCGAGGCGCTGCTGGAATGGGGCGCCAGCGAGGTGGCGTGCCTGGTGCGGGAAACGCCTACGCAATCGGCCGCCGAACGTTTCGCCCAGGCCCTGCGCGACAACCGCCTGGAGCGTCTGGACCTGAGCCGGGTGCGGGTGCATGCCGCCGACATCAGCCAGCCACGGCTGGGGCTGACGGCAGAGGTGTACGAACGCATCGACCGTGAGTACGGCGCGCTGGTGCACAACGCCGCCAACGTCAATCACGTGCTGGATTACCCGGCGCTGGCACGCGACAACGTCGAGCCGTTGTTCGAGTGCCTGCGCCTGTGCGAAGGGCGCAGCAAGAAGGTCTTCAACTTCGTCTCGACCCTGTCCGCCTCCAGCAGCGTCGACGCCCAGGGCCGGGTGCTGGAACAGCCGCCCGCGGCCACCCCGCCGATCTACATCCGCAACGGCTACAACCTGTCCAAGTGGGTCGGCGAGCGGATCCTGCAACGGGCTCGCGAACAGGGGGTGTGGGTCAATCTCTATCGCCCGGGCAACATCAGTTTCAACAGCCAGACCGGGGTCTGCCAGCCCCACCGGAACCGCCTGATGCTGATGCTCAAGGGCTCGCTGCAACTGGGCCAGGTGCCGCAGCTGGCGATGAACTTCGACCTGATGCCGGTGGACTTCCTCGCCCGCTTCATCGCCTTCCACGCCAGCCGTTATCAGCCGGCCCACGCGGTGTTCAACCTGCACAACCCGCAGCCTTTGAGCTGGGAGGCCTATGTCGCCTCGTTCCGCGAGGCCGGGCGCGAGTTCCGCATGGTCAGCGTCGCCGACTGGCAGCGCCAGCTGGGCCGGGTCGACCGCGACAACGCGCTGTTCGGCGTCCTCGGCTTCTACCTCAATGGCTTCGAGGAAGACATCGGCGACATCTCGCTGATCGGCCACGCCAACGCCGAGGCCGGGGTGCGGCGCATGGGCGCCGACTACCCGGCCAAGGACCCGGCGCTGCTGCGCAAGGGCTGCCAGTACCTGAAAGACATCCGCTTTATCTGAACCCACCCACGCTGGAGAACAGCATGAAAAACCTGCAACCCGACACCCTGATCAAGAACCCGAATGCCTGTGAGGTTCTGTCCTCCGTGGACATCGGCGCCGATGCCCGAAGCGTCTGGGCCATCGTCGGCAACTTCGCCGGCTTCCCGGCCTTCATTCCCGCGCTGTCGCACATCGAGATGACCGGCGAGGGCGTGCGCTCGGTGCGCAAGAAGTTCTTCCACGACGGCAACATCGTCATCGAACAACTCAACTCACGGGACGACCAGGCGCTGTACATGACCTGGAGCCTGATCTACGACACCCTGGGCATCGGCAACCTGTGGGCGGCCATGAGCGTCGAGGCCCTGCCCGGCGAACGGGCGCGCGCCACCTGGCGCATCGTCGCCGACCCGGCCGAAGGCGGTGCCGAGGTCGCGGCCTTCCAGAAGTTCCTGCAGGGGTTTGCCGATGAGGCAATGGGGAATGTGCGGAGGATGTTCAAGTAAGGCGCTGAAACGCCTGCGCGGGGGCGGTCGCTATCGCGAGCAAGCTCGCTCCTACAGAGGGATCGTGGCTTTCTGTAGGAGCGAGCTTGCTCGCGAAAAAACCAAACGCGATGCGGTCAGGTAGACCGCATCGCGTTTTTTATGTCGCTCGCCGATCAGATCTTGAAGCTGTCCACCAGTTGCTTCAGGCGGTTGGCCTGCAGCGACAGGGCGTCGCAATCCTTCAGGGTTTCGTTGAGGTTGGCCACGCCCTGCTGGTTCAGCAGGTTGATCTGGCTGATGTCGACGTTGAGGGTTTCCACCACGGCGGTCTGCTCTTCGGTGGCGGCGGCCACCGACTGGTTCATGCCGTCGATCTCGGTGATGCGCTGGGTCACGCTGACCAGCCGCGCACCGGCCTGGTTGGCCACTTCAACGCTCTCTTCGCTGGACGCCTGGCTGGCGTTCATGGTCGATACCGCTTCGCGGGAGCCGATCTGCAGCGAGGTGATCATCTTGTGGATCTCCTCGGCCGATTCCTGGGTGCGATGGGCCAGGTTGCGGACCTCGTCGGCCACCACCGCGAAACCGCGACCGGCCTCACCGGCGCGCGCCGCTTCGATGGCCGCGTTGAGCGCCAGCAGGTTGGTCTGCTGGGAGATGCCTTTGATCACATCGAGGATGTGGCCGATGTTGTCGGTGCTGGCGTTCAGGGTTTCGATCTGGGTGCAGGACAGGCTGATCTTCTGCGACAGCTCGGTCATGGCCAGGATGGTTTGCTCCACCACCTGGCGGCCATCGTCGGCCTGCTCGCTGGCGCCGCTGGCGTGCTGCGAGGCATCGGCGGCGTTGCGGGCGATTTCCTGGGTGGCGGCGCCCAGCTGGTTGATCGCCGCGGCCACGCTGTTGGTGCGCGCGCTTTGTTCGTCGGAGCCGATGATCGAGGCGTTGGACGACGCCATCACGCGCTGGGACAGGTCGTGCACCTGGCGGGTGGCCGAGGACACTTCGGAAATCGACGCGTGAATACGTTCCACGAACTGGTTGAACGAGCCGCCCAGTACGCCGAATTCATCCTTGCTCTCCACCACCAGGCGACGGGTCAGGTCGCCCTCGCCCTGGGCGATGTCCTGCATCGCACGGCCCATGGTGGTCAGCGGACGCATCAGCACCTGGATCAGCAGGCTGAGCAGCACGGCAATCGCGGCCACGGCGATGAACATCGCCAGCAGCGCCGAGGTGCGGAACTTGCTCAGCGGGGCGAAAGCCTTGTCACGGTCGATGGACAGGCCGATATACCACTCGGCATTCGGCAGACCGGTCACCGGGGTGAACGACAGGATGCGTTCCTGGCCTTTGAGCTGCACCTCCTGGGTGCCCTTCTGGATGTGTACGTTGTCGCCCGGGTAGATATCCTTGAGGTTCTTCATCACCTGGTCTTTGTCCGGGCTGACGATCACCTGCCCGTCCGCGCTGACCAGGAAGGCATGGCCCAGGCCGCCGAAGTCCACCGAGTTGATGATCTTCACCAGGGTTTCCAGGCTCAGGTCGCCCCCCACCACGCCCAGCAGCTGGCCGTCCTTTTTCACCGGCATGGCGATGGTCACCACCAGACCGCCAACGGCCGCCATGTAGGGCGGGGTCAGCATGGTCTTGTCGGCCGCCACGGCCTGCTTGTACCAGGGACGCTGACGCGGGTCGTAGCCGTCGGGCATCTTCGCGTCAGGCCGCTGGGTGAACACACCGTTGGCCTGGCCCACGTAGGTGAACTGGAAGTTCGTGGTGAACGCCGGCTGGTCCACCAGCCCCGGGAAGTCAGCGTTGGCGCCCTGGTGGGCGACGTTCTGCGAGAGGTTCTCGAGCACCAGGATGCGTCCGCTCATCCAGTTCTGGACGCTGCTGGAAGTGAGGTCACCCGCCTGCTGGATCGACGATTCGAGGTTCTGGCGAATGGTGTTTCGCTGCAGATAGTCGTTGTACAAAGTGAACAACGCGAATGCCAGAACCACTACACCGGAGGCGGCCAAAAGGATTTTATGGCTGAACTTGAGATTCATGTCATGGGACTTCTTATGCCGAAAGTGGGGATGCGTACGGGATGCAACTTTCCATGTAACAGCGCAGGCGGCGTTCTACGACCGCTCTACTTTGGTGCACGCATGGGTCTCACTGTCTGTCGGCACGAGCCGGATAAATCTTAGCGATTTGTCAGAAATGTACGTGTTATCTGCAAAAAACCCGCTGAACGGCAGGCTAGAGCGGTCGCATCAGACTTTTCCATAGCCGGGCGCCCTGCGGCTGTTGCAAAATCCGAAACCCTTGATGACAATGCGACTAATTATCATTTGTGACACCCGGGCAGTCGCATCCATGTCATCACCTGAGTTCGCGGTACAGGCGCTTTACAGCCATCACCATGGCTGGCTCAACACATGGTTGCGCAGCCGGCTGGGCAATGCCGCCGATGCGGCCGACCTGGCGCAGGACACCTTCGTGCGCCTGTTGCAGCGCACCGAACGCCTCGAACTCAAGGCCCCGCGCGCCTTTCTGCGGACCATCGCCCGCGGCCTGGTGATCGACCACTGGCGCCGCGAGGAAATCGAACGCGCCTACCTGGAAACCATCGCCCATCTGCCAGAAGCCGAAGCCCCCAGCGAGGAAGCCCGTGTCCTGGTACTGGAGCTGCTGGAAAGCATTGCGCGCATGCTCGAAGGCCTCAAGCCGAAGGTGCGCAAGGCGTTCCTGCTGGCCCAGTGCGAAGGCCTGACCCACAAGCAGATCGCCGAACAGATGGGGCTGTCCCTGCGTTCGGTGGAGCGTTACGTGGCCGACGCGCTGTTCCACTGCTACCTGCTGCGCTATGAGGCGTGAGGGCTGTGGATAACCCTTCGATCAATCTGCGCCGGCCCGTGGACCCCAGGCACCTGGTGGTCAAGCAGGCCATCAACTGGATGCTGCGCCTGCGCAACAACGCCGGTAATCCCCGGCTGCTGCAGCAATGCGATACCTGGCGCGCAGCCCATCACGAACATGAGCTGGCCTGGCAACGGGTGCAATCGCTGCAACAGGAACTGCACAGCAACCTGCGGGCCGTACCCGGAGCCCAGGTGGCCTTCGATACCCTGGAAAACAGCGCCCAGCGCCTCGGCCGACGCCAGGCCCTGAAGCTGCTCGGCGGCGTCATGCTGGTGGGCTGCGCCGCGTGGCTGGGCAAGGAGCAACTGGCCTGGCAGCAATGGAGCGCCGACTTCGCCACCGCCACTGGCGAACGCCGCGGCTTCCAGTTGCCGGACGGCTCGCGCCTGGAACTCAACACCGACAGCGCCGCCGACATGGACTTCAATGCCCAGCAGCGCCTGATCCGACTCAGCCGCGGGGAAATCATGCTGACCTGCGGGCCAGACCCGCAGGCGAGCCCTTCCAGGCCGCTGCTGGTACGGACTCGCCATGGCCTGTTCGAAGGGTTCGACGCCAGTTTCGTGGTGCGCATGGAAGGCGGCTGCACGCGCCTGAGCGTCACCGCCGGCAGCGTCGCCATTCACTCGCCACACACCGCCGATGGCGCCTCGGCCCGGGTACAGGCCGGGCAAAGCTATCGGGTCAGTGGCTCCCAGGCACTGCCGGTGCCGCCGCTGGATATGGACGTGGGCGCCTGGGCCGATGGCCTGATCGTCACCCGCAACATGCGGCTGGCGGACTTCATCCACGAGGTCGGGCGTTATCGCCACGGTTACCTGGGCTGTGCCGACGAGATTGGCGACCTGCGCCTGTCCGGCGTGTTCCGCCTGGAGGACACCGACAAACTGCTGGCGATCCTCCCGCAAACCCTGCCCGTGCGCCTGCGTTATCGCACCCGTTGGTGGGTCACCCTGGAGCGCCTGGCCTGAGGCGCTGCAATTCGTTGAAATTTTTTTGGCGGCTTTTTCCCGTGAGTCCGGCTTAGACAGTAAGCACTTCCATCTGCCTTCAGCGACTCAACGGAACCCTTCCATGATTGTGCACTTGCACCACTTCTCTTCTGCATGGCCCGCCCTCGGCCTGCGCCATGCCGTACGCGTGGCCCTGCTTTCCTCGGCGCTGGGCGTCGCCGCCTTGCCTTGCCTGGCCCAGGCGGCCCAGGCGGCCGAGACGGGCGCGGCCAGCCTCAGCCACAGCTACAACATTCCTGGCGGCGCCCTGAGCGACGTACTCAACCGCTTCGCCCGCGAGGCCGGCATCACCCTGTCGATGACCCCGGCGCAGCTCCAGGGCCGTCAGTCCGCCGGCCTGAAGGGCGAGTACTCCACCGACCAGGCCCTGGGCCAGTTGCTCAACGGCTCCGGCCTGGAAGCGCTGAGCCAGGACGGCAGCCGCTATGTGCTGCGGGCCTTGCCCGAGACCGGCGCACTGGCGCTGCCGACCACCGACATCAAGGGTTTCGCCCTGGGCAATGCCTTGGGCAGCATGGAAGGCTACAACGCCACCCACAGCCAGATCGCCACCAAGACCAGTACCGCGCTGCTGGAAACCTCGCAAAGCGTGTCGGTGGTGACCCGCGAGCAAATGGACGACCAGGGCTCGCAAACCGTTTCCCAGACCATGCGTTACACCCCCGGCGTGCTGACCAACCCCTACGGCGCGACCCACAGGTACGACTACGTGGCCATGCGCGGCTTCAACGACGGCTCGGTGGACAACATCTACCTCGACGGCCTCAAGTCCATGGGCGACAGCGGCACCTACAGCACCATGCAGGTCGACCCGTACTTCCTGGAGCGGGTGGACATCCTCAAAGGACCTTCATCGGTGCTGTATGGCCGCAGTTCCCCCGGCGGCCTGGTGGCGCTGACCAGCAAGAAACCGCTGTTCGAGCCCTACCATCAGATCCAGGCCACGGTCGGCACCCAGGGCCAGCGCGGCATGGGCTTCGACTTCAGCGGCCCGGTGGACGACGACAAGCGCATCGCCTATCGCCTGACCGGGCTGGCGGACCGCTCCGACACCCAGTTCGACCACAACAAGGAAAAACGCTACGCCCTGGCACCGACCCTGAGCATCGACTTCACCGATGACACCTCGCTGACCCTGCAGGCGTACCTGCAACACGATCCGGATGGCGGCTACCACAGCGGCATGCCGGCCGACGGCGCGCTGCACCAGCGCAACGGCCAGCGGATTTCCGAGAATTTCTTCGAAGGCGAACCGGGCATCGATCGTTATGAGCGCGATCAGCAGTCATTCGGTTATCAGTTCGAACATCGCTTCAACGATGTCTTCACCGCGCGGCAGAACTTCCGCTACCTCGACTCCAAGGTGAAGCTGGACCAGGTCTACGGCTACGGCTGGACCACCCCGACCAGCAACGAGCTGAACCGCTACTACACCGGTGGCGACGAGAAGCTGCATGCGTTCATCGTCGACAATATGCTGCAGGCCGAATTTCTCACTGGCGCGACCAAGCACACGGTGCTGATGGGCGCGGATTACCAACGGCGCAAGACGGTGGTGGACTGGACCAGCGGCTCGGTGGCGCCGATCAATGCGTTCGATCCGGTCTATGGCAACTCGGCCATCACTTACTACGACCCGCTCAGCTATCTGCGTCGCCTCGAGCAGACCGGCGTCTACCTGCAAGACCTGATCGAGATGGACCAGTGGCGCTTCTCCCTGGGCCTGCGCCAGGACTGGGTGGAGACTTCGGACGAGAACCGCCTGGCCGAAGCCTCGCGCCCGGTGGGCACCGAGATCAATGACAAGCGCACCAAGCTGACGGGCCGCGCCGGGGCGCTGTACCTGTTCGATAACGGGCTGGCGCCTTACATCAGCTACTCCGAGTCCTTCAACCCCAACTCCTACGCAGACAGCGCCGGCAACCCGCTGGCGCCTACCGATGGCACCCAATGGGAACTAGGCCTGAAGTACCAGCCACCGGGCACGGATGACCTGTACACCGCGTCCCTGTTCCGCATCGACCAGGAAAACCTGGCCACCAAGCTGCCCCAGGAAAACTTCTATCGCGCGGTCGGCGCCGTGCGCTCCCAGGGCCTGGAACTGGAAGCGCACACGCAGTTGAACGACAACCTCAAGCTGCTCGGCAGCTACACCTTCACCGATATCGAGTACTCGAAGTCGATGATCAGCACCCTGAGCACCGCCACCGACATCATCGAGAACAAGGGCAACTCGCCGACCCAGGCGCCGCGGCACATGGCTTCGCTGTGGGCTGACTACAAGTTCGACAGCGGGTCGCTCGACGGCCTGCGTCTGGGTGGCGGTGTGCGGTATGTGGGCTACAGCTGGGCGGATGCGGAGAACACCATGAAGGTGCCGTCCTACACGTTGTTCGATGCCTCCATCGGCTACGACCTGGGCAAGGTCGGCCTGAAGGGCGTGGATGTCCGGCTCAATGCCAACAACCTGACCAACGAATCCTACATCGCTTCCTGTGCCAGCCTGAGCTTCTGCTACATGGGCGAGGAGCGGAACGTCGCCGCCACGGTCAGCTACCAGTTCTAATTATTTGTCGTTCCCCCGAAGCCAGCGCACGCGCTGGCTTTGTCGTCTCTATGGGAAAATTCCATGCGCGCAATTCTGGTTCTACTGCATCGTTATATCGGCCTGGCCACCGCGGTGTTTCTGCTGCTGGCGGGGCTGACCGGCAGCCTGCTGGCCTTCAATCACGAGCTGGACGAGTGGCTTAACCCGGGGTTCTACGAGGCCCCTGCGGAGGGTCAGGCACTGCCGCCTGGAACCCTGATCGACCAGGTGCAGGCGCAGCATCCACGCTTGCAGGTCTGGTACATGGAGTACCCCAACGAGCCCGGGCATACCGCGCTGCTCGCCGCAGTACCGCGTAACGATCCGGCCACAGACAAACCGTTCAACGAACCCAACCAGGTGTTCTATCTGGACCCGGTCAGTGGCGAGCAGACCGGCAAGCGGTTCTGGGGTGCCTGCTGTTTTCAACGGGAGAACCTCATCCCCTTCATTCTCGAGTTCCACTACAACCTGACGCTGCCGGGTAATTGGGGACTGGTGTTGATGGGGCTGGTGGCGATCTTCTGGGTCGTCGATTGCTTCATTGCGCTGTTCCTCACCCTGCCCCGTGGCCGGCCGTTCTGGAAGAAGTGGTCGACCGCCTGGAAGATCAAGGGCGGGCACGCCTATCGTCTCAACATGGATCTGCATCGGGCGGGCGGGTTATGGCTGTGGTTACTGCTGCTGCCGATCGCCATCAGCAGCGTGGCGATGAATCTGCCGAGCCAGGTGTTCAAACCGGTGGTATCCCTGCTCTCGCCGATCGAACCGAGCATCTATGAAGCCCGTGGGCGTATGCCCAGCGATCAGTTGGGAGTCACCCGACTCACCTATCAACAGGCTTATGAACGGGCCCAGGAAGAAGGCAAACGGCTGGGCCTGATGGCAGTGATCGGCGAGCTGTATTACAGCTTCGAATACAACTTCTATGGCGCCGGTTTCGGTCAACACGATACCGAGGCCCATGGTAAGTCGTGGCTGTTCTTTCATGGCACGGATGGGCGCCTGCTGGGGCAGGAGATCGCCGGGCAAGGCACCTTGGGCGAACGCTTTTATCGGCTGCAACTGCCGATCCATGGTGGCCGGATCATCGGTTTTACCGGGCAGGTGCTGATTGCGGTGTTGGGGTTGGTGATTGCGGTGTTGTCCGTCACCGGGATCTATATCTGGTGGCGTAAATGGCTGGCTCGCAGAAGCAGCAAGATGCGTCAGCGGTGAAGTGAGAGGCGCTTCACTAACTGCCGATCCATGGTGGCCGGATCATCGGTTTTACCGGGCAGGTGCTGATTGCGGTGTTGGGATTGGTGATTGCGATGTTGTCCGTCACCGGGATCTATATCTGGTGGCGTAAATGGCTGGCTCGCAGAAGCAGCAAGATGCGTCAGCGGTGAAGTGAGAGGCGCTTCACTCTGTTCTGATGTTCTGATGTTCTGATGTTCTGATGTTCTGATGTTCTGATGTTCTGATGTTCTGATGTTCTGATGTTCTGGAGTGGAGGTTGGGAGCCGGTGGGGGATTCAGGTCCCCCGCTGGGAAGCCTGGAGGCCTGACTCAGGTGTAAGCCCAGAGGCTTTCAGGCGTACAAAAACAAAACCCCTGTCTGCGTCAGCAGACAGGGGTTTCGGAATTCAATCTTGACGATGACCTACTCTCACATGGGGAAACCCCACACTACCATCGGCGATGCATCGTTTCACTTCTGAGTTCGGGATGGGATCAGGTGGTTCCAATGCTCTATGGTCGTCAAGAAATTCGGTGTGCCGGACCGTTGGCTCAAGGGCCGAACGTGCCAGCAAAATCGGGAACTTCT
>NZ_JACMZT010000064.1:0-24890 GCF_017349615.1 Pseudomonas sp. GW531-T4
CGCGAGCCAGCTTGTACCCGCAGGAATCAGGCTTACTCCCGTAAGCGGCCCTGCAAATCATGAAACCTTCAGCCACAAAAAAGCCCCGCAAGGCGAACCGCGCGGGGCTTGGGTAAGTGCTGCCGGGATTACAGGCTGGCAGCGGCGCGCAGGGCTTCGGCGCGGTCGGTCTTTTCCCAGGTGAAGGTGGTGAAGGTGTCATCACCCACGGTCTTGGTTTGCGGGGTACGGCCGAAGTGGCCGTAGGCCGCAGTCTCGCGGTACATCGGGTGCAGCAGGTCGAGCATGGTGGTGATCGCGTAAGGGCGCAGGTCGAAGATTTCGCGGACCAGCTTGATGATCTTGTCGTCGCTGATCTTGCCGGTGCCGAAGGTGTTCAGCGAGATCGAAGTCGGTTGCGCCACGCCGATGGCGTAGGACACCTGGATTTCGCAGCGCTCGGCCAGGCCGGCGGCAACGATGTTCTTGGCCACGTAACGACCGGCGTAGGCGGCCGAACGGTCGACCTTCGATGGGTCCTTGCCGGAGAACGCGCCGCCGCCATGACGGGCCATGCCGCCGTAGCTGTCGACGATGATCTTGCGACCGGTCAGGCCGCAGTCGCCGACCGGGCCGCCGATGATGAACTGGCCAGTCGGGTTGATGTGGAACTGGGTGTCCTTGGACAGCAGCTCGGCCGGCAGCACGTGCTTGACGATCAGCTCCATCACGCCTTCGCGCAGGTCTTTGTACGACACGTCAGGGTTGTGCTGGGTCGACAGGACCACGGCGTCGATGCCGACCACCTTGCCGCCTTCGTAGCGGCAGGTGACCTGGGACTTGGCATCCGGACGCAGCCACGGCAGCAGGCCGGACTTGCGGGCTTCGGCCTGGCGCTGCACCAGTTGGTGCGAGAAGGTGATCGGGGCTGGCATCAGCACGTCGGTTTCGTTGCTGGCGTAGCCGAACATCAGGCCCTGGTCGCCGGCGCCCTGGTCTTCAGGCTTGGCGCGGTCGACACCCTGGTTGATGTCGGGGGACTGCTTGCCGATGATGTTCATCACGCCGCAGGTCGCGCCGTCGAAGCCGACGTCGGAGCTGGTGTAGCCGATGTCGGTGATCACGTCACGAACGATCTGCTCCAGGTCAACCCAGGCCGAGGTGGTGACTTCGCCGGCGACGATGGCCACGCCGGTCTTGACCAGGGTTTCCACCGCTACGCGGGCGTGCTTGTCCTGGGCAATGATGGCGTCCAGCACCGCATCGGAAATCTGGTCGGCGATTTTGTCCGGATGCCCTTCAGACACGGACTCGGAGGTGAAAAGGGAGTATTCGCTCATCTCGACGGTTTCCTAAAATTTACCGATGGTGAGTGTCGCCAGCCGGTCGCTGAAAGTGGCGGACCTGGATCTGGAAACCATTACGTAAACCTACATACAGACTTTCTCCGGGAACCAGTCCCGCAGCGGTGGCCCAGCGGGCCAGGTCGTCCTGGTCAAACCCCAGCCAGAGATCACCGCAGGCCTCCCTGGCCCAACTCTGGTTGTGGCTGCACAACTCTGTCACTAACAGGCTGCCGCCCGGTTGCAGCAAGCCGGCCAGGCGCTTCAGCGCATCGGCCGGCGCGGCGAAATGGTGCAGGACCATGTTCAGCACCACGCAATCGGCCGTCAGGCTCACGCCATTCAATGCATCGGCCAGTTGCAGGCTGACGTTAGCCAGCGTTTCGCGTTCACAGACCTGGCGTGCCAGTTCGAGCATGGCCGGGCTGTTGTCCAGCGCGGTCACCCGGGTGAAGCGGTGGGCCAGTTCCGGCAGGAAGCTGCCATCCCCGGGGCCGACTTCGATCGCCGTGGCGGTGTCCGTGAAGTTCAGTTTGTCGAGCAGTGCCAGCACGCTTTCGCGGTACTGGGGCAGTCCTGCGATCAGGTCCTGCTGGGCGCGAAACTTCTCCGCGACCCGTGAGAAAAAGTCCTGGCTGGCGGCCGCCCGCTGGCGGTGCACCAGGCCGATACGCGATTGCACTTCGCCGGGCAGCGTCAGGTTATCCACTTCATCCAGCAGGGCGGCGTGCAGCCGGCCGCCCAGCAGTTCGGTGTGGGGCAGGGCGCGCCGGTAGAAGATCGCGTTACCTTCGCGGCGGGTCGCCACCAGCTCGGCCTGGGCCAGCACCTTCAGGTGGTGGCTCATGCCGGACTGGCCAATGGCGAAGATCTGCGCCAGTTCCAGTACGCCGAACGAGTCGTTGGCCAGCGCGCGCAATACATTCAGCCGCAGCGGATCGCCGCCGGCCTTGCACAGGGCCGCCAGCTCATCACAGTCATCATGGCTAATGGAGGGCGCGCGTAAATTCATAAGGCCAGCAGTCTAGTGACGCACCCCCAACCTCGCAAGACCAATATCAAAAAGTTTTGATATTGCTCGATAGATGGCACTTAACGGAGGTCGTGATGTTCTACAGACGAACTGCGGAATGGTTTCATCAGGCGATTGCCCCTTTATCGACCGGAAAAACGCGCCAGAGTCATTATCTGTCATTGCCCCCGGCCTACCGCTGAGGGAAAATGCACGCCTTTTTCCGATTCGTTTTATCCAACTCGACTTAGATAACCCCCAGGAGATCAGCGATGCCAAGCCGTCGTGAGCGTGCCAACGCCATTCGTGCCCTCAGCATGGATGCCGTGCAAAAAGCCAACAGCGGCCATCCCGGTGCCCCTATGGGTATGGCGGATATCGCCGAGGTACTTTGGCGTGACTACCTGAAGCACAACCCGAGCAATCCATCCTTCGCCGACCGTGACCGCTTCGTGCTGTCCAACGGCCACGGCTCGATGCTGATCTACTCGCTGCTGCACCTGACTGGCTACGACGTCACCATCGACGACCTGAAGAGCTTCCGCCAGCTGCACAGCCGCACCCCGGGCCACCCGGAGTTCGGCTACACCCCGGGCGTCGAGACCACTACCGGCCCGCTGGGCCAAGGCCTGGCCAACGCCGTGGGCTTCGCCCTGGCGGAAAAGGTCCTGGCGGCGCAGTTCAACCGTCCCGGCCACAACGTCGTCGACCACCACACCTACGTGTTCCTGGGCGATGGCTGCATGATGGAAGGCATTTCCCATGAAGTCGCGTCCCTGGCCGGCACCCTGGGCCTGGGCAAGCTGATCGCCTTCTACGATGACAACGGCATCTCCATCGACGGCGAAGTCGAAGGCTGGTTCACCGACGACACGCCAAAGCGTTTCGAAGCCTACAACTGGCAGGTGATCCGCAACGTCGACGGTCACGACCCTGAAGAGATCAAGACTGCGATCGACACCGCGCGCAAAAGCGAGCAGCCGACCCTGATCTGCTGCAAGACCACCATCGGTTTCGGTTCGCCGAACAAGCAAGGCAAGGAAGACTGCCACGGCGCGCCACTGGGTGCCGAGGAAATCGCCCTGACCCGCGCCGCGCTGAAGTGGAACCACGGCCCGTTCGAAATCCCGGCCGACATCTACGCCGAGTGGGATGCCAAGGAAACCGGTCGCGCCGTCGAAGCCGAGTGGGACCAGCGTTTCTCCGCCTACTCCGCCGAATTCCCTGAGCTGGCCAACGAGCTGGTGCGTCGCCTGAGCGGTGACCTGCCGGCCGACTTCTCCGAGAAGGCCGATGCCTACATCGCCGAAGTCGCGGCCAAGGGCGAAACCATCGCCAGCCGTAAAGCCAGCCAGAACGCCCTGAACGCGTTCGGCCCGCTGCTGCCGGAATTCCTCGGCGGTTCGGCCGACCTGGCCGGTTCCAACCTGACCCTGTGGAAAGGCTGCAAGGGCGTCAGCGCCGAAGACGCCAGCGGCAACTACATGTACTACGGCGTTCGCGAGTTCGGCATGACCGCCATCATGAACGGCGTGGCCCTGCACGGTGGCCTGGTGCCTTACGGCGCGACCTTCCTGATGTTCATGGAATACGCGCGCAACGCGGTACGCATGTCGGCCCTGATGAAGCAGCGCGTGATCCACGTCTACACCCACGACTCCATCGGTCTGGGCGAAGACGGCCCGACGCACCAGCCGATCGAGCAGATCGCCAGCCTGCGCTGCACCCCGAACCTCGACACCTGGCGTCCAGCCGATGCCGTGGAATCGGCTGTGGCCTGGAAAAGCGCGATCGAGCGCAAGGACGGTCCTTCGGCGCTGATCTTCTCCCGCCAGAACCTGCAGCATCAGACCCGCGATGCCGTGCAGATCGCCGCAATCAGCCGCGGCGGCTACGTGCTCAAGGACTGCGCAGGCGAGCCTGAGCTGATCCTGATCGCCACCGGTTCCGAAGTCGGCCTGGCGGTGCAGGCCTTCGACAAACTGACCGAGCAGGGCCGCAAGGTGCGCGTGGTGTCCATGCCATGCACCAGCGTGTTCGATGCTCAGGACGCCGGTTACAAGCAGTCGGTCCTGCCGCTGCAGGTCAGCGCCCGTATCGCCATCGAGGCCGCTCACGCGGACTACTGGTACAAGTACGTCGGCCTGGAAGGTCGCGTCATCGGCATGACCACCTACGGCGAGTCGGCGCCTGCGCCGGCCTTGTTCGAAGAGTTCGGTTTCACCCTGGAGAACATCCTGGGTCAGGCTGAAGAGCTGCTGGAAGACTAAGTCCGCCAGTCGCGTTGTCTGCTGTTCTTCGCGGGCAAGCCTCGTTCCTACAGATCATCACGATCCCGTAGGCGCGAGGCTTGCCCGCGATGACAATGGAGCTGGCAACACGACAGTGATGGATTCACCCCGGTAATCGAGAACCCCATGCCTCAACCGCGTCCCTATAAAGTTGCACTCAACGGCTACGGCCGGATCGGTCGTTGTGTCTTGCGTGCCCTGTTCGAACGGGGGGCTGCGGCCGGGTTCGAGATTGTCGCGATCAACGACCTGGCCGACATGGCCAGCGTGGAATACCTGACACGCTTCGACTCCACCCACGGCCGGTTTCCCGGCGAGGTGAAGGTCGATGGCGATTGTCTGCATATCAATGGCAACTGCGTGAAGGTCCTGCGCAGTGCCACCCCCGAAGGCATCGATTGGGCGTCCCTGGGCGTCGACCTGGTGCTCGAATGTTCCGGCGCCTATCACACCCGTGAAGACGGCCAGCGCTTTCTCGACGCCGGCGCGCCGCGGGTGCTGTTTTCCCAGCCGATGGCCAGCGAGGCGGATGTCGACGCCACCATCGTCTACGGCGTCAACCAGGACTGCCTGACCGGCGCCGAGCTGCTGGTGTCCAACGCATCCTGCACCACCAACTGCGGCGTGCCGCTATTGCGCCTGCTGGACCAGGCCATCGGTCTGGAATATGTGTCGATCACCACCATCCACTCGGCGATGAACGACCAGCCGGTGATCGACGCCTATCACCACGAAGACCTGCGCCGCACCCGTTCGGCGTTCCAGTCGGTGATCCCGGTGTCCACTGGTCTGGCGCGTGGCATCGAGCGGCTGCTGCCGGAACTTGCCGGGCGAATTCAGGCCAAAGCTGTGCGCGTGCCGACCGTCAACGTGTCCTGCCTCGACATCACGATGCAGACTGTGAGCGATACCGACACCGGCGAAGTCAACCGGATTCTGCGCGAGGCCGCCACCAGCGGTCCGCTCAAGGGCCTGTTGGCCTACACCGAGTTGCCGCACGCCAGTTGTGATTTCAACCATGATCCGCATTCGGCGATCGTCGATGCCAGCCAGACCCGTGTTTCCGGCCCGCGGCTGGTGAACATCCTGGCCTGGTTCGACAACGAATGGGGTTTTGCCAACCGAATGCTGGATGTTGCAGGACACTATCTGCAAGCCGCTGCACCCAAAGCTGTCTCTTAACTTCCCGTTTCCAAAAAAACAGTAACCCAGGAATTGCGACCCATGACCGTGTTGAAGATGTCCGACCTCGATCTGCAAGGTAAGCGCGTACTGATCCGCGAAGACCTCAACGTCCCAGTCAAGGACGGTGTTGTCACCAGCGATGCGCGTATCCTGGCTTCGCTGCCGACCATCAAGCTGGCCCTGGAAAAAGGCGCGGCCGTGATGGTCTGCTCGCACCTCGGTCGTCCGACCGAAGGCGAGTTCTCCGCCGAGAACAGCCTCAAGCCAGTGGCCGACTACCTGAGCCGTGCCCTGGGTCGCGAAGTACCGCTGGTGGCCGACTACCTGGGCGGCGTCGACGTCAAGGCCGGCGACATCGTGCTGTTCGAGAACGTGCGCTTCAACAAGGGCGAGAAAAAGAACGCCGACGAACTGGCCCAGCAATACGCCGCCCTGTGCGACGTGTTCGTGATGGACGCCTTCGGCACCGCGCACCGCGCCGAGGGTTCGACCCACGGCGTGGCCAAGTTCGCCAAGGTCGCCGCTGCCGGTCCGCTGCTGGCCGCCGAGCTGGAAGCACTGGGCAAGGCCCTGGGCGCCCCGGCCAAGCCGATGGCCGCTATCGTCGCCGGCTCCAAGGTGTCGACCAAGCTCGACGTGCTCAACAGCCTGAGCCAGATCTGCGACCAGTTGATCGTTGGCGGCGGCATCGCCAACACCTTCCTCGCCGCTGCCGGTCACCCGGTCGGCAAGTCGCTGTACGAGCCGGACCTGCTGGATACCGCTCGCGCCATCGCCGCCAAGGTCAGCGTGCCGCTGCCAGTGGACGTGGTAGTGGCCAAGGAGTTCGCCGAAAGCGCGACCGCTACCGTCAAGCTGATTGCCGAGGTGGCTGCCGACGACATGATCCTGGACATCGGCCCGCAAACCGCGGCGAACTTCGCCGAGCTGCTGAAATCGTCCAAGACCATCCTGTGGAACGGTCCGGTCGGTGTGTTCGAGTTCGACCAGTTCGGTAACGGCACCAAGGTGCTGGCCCAGGCCATCGCGGAAAGCGCGGCGTTCTCCATCGCCGGCGGCGGCGACACCCTGGCGGCCATCGATAAATATGGCGTAGCCGAGCAAATCTCCTACATTTCTACCGGCGGTGGCGCTTTCCTCGAATTCGTCGAAGGCAAGGTGCTGCCGGCGGTCGAAGTCCTGGAAAGCCGGGCCAAAGCCTGAAGTCCCAATGGCCAGGCAAAGGAGTGTTCATATGGTCAAGACGTTACCGCTGTTGATCGTTGCGGGCTTGCTGGCCGGTTGCGGCAGCCAGCCTGCCCAGCCGGAGCCCGAGTCGGGAGAGCCGGAGAGAGGCTGCTATCAGGCCGACTGGCAGGCCGAGACCGCGCCGGTGATCAACAAGCGCATGGGACCCGATGGTCTGGACAAGTACGAGACTCCAGCCAAGGCCAAGGAACATGGTTGCCCTTGACGGGTCTGATTCGATAACGCGCTGTGCTGGCGGCCGTGGGCCGTCAGTCGAGGAACACCGATGAAAGGCTTTATCGCCGTGGCTGCGCTGGGATTGCTGGCAGGTTGCGCCAACTTCGACCTGTTCAAGCCGGCCGAGACGGACAACTGGACGACCTGGGTGTGCGACAGCCAGGCGCAAGTGGTCTGGCGCTACACCGACAGCAGCCGCAAGGAAGTCGATGTGCGGCTGGGCGGGGCCGACCAGGTCTATCGCCTGAAGCTGGAGCCGAGCGGTTCCGGTTCGCTGTACAGCAACGACATGCTGGCGTTTCACGAAAAAGGTGACGAAGGCCTGGTTTACTGGGTCGCCACCAACGATTTGATCGGCCGCGGCTGTAAAGCGCCGTAGGCCGGGAGCCGATGCTGAACCTGTAGGAGCGAAGCTTGCTCGCGATAGCGATCCAACCGTCAACAGAGATGTTGAATGTGATGACCCTGATCGCGAGCAAGCTTCGCTCCTACAGAGAGAGGCGCGACTCTTGAGATTGATGCAGTAACGAATCGGCAGGCCGGGCTGACCCCCGATCTGCAATCACTTGAATAGCAGCCGCCGCTACGGCAGGCTTGCACGATTAACGACCCTCGACCGGGAGAGATACACACAATGGCACTCATCAGCATGCGCCAGATGCTGGACCACGCAGCCGAATTCGGCTACGGCGTTCCAGCCTTCAACGTCAACAACCTTGAACAGATGCGCGCCATCATGGAAGCAGCTGACAAGACTGACTCTCCGGTGATCGTCCAGGCTTCGGCCGGTGCCCGCAAATACGCCGGTGCGCCTTTCCTGCGCCACCTGATCCTGGCGGCGATCGAAGAATTCCCGCACATCCCGGTGTGCATGCACCAGGACCACGGCACCAGCCCTGACGTCTGCCAGCGTTCGATCCAGCTGGGCTTCTCCTCGGTCATGATGGACGGCTCCCTCGGCGAAGACGGCAAGACCCCGACCGACTACGAGTACAACGTGCGCGTGACCCAGCAGACCGTGGCCATGGCTCACGCCTGCGGCGTTTCGGTAGAAGGCGAGCTGGGCTGCCTGGGTTCCCTGGAAACCGGCATGGCCGGTGAAGAAGACGGCATCGGCGCCGAAGGCGTGCTGGACCACAGCCAGATGCTGACCGACCCGGAAGAAGCCGCGGACTTCGTCAAGAAGACCCAGGTCGACGCCCTGGCCATCGCCATCGGTACCAGCCACGGTGCCTACAAGTTCACCAAGCCGCCTACCGGCGACGTGCTGGCGATCGACCGCATCAAAGAGATCCACAAGCGCATCCCCAACACCCACCTGGTGATGCACGGTTCGTCTTCGGTTCCGCAAGAATGGCTGGCGATCATCAACCAGTACGGCGGCGACATCAAGGAAACCTACGGCGTGCCGGTTGAAGAAATCGTCGAAGGCATCAAGTACGGCGTGCGCAAGGTCAACATCGACACCGACCTGCGCCTGGCGTCCACCGGTGCGATGCGTCGCCTGATGGCCACCAACCCGAGCGAGTTCGACCCGCGCAAGTTCTTCGGCGCCACCGTAACCGCCATGCGCGACGTGTGCATTGCCCGTTACGAAGCCTTCGGCACCGCCGGCAACGCTTCGAAGATCAAGCCGATCTCCCTGGAAGCGATGTTCCAGCGTTACCTCAAAGGTGAGCTGAGCGCCAAGGTCAACTAAGCCTTAGCGTTTCACGAAAAAGCCCGCAGCGATGCGGGCTTTTTTGTGCCTGTGGCAAACACCTCATCGTGTAGGAGCGAGGCTTGCCCGCGATAGCGGTCTGCCTGGCGACATCCATGGCGAATGTCAGGCCCTCATCGCGGGCAAGCCTCGCTCCTACGGAAGATCAGGTTTCGTTGTGATCGATATCCAGCTTGTAGAAGGTCACCTTGCCGCCTTCGGTGGTGTAGCCGGTGTTGTCCTGCACATACACCCCGGCCTTGAAGTACAGCGGCTTGTCGCGCCAGGTGCTGCTGATCTGGGTGTCCCATTGGTAGCCCGCGGCGCTGACGCCCAGCGCGCCCCCGGGGCTGAGGTGGATCAGGTAGGAGAACTCGCGGTCCAGCGGCACGTTCTCGGCGACGATGATCACCCGGCTATCGGCATCGTCCGGATGCATGCGGACCTTGGCGACGATGTTGCCGCTCTGGGTGGTGGTCTTGTACTGGTACTCGACCTTCACCAGCGGCTTGGTGCTGTTGTAGGCGTGGATCTGGCCGATGACGATCTTGCCCGTGGACGGCACCTGGTTCACCGCCAGGGTGGCGTAGAGCAGGTTGTCGGCTTCCGGGTAGGTCCAGTTCTTCAGGGTGCCGTTGGCGTAGGTTTCACGCAGCTCGCTGCGCGGGTAGATGGCGTTGGCGGTGCGGGAGCCGGTGACGGGCGACCAGAAGAACAGGGTGCCGGTGTCGGAATGGAAATACTGGTCCTTGAAGCCATCCACCAGTTTGGGGGTGTCGATGGTCGCCGGTGGACTGCCTTCGGGAATGCTCAGATTCCAGGTTGCGAGGTCGATCATAGTCAAAGCTTCCCGATTTGGTGCCGGATGAAAAGCCGACAAAGGCTTTAGCCTGCGCTTTTGAAGGCGGTCTTTATAAGCGTAGAAGCTGCTTTTGTTAATGCCCGTCCGGCGGATAATTGGCGTCAACCATCTGTCGAAAAACCGCCGCCACCGCTTTCAGCGCCTATGGGGTTGACCGTTAGTCGGGTGCCTGGGGCTTTGGCTAAATGCTGGCGCTGTGACAGCTTCTGCTTTGCGGGTTCCGGGTCTAGAGTGAAGGCTCAGTTTTTGTCCGGTCTTCTTCGCAGGCCGGCCCTACACAGACAAGAGAAGCAGCATGGAATGCGCGCAAACTCGGCCAGGTGAAGCCAGCTCGGTCTTACTGATTGTTGATGATTACCCCGAAAACCTGCTCAGCATGCGCGCACTCTTGCAGCGCCACGACTGGCAGGTCATGACCGCCGCCTCGGGCGTCGAGGCCCTGGGTCTGTTACTGGAACACGACATCGATCTGGTGTTGCTGGATGTGCAGATGCCGGAAATGGACGGTTTCGAAGTCGCCCGCCTGATGCGCGGCAGCCAGCGAACCCGCCTGACCCCGATCATTTTCCTGACCGCCAACGAGCAGTCCAAGGACGCCGTGATCAAGGGCTACGCCAGCGGTGCGGTGGATTACCTGTTCAAGCCGTTCGACCCGCAGATCCTCAAGCCCAAGGTCCAGGCGTTGCTGGAGCAGCAGCGCAACCGCCGTGCGCTGCAGCGCCTGAGCCACGACCTGGAGAACGCCCGGGCCTTCAACGCCTCGGTGCTGGAAAACGCCGCGGAAGGGATTCTGGTGGTGGATGAAGGCGGGATCGTCCGTTTCGCCAACCCGGCGATCTCGCGTTTGCTCGACGCTTCGGTGAGCGAGCTGGAGGGCTCGGCGCTGCTCGACTATCTGCAAAAACCCCATGTGCCGCAGTGGGCCGAATCCGAGCTGTATGCCTGCTATCGCAAGGGCGAGACCTACCGCCTGCACGACGCCACGCTGCGTACCCTGCCGGGCCAGCAGGTGTCGGTGGCGTTGTCCTGCGCGCCGTTGCCGAGCGAACAGAAGGCGATGGTGGTGACCCTGCTCGACATGTCGGAAGTCCGCCACCTGCACCAGCAACTGGAATACCAGGCGGTGACCGATCCGCTGACTGGCCTGCTCAACCGGCGCGGCTTCTACCAGACCGTGGAAAGCGTGTTGCTGCGCAGCGAGCGCTCGGACAAGTCGCTGGTGCTGCTGTACCTGGACCTGGATGGTTTCAAGCGGGTCAACGACTCCCTGGGGCACGACGCGGGGGACCGGGTGCTGCGCTGGGTGTCCGAGCAGATGAAAGCCTGCCTGCGCTCCTTCGACATCCTGGCGCGCATGGGCGGCGACGAGTTCACCGCCTTGCTGGAACTGGAGTTTCCGGAACAGGCGGCGAAGATTTCCGAGAAGCTCATCGAACGGATATCCATCTGTCAGCAGATCGACGGCCTGGATGTTGCCCTGGGGGCCAGCATCGGCATCGCCATCTACCCCGATTGCGGCTCCAACCTGGATGGCCTGATGCGCGCGGCGGACATCGCCATGTACGAGTCCAAGCGTGCCGGGCGCCAGCAATACCGTTACTACGACCACGAAATGAACGGCCGCGCCCGTTCGCGACTGATGCTCGAGGAAAGTGTGCGCAGCGCGGTCGAGCGCAAGGAGTTCAACCTGGTGTACCAGCCCCAGGTGGCGATTGCCGACGGGCGCCTGCGCGGTTTCGAAGCCTTGTTGCGCTGGCGGCATCCGAGCGTCGGCGATGTGCCGCCGGGGTTGTTTCTGCCGCTGCTGGAGGAAGCGCGGCTGATCAGTCGCCTGGGCAGCTGGATCTACCAGCAGAGTACGAGCCAGCGGGCGTCCTGGAAAACCCTGTTCGCCGAGCAGACCGTGCTCGCCGTGAGCTTGAGCGGCACCCAGTTCGCCATGCCGAACCTGGCCACCGAACTGCGCCAGGTCCTGGAACGTCATGGTCTGGAGCCTTGGCAACTGGAAGTCGAGATTACGGAAAGCGCCTTGACCCAGAACCTCGATGAGTCGCGCAAGCAACTGCGCCTGTTACGCAGCCTCGGGGTGCGGGTGGCGCTGGACGACTTCGGTTCGGGCGACTGTTCGTTGGCTCATCTGCGGGACCTGGAGCTCGATACCCTCAAGCTCGACCGCCACCTGATCGCCAGGTTGCCGGATTCGACGCGGGATGCGGCGCTGGCGCGTTGCGTGATCGACCTGTGCAAGGCGTTCGGTGTGCTGGTGATCGCCGAAGGCGTGGAAACCCTGGAACAGTACCGCTGGCTGCAGGCCAACGGCTGTGAGTACGTGCAGGGTTTCCTGGTGGCGCGGCCGTTGATCGCCGCGGATGCCGAGCGCTTTGCCGAGCCCTTCGACTGGAGCGCGTTGCCGGGTTGAATTCGCTACACTGGCGGCCTTTCGTGATTGCGTTGCCGCCCCATGACCGCGTTGAAATACCTCCAGGCCTATCCCGCCACCCTGCAAGAACAAGTGCGCCAGCTGATCGCACAAGGGCGGCTGGGCGACTACCTGAGCCAGCGTTACCCCGGCAAGCATGGGGTGCAGAGCGACAAGGCGCTGTACGGCTATGCCCTGGAGTTGAAGCAGGAGTACCTGCGCAATGCCCCGGCCATCGACAAGGTGCTGTTCGACAACCGCCTGGACCTGACGCACCGCGCCCTGGGCCTGCACACCACGATTTCGCGGGTCCAGGGCGGCAAGCTCAAGGCCAAGAAGGAAATCCGCATCGCCTCGCTGTTCAAGGAAGCGGCGCCGGAGTTCCTGCGCATGATCGTTGTCCACGAGCTGGCGCACTTCAAGGAAAGCGAGCACAACAAGGCCTTCTACAAGCTCTGCGAGCATATGCTGCCGGGCTATCACCAACTGGAATTCGACCTGCGGGTCTACCTGACCTGGCGCGAGCTGCAAGCGCGCCCGGGCGGGGCCGAGTGACCCTGGGCAAGGAGCGGGCGATGGACGTGAGCAAGACCAAGAGCAGTTTTTACCGCCGGCTGTACGTGGCCTACCTGATCGACAGCGGCCTGGCCAGCAACGTCCCGGCCCTGACCGAGGCGACCGGCATGCCGCGGCGCACGGCGCAGGACACCATCGCCGCCCTGGCGGATCTGGACATCGTCTGTGAGTTCGAACAGCAGGACGGTGCGCGCAATCATGCCGGCAGCTATCGGATCAAAAACTGGGGCGCGATCGACAAGGGCTGGATCGAGGCGAATCTGTCGCGGATCAAGGCGGTGCTGGAGTATCCCTGAGGGATCCCGACAGCCCATCGATGTGTATGCGAGCCTGCTAGCCCTTGTAGGAGCCAGCAGGCTCGCGATCGCGATATCAGCTGCGGCGCATGCCGATATGCGGGATATCGTCTTCCAGGTACTCCTCGCCCACGACGTTGAAGCCGTAGCGCCCGTAATACCCCTGCAAATGCGCCTGGGCCGACAGATAGATCGGCGTGTGCGGCCAGTGTTTCTGCGCCTGTTTCAGGGCGTGCTCCATCAGTTCATGGCCCAGCCCCTTGCCCCGGGCTTGCGGGGCAATCACTACGCGGCCGATGACCACGTCGCCACCCTGGGAGACCGGGTCGAGCAGGCGCAGGTAAGCCACCAACTGGTCATCGTCCCAGGCCATCAGGTGACAGGTGTCGCCTTCCAGGTCCTGGCCATCGACTTCCTGGTAAGCGCATTTCTGCTCGACCACGAAGACTTCGGTACGCAACCGCAGGATCGCGTACAGCTGCTCCTTGCCCAGATCGGTGTGGTGTTTGCAGACCCATTCGATTGTCATCGTTTCATCCTTTGGAAAGCTGTGCCCGGATGTTAAGCGCCTGGCGGGTGGCTTGTCTTGCCTGGCGGCGCAGTGGCAATTCTGTGAGGCAGGTCAAAATGCCATCATCGCGTTGGTTCGTGGCTGGCTTCTTTGTGTAATCTGCGCTGAAGCGCCGTGCAGTGGCGCCCATAAGCTACTGTTAGGAGCTGGATCGCGGCCGTCCACCGGCCGGAGAACCTCGAGTCTGGGCAAAAACACGCAGGGCTGTCCGCCCGCTAAGGATCTTTTAGCATGCTGCGATTGCATCGAGCTTTTGCTTTGATCGGATTGCTGTTGCTGGGCCAGAGCGCTTATGCGGAAAAATTGCGATTGGTGGCCGACGCCTGGCCGCCCTTCACGGATGCGACGCTGGTCAACGGCGGGCTGGCCACCGACATCGTCAGCACCGCGCTGGCCCGGGCCGGTTACGCCAGCGAGTTCGAACAGGTGCCCTGGGCGCGGGCCCTGCTCGGCGTCGGCGAGGGCCGTTACGACGTGCTGGTGAATGCCTGGTTCAATGAGGCCCGCACCCAGCTGGGGCAGTTCTCCTCGGAGTACCTGGTCAATCGGGTGCGTTTCATCCGGCGCAAGGATACCCCCGTCGAATACACCAACCTCAAGCAATTGCACCAGTACCCCATCGCCGTGGTGCGTGGTTATGCCTACTCGCCCGATTTCGACAGCGATCCGGAGCTGCAGAAGGTCCTGGTGCACAACTTCGCGATGGCGGTGCGCATGCTGGCGGCCGACCGGGTCAAGCTGACCCTGGAAGACGAATACGTCGCCCGCTATTACCTGGCGCGGGAGTCGCCACGGGTACGCAATGCGGTGGAGTTTCTGCCCAATTCCCTGAGCGAGAACGGCCTGCATATCCTGGTCAGCCTGAAGAACCCCGCGCATGCGCAGATCGTGGCGAAGTTCGACCGGGAGATCGAGGCGATGAAAGCCGACGGCAGCTACGACCGCTTGCTGCGCCAGCACGGGATGTAAACGGCGCCATTAAAGCTATTGCGGCAAGCTGGGCGCCAAGGCTGAAACCTGCGGCGTGCTTGAAAGCTTGCGCCTCCTGCGGAGGCGATCGCAGCCTGCGGCAGCGGCTACGCGGCCTGTTCTTCGCCGGTGTCCTTGATCAGGTGCGCCGCCAGGGTCCGCAAGGGCCCCAGTTGGCGGCAGATCAGCGCCAGCTGGGTCTGCACCAGCCTTTGGCCTTCATCGATCTCGTCCGGCATCTGCTCCAGCTCGTTGGCCAGGGCTTCTTCGGTATCGCTCTGGATCGCCACCGGCTGCTTGCTTGCCAGGCCCTGGGCAATTTCATCGATGCTGCTGGCCAGGCTGACCCCGGCCCCATCGATCAGGTGCTCGCGGACTTCCGTCGGCAACTGGGTTTCCCGGTGCGCGCCGAGGCCGGAGAGGTAGCTGAGCAAGGTGTGCGACAGCACCAGGAAACGAAAGCCGACGTCCGCTTCCTTACGGAAGTGCCCAGGCTCCATCAGCATGTTGGCCAGGGTGGTGGACAGCGCCGCGTCGGCGTTGTGGGCATTGCGCCGGGCCAGGCGGTACGCCAGGTCGTCGCTCTTGCCGGCCGCGTACTGCTGCATGATCTGCCGCAGGTAGATGCTGTTGCAGGTCAGGGTATTGGCCAGCACTTTGTTCAGGCGTCGGCCCTGCCAGTCCGGCAGGAACAGGAACACCGCCAGGCCGGCGATCAGGCTGCCCAGCAGGGTATCGAACAGGCGCGGCAGCAACAGCCCGTAGCCGTCGCCCACCTGGTTGAAACAGAACAACACCATGATGGTGATGGCGGCGGTGGCCAGGGTGTAGCGGGTGGTGCGGTTGGTAAAGAACACCACCCCGGCAGCGATGGCGAACAGCGACTGCACCAGCGGGCTGGGGAACAGGTCGAACAGCGCCCAGGCGACCACCAGGCCGATGGCGGTGCCGATGATCCGCTGGCCCAGCTTGCGCCGCGTGGCGCCGTAGTTCGGCTGGCAGACGAACAGGGTGGTGAGGATGATCCAGTAACCCTGGGACGGGTGGATCAGGTGCACCATGCCATAGCCGATGCTCAGGGCCAGGGGCAGGCGCAGGGCGTGGCGAAACAGCAGCGATGTCGGGGTCAGTTGGGTGCGCAGGCGGGTCCAGACGTCCTTGAGGTTGCGCGGCGAACGGTCCAGCAGGCTGCTGTCGGTGGCGTCGGCCAGGGCGTCGGGGTTGCTGGCGTCGCTGAGCAGGCGGTCGAGGGTGCCGAGGTTGGCGGCCAGCGCCCGCAGCGAACGCAGCAGGCCGCGCCAGGCCGGGTTGCTCTGGATGCGCAGGTGTTCCAGGGAGGCGTGCAGGTCGCTCAGGGCCTCGGCGAAGCTGGCGTCGTAGACGAAGGGCTGGCGCAGCTGGATGGATTCGCCCAGGGCCCGGCAGGCCTTGCCTTGCTGGCGCAGCAGGCGCTGGCAGCGGAACAGCACGTCGCTGTGGAAGAACGCATCGGCCAGGGCGTTGTAGGGGTAGTGGGACGAGCTGGCGCGTTCGTGGATGTCCTGGGCGAGGAAATACAGCTTCAGGTAGCGGCTGACTTTCGAGCCCGGCCGGCCGTTGCCGACCCGGTGCAGGATGATTTCCTTGGCGGCGTTCAGGGCCGCCACCACCCGGCCGTTCTGCTGCGCCAGTTCCAGCCGGCGCGCTTCCACATCCAGCTGGCGAATCGGTTCGAACAGCGACGACTTGAGCTTGAGGTAATAGCCCAGCTCGCGGAACAGGCGCGCCAGGCTCTGCTGCACCGGCTGGTTGGAAAACATCGCCTGCCACAGCACCGACAGCAGGCCGTACCAGGCAGCGCCGGCCACCAGCAGCAGCGGTTCGTGCCAGAAGTCGGTGACGGCGCCGCCGCGCTGGTCCACGCCGATCATGGTGTAGACCGACAGGATCAGGGTCGCCGAGGCGATCGCCCCGTAACGTTCGCCCAGGGCGCCGAGCATGGTCAGGCCAAAGCTGGCCAGCGCCAGGGCGATGACGAAGATCCAGGGGTAGGGGAACAACAGTTCGACGGAAAGGGCGGCGACGCTGAAGCACACCAGGGTCACGGCCAGGGCATTGATCCGGCCTTGCCAGCTGTCGTCGGTCTCGGCCAGGGCGCTGGCGATAATCCCCAGGAACAACGGGATCAGCAAAGCCATTTCGTCCTGGTACCAGCACAGCGCCATGCTCCCGGTCAGAGCGATGAACACGCGCACGCTGTAGCTGAATTTATCCAGCGCCCAAAGGCGCCGCAGTGACTGACGAAAGCTGGTCGATGACATGAAGTGAGAAAGCCTTCCGGGGCGATGCCGCTAAATTGAGCCAGTATTGACGCCCGCGCAATGGGGTCGTCACATCCGCCAGCAAATTCTGTTCCTGCTGATGTTCATCGGTACCTGTAGCCGCTGCCGAAGGCTGCGATCGACCCGAAGGGGCGCAGCGATCTGGCGTCCTCCGAGGTCCTGCGGACCTATCGCAGCCTTCGGCAGCGGCTACAGGGATCGGGTGAGCGCCAGGAAGCGGATCAGACGTACTGCGCGGCCGCGTAACCCGAGGCCCAGGCCCACTGGAAGTTGAAGCCGCCCAGGTGGCCGGTGACGTCCAGCACCTCGCCGATGAAATACAGCCCCGGGCTCTTCAGCGATTCCATGGTCTTGGACGACACCTCGCGGGTGTCGACGCCGCCCAGGGTCACCTCGGCGGTGCGATAACCCTCGGTGCCGGCGGGCACCAGTTGCCAGCTCGCCAGCTTGCTGGCGATGTCCGCCAGCTCGGCGTGGGTGTACTGCTTCATCGGCTTGGAGACGAACCAGCTGTCGGCCAGCAGGCCGGCCATCTTCTTGGTGAAGATCTCGCCGAGCAGGGTCTTGAGCTCGCTGTTGGGACGCTCGGCCTGCTGCTGTTGCAGCCAGCCCGGTACGTCGTGGTCCGGCAGCAGGTTGATCTCCAGCGTGTCGCCGGGTTGCCAGTACGAGGAAATCTGCAGGATCGCCGGGCCGCTCAGGCCGCGGTGGGTGAACAGGATGTTCTCGCGGAAACTCATGTCGTTGCAGCTCACCAGGCAGTCCACCGAGGTGCCGGACAGCTCGCCGCACAGCTCCTTGAGCTGGTCGGTGATGGTGAACGGCACCAGGCCCGCGCGGGTCGGCAGCAGCTCGTGGCCGAACTGCTTGGCGACCTGATAACCGAAGCCGGTGGCGCCCAGGGTCGGAATCGACAGGCCGCCGGTGGCGATCACCAGGGATTCGCACTGGAGCTGGCCGAGGGTGGTTTCCAGCAGGTAGCCGGCGTCGAGCTTCTCGATCTGCTGGATCGAGGTGTCCAGGTGCAGCTGCACGCCGACCTGGTCGCACTCGTCGAGCAGCATGCCGAGGATGTCGCTGGACTTGTTGTCGCAGAACAGCTGGCCGAGCTTTTTCTCGTGGTACGGCACGCCGTGCTTGGCCACCAGGCCGATGAAATCCCATTGGGTGTAGCGGGCCAGGGCCGACTTGCAGAAGTGCGCATTCTGCGAGAGGAAGTTGCCGGGTTCGGTGTACATGTTGGTGAAGTTGCAGCGCCCACCGCCGGACATGAGGATCTTCTTGCCGGCCTTGTTGGCATGGTCCAGCAGCATCACCTGGCGGCCACGACCGGCCGCGGTCAGCGCGCACATCAACCCTGCGGCGCCAGCGCCAATGATCACGACTTCGGTAGAGCGCAAAACGGTGTCCTCACACAAGTGTCGCGGCAACCCCGTTCCCGTAGGAGCGAGGCTTGCCCGCGATGAACGATGACGCGGTTGTATCTGGTAGACCGCGGTGCCCTGATCGCGGGCAAGTCGGATCGCCGCCCGCTCGCTCCTATAAGAGCGTGGTGGTTTTACAGGATGCGCACGCGCAGCGAGCGGCCCTTGATCTTGCCGCTGTTCAGGCGTTGCAGGGCCTGCTTGGCGATGCCGCGGTCCACGGCGACATAGGCCTGGAAGTCGAAAATCGCGATCTTGCCGACCTGGGTGCCGGGGATGCCGGCTTCACCGGTCAGGGCGCCGAGGATATCGCCCGGGCGCACTTTGTCCTTGCGCCCGGCGCCGATGCACAGGGTGCTCATGGCCGGCAGCAGCGGGCCGCCGCCCTGGGATTTCAGGCTGTCGATCTGTTCCCAGTTCAAGGGTGACTTCTGCAACTGCTCGATGGCCTGGGCGCGGTGCGCTTCGGACGGCGCCACCAGGCTGACCGCCAGGCCCTTCTCACCGGCGCGGCCGGTGCGGCCGACGCGGTGGATGTGAATCTCCGAATCCCGCGCCAGCTCGACGTTGATCACCATGTCCAGGGCATCGATGTCCAGGCCGCGGGCGGCCACATCGGTGGCCACCAGCACCGAGGTGCTGCGGTTGGCGAACATCGCCAATACCTGGTCGCGGTCGCGCTGTTCCAGGTCGCCGTGCAGGCCCACCGCGGACATGCCCTTGGCGGTCAGGTGGTCGACGGTTTCCTGGACCTGCTGCTTGGTGAAGCAGAAGGCCACGCAGGATTGCGGGCGGAAGTGGTTCAGCACCTTGACCACCGCGTCGATGCGCTCTTCCGGCGAGATCTCGTAGAAGCGCTGCTCGATCTGGCTGTCGGCGTGCAGGGCTTCGGCCTTCACCTGCTGCGGGTCGCGCATGAACTTCGAGGCCAGCTGCTTGATGCCCACCGGGTAAGTGGCGGAGAACAGCAGGGTCTGCCGGCGCTCGGGGGTGTAGGCGATGATTTCTTCGATCGGGTCGTAGAAGCCCATGTCCAGCATGCGGTCGGCTTCGTCGAGGACCAGGGTGTTGAGACCGTCGAGTTTCAGCGAACCCTTGCGCAGGTGCTGGGACAGGCGGCCCGGGGTGCCGACGATGATGTGCGCGCCGTGCTCCAGCGAGGCGATCTGCGGGCCGAAGGACACGCCGCCGCAAAGGGTCAGGACCTTGATGTTGTCTTCGGCGCGGGCCAGGCGACGGATTTCCTTGGCCACCTGGTCGGCCAGCTCGCGGGTCGGGCAGATCACCAGGGCCTGGCAACCGAAGTAGCGCGGATTGATCGGGTTCAGCAGGCCGATGCCGAACGCGGCGGTCTTGCCGCTGCCGGTCTTGGCCTGGGCGATCAGGTCCATCCCCTTGAGGATCACCGGCAAGCTTTGCGCCTGGACCGGCGTCATCTGGGCATAACCGAGTGAGTCGAGGTTAGCCAGCATGGCGGCGGACAGCGGCAAAGTATTAAAAGCGGTGGCAATGGTGGTCACGGGACGGGCCTGCAAAACAAAATGTCGCGCAGTGTATCAGTCCCGCTCCCTTTACCTGCAATTTCTGGACGAAAAGTAGCCAGAACTCCCACAGGTCCCACGAATCCTGTAGGAGCGAGCTTGCTCGCGAAAAAAACTCCAGGGTAGCGCGAGGTACCTGACCTAGCGCGTTGCCTTGACGCTCATCGCGAGCAATCGAACGTCGACCGGCTGCTCCTACCGAAGAGGGAGATCAGTGCTCGATATGCTCCTGGACCTTCTTCGCCCGCCGGCCGTCCTTGGGCGACAGCTGCAGGAAGATCGCCGCCGCCAGCATCGCCATGATCCCCACCGTGAGGAAGGTCAGCTGGAAGGCGCCGAGCACGGTGTTCACGCCATCGTTGCCGACTTCGGCGGTGAAGCCGCCGAGCAGCGCGCCGGCGCAGGCCACCCCCAGGCTCAGGGACAGTTGCGCCACCACCGACAGCAGGCTGTTGCCGCTGCTGGCGGAGGCGTCGTCGAGGTCGATCAGGGTCACGGTGTTCATCGCCGTGAACTGCAGCGAGTTGATCGCCCCCAGCACCGCCAGCATGCCCAGCAGCAGCGGGTAGGGCGTCTGTTCCGTGACCAGGCCCATGCTGGCGAGCATGATCCCCAGCGCCAGGGTGTTGCCGGTGAGGACGATGCGGTAGCCCAGGTGTTCGATCAGCGGACGGGCGATGGACTTGGCCAGCATCGCCGCGGCGGCCAGCGGCAGCATGCTCATCCCGGCCTGGGACGGTGAATAACCGAGGGCCACTTGCAGCAGCAGCGGCACCAGGAACGGCAGGGCACCGCTGCCGAGGCGGGCGAACAGGTTGCCGAGGATGCCCACGGCGAAGGTCCGCACCTTGAACAGCGAAGGCGCGAACAGCGGATTGTCGACGTGCCCGGCCCGCAGCCAGTACGCCGCGAGGCAGGCCAGGCCGCCGAACAGCAGCAACATCACCCGCAGGTGCGGCAGGTGCAGTTCGCCCAGGCCTTCCATGGCGATGGTGATCAGCACCATCGCCGCGCCGAACAGCAAAAAGCCCAGGCCGTCGAAACGCGTGCGTTCGCTGCCGCGCAGGTCGGGAATGAACTTCCAGACGGCATAACAGCCGATCACGCCCACCGGCAGGTTGATCAGGAAGATCCAGTGCCAGGTCAGGTACTGCACCATCCAGCCGCCCATGGTCGGGCCGATCAGCGGGCCAAGCAGCCCGGGAATGGTGATGAAGCCCATGATCCGCACCAGTTCCGAACGCGGGTAGGCGCGCAGCACCACCAATCGGCCGACGGGCAGCATCAGGGCGCCGCCCAGGCCCTGGATTACCCGGGCGCCGACCAGCAGGCTCAGGGAGCTGGACAGGGCGCAGAGCAGCGAGCCGATGCTGAACAACAGGATGGCGCCGAAGAAAATCTTGCGGGTGCCGAAGCGGTCGGCGATCCAGCCGGAGGCCGGGATCAGCAGCGCCACGGTGAGCATGTAGGCGATGACTACGCCCTGCATGCGCAATGGGTCTTCCGCCAGGTCGCGGGCCATGGCCGGCAGGGCGGTGTTGAGGATGGTCCCGTCGAGGGATTGCATGAAGAAGGCGATGGCCACCACCCAGGGCAGCCAGCGGGCGGTGTTGGCGTCAAGCTCGGCACGGTTGGGCATGGGACCTCTTTCTTGTTGTGAGCACGCCCCCTGTAGGAGCGAAGCTTGCTCGCGATAGCGGTGTGACATTCAACATCGATGCCGAAGACCAACCGTTATCGTGAGCAATCGAGCATCGGCCGGTTACCCCAGCGACCGCATCGCGGGCAAGCCTCGCTCCTACAGAGGCATGGTTCTCCTGCTGGGGCGAAGTTTGCCCGCGACAGCGGTTACAAGGTCAGCGTCAGCCGGCTCACCAGTGCGCCCGGCAGTTGCGCCGAGGCGGTCTGGCGCTGGCTGTAGGTACTGGCCGACAGCAGCAGCTCGCGCTCCTGGGTCAGGCCTTCCAGGTGCGAACCCAGCAGGCTGTAGACGCTGTCATCGAAACGCATGGTGCTGACTGGCGCCTGGATCTCGCCGTTCTCCACCCAGAAGGTGGCGAAGCGGGTCATGCCGGTCAGGCGCGCCGCCGGCTGGTCCGAGTAGTTCAGGTACCACAGGTTGCTGATGTACAGGCCGGTGCCCAGTTGCTGGAGAATGTCCTGCTGCGACAACTGCCCGGGCGCCATGTTCAATGCGCTGGGGTATTCGCCGCTGCCGGCGCCGTTGGTGGCCAGGCTGTATTCGGCGGCGCTGCGCGAGTTGATCAACTGCCCTTGGGCGACGCCGCCGGCGATCAGCGACAGGTCGCTGCGCGGGTAGCCTTCATCGGAAAACGCCGGGCTCAACGAGCCGGTGACCTGCTCGTCCAGCGACACCAGGGGGCTCAGGCGGGCATCGCCGGCATAGAGCTTTTGCAGCGGGCTGTGCTTGCTGGCGATGGATTGGGCGGAAAACCCGCCCCAGCTCAGCATGCCCATGATTTCCTCCAGGGCCGCCGGTGCCAGGTAGGCGCGATACTGCCCGGGCGCCAGGGTGCGCAGCGGTCGGCCGAGAAACGCCAGCTGTTCCCGGGCCTGCTGGAAGCGCTGGGCGAAGCCCTGGCTGCTCCATTCGTGCCCGGCGTAGCTGGCTTTGACGGCCTGGCCATTCTCGTGGAACAGGCTGAAATCGAAGTTGAAGCTGTTGGCCTGATGCCAGCCAAAGGCTCCCGAGGAGCTGGCGAAACCCCGGCTGATCGGGCCGGCCGCGTAGAACCCCACCAGGTCCAGCCCGGCGGCGGCCTGGCCGATTTCGGCCACCACCTGCTCGCTGCTGGGCAGTGGGTGCTCCTGCACATTGTGGGTGTTCCAGGCGTCGTGGTTGAGCAGCAGGTACGGGTCCTGGGGCAGCAGCGGCAGGGTCTCGCGCAACTGTTGCAGGCCTTCGGCCAGGCGCTGGATGTCGACCTGCGGGTCGCCGGCGAGGGTGATGCTGAGGTCGGCATGGCGCCCGTCGTCGATCAGCTTGAAGCCGAGGCTGGCCTGCTGCACTTGCCCGGCCTGGCGCACCTTGGCGTGGTTGAAGCGGATGAACTGCGAAGACTCGGCGGCGTAGCTCAGGGTGAACTGCTCAGGCTCGCGCACGGCGTCGCGCAGCCAGTCCACCAGGGCCTTGAACTGCTCGGCCTGATTCAGGGACGTACTCATCAGGCGTCTCCTCCAAATACATCGACATTGCTGAAAACACAGGCCGGCGAGGCATGGCCGACGCGGATCACCTGGTTCGGTTCGCCCTTGCCGCAGTTCGGCGTGCCCAGGACCTTGAAAGTGCTGGCGTCGCCGACGGCGCTGAGGCTCTTCCAGAAGTGCGCGGAAATCGCCCGGTAGTTGGGGTTTTTCACCACGCCCTTGAGTTCGCCGTTCTCGATCAACTGGCCCCATTCGCAGCCGAACTGGAACTTGTTGCGCGCATCGTCGATGGACCAGGAACGGTTGGTGGACATCAGGATGCCGTTCTCGATGCCGCCGATCAGTTGCGCCAGCGGCTGGTCGCCGGGCTCGATGTTGAGGTTGGCCATGCGGTCGATGGGCGGGCGGTTCCAGCTGCAGGCGCGGCTGTTGGCGACACCGTCGAGGCCGGCGCGAAATTGCGAGAGCGCGCCGCCCAGTGGGCGCAACAGCAGGCCCTGCTTGATCAGGAACTGCTTGCTGGCGGCCGTGCCGTCGTCGTCATGGCCGTAGCTGGCCAACTGCTCGGGAATGTCCGGGTCGAAGGTCACGTTGAGCAGGCTGGAGCCATATTGCAGGCTGCCGAAATCGCTGCTTTTCACGAAGCTGGTGCCGGCGTAATTGCGCTCGTCGCCGAGGATGCGGTCCAGCTCCAGCGGGTGGCCGATGGACTCGTGGATCTGCAGCATCATCTGGTCTGGCATCAGCAACAGGTCGCGTGGGCCTTGCGGCGTATTGGGCGCCAGCAGCAGTTGCAGCGCCTGGTCGGCGACCTGGGCGCCGGCACCGATCAGGCCGCAGCGGCTGATCACGTCGGCGCCGCCCTGCTGGCCGAAGTTCTCGCGGCCCAGGCTGCGGGTCTGGCTGTCATTGCCGTCGTAGGCGGTGACGTCCATGCCCGGGTAGACGAAACGCTGGGCCTGACGCAGTTCGGCGCCGGCGCTGTTGAGGTAGATCTGCTCGACGTGGGTGAGGCCGAGGCTGACCTGCCAGTTCACCAGGCGCTCGTCCTTGGGCACGGCCGCGGACTCGTCGCCGAGCAGCTGGTAGCAGTCGCTCAGGGACGGGAAGGGCTGCTCGAGGTTAGGCGAGAAGTAATCGGCGCGGTCGCTGGACACCGCCTGTTCGCGCAGGTCGAGCAGGGCGTGGGCGGCGATCAGCCGGGCTTGCTGCTCGGCCCGTTGCAGGGCGGCCTGCAGGCCGTTTTGCGACAGGTCGTTGGTGGCGGCGTAGGCCTCGACGCCATTGACCCGCACGGTGAGCATCGCACCTTCGTCGCGGCTCAGGCTCGGCGGCTCCGCGACGTTCTTGCGCACCGACAGGTACTGGCCGGATTCGCGCACGTAACGCAGGGAAAAGAATTCGGCGCCCGTGCGCAAGGCAGCGAAGCGCTGCTTGAGCTGGGGGTGGAAATCGAACATGTGAGGAACCTCCATGTGAACAGTCCGGCTGTTGCAGGCCTTATCGAGAGCAAGCGAGCGTCGGGCCAGGGTTTTTCTGTAGGAGCAGCCGGTCGACGCTCGATTGCTCGCGATAAAGCCCGAAGGGCTTTGAAGCCAGGTCGGAAAAGGTGCTGGGGAATGCTGCGAGCGCCTAGATTAGGCCGGTGCGGTGGGCGGTATCAAGCGGGGAGGCGCAGGGAAATGTTGGAGAACTGTAGTCGTTGCTAAGGTCTGTGATTCGGCAATCGGGTTCTTGCCTGGTGAATCGGGGTGGCTGGTTTACGTCGGC
>NZ_JACMZT010000065.1:0-24478 GCF_017349615.1 Pseudomonas sp. GW531-T4
GCTCTGTGCCAGCGGGTCCAGGTAGTAGCGATCGGTCAGGTTCTGCAGCGACACGCTGAGTTGAGTGTGTTCCTTCAACTTGTAGTTGAGGAACAGGTCGAACAGCGCCACCTCGCGGTAGACCAGCTGCGGTGTGGTGGCGCCGGTCTGCCAGTTCTCGTCGGCCTTGACCGTCGGGCCGGAGCTGTAGGTGGCGCGCCCGCCAAGGGTCAGGGCTTGGTCGAAGAAGCGCAGGCCCGAGGTCAGGTTCGCCGAGAAGCGTGGCGGGTTCTGGGTGTTGGAGTACGAGCCCATGAAGCTGCCCGGCGTACAGTCCGGCGTGTTGCTCAGGTCCCGATAGCGATTGCTGCTGGCCCGCAGCCGCGCGGCGAAGGCCGAGTCGCAGGTTTCGGTCTTCAGGTAGTAGGTGGACGAAAAGTCCGCGAACACCCTTCCGGCGTCGTAGTGCGATTGCAGCTCCAGGCCGCTGGTCTTGTAGCTGTCGGTATTGCTGAAGCGCATCTGCCCCATCAGGCCCGGGCTCGGGTCGTAGTAGCGGGTGATGTAGTTCTTGATGCTGTTGTTGAAGTAGGCCAGCTTGATCGCCGCCGAGTCGTTGTCCAGCAGCAGGCCTTTGTGCATCGTGCTGGCGCCGATTTCCCAACTGCTGGAGCGCTCGGGCTTCAGGCCCTTGCCCGGCGTGGTCTGCAACACGCCCTGGCTGGTTTCGAACAGCGAGGGCATGCGCAGGCCCTGGGTGTAGGAGGCATAGACAAAGGTGTCCGGCGCCACCTCGAGGTTGATGCCGAAGGCCGGGGCGAAGGCGCCGCCACTGTCGCGGTTCTTTGCGGAATAGTCATAACCGCTGACCACCTCGCCAACCTCGGACGGATAAACCGTCGAGTCGGTCGCGCCGAAGTCGTTGTAGCGGATGCCCTCGAACGGATAGTTGGTGTTGTTGAAGACGATGCCGTTGTTCAACCGTGGGTCGGTGGCGTCGGTGTACTGCCCGTTCGAGTCCGGGAACCACAGCATGTTGCCGTAGCTTTGCTCGTTGGAAACGCTCAGGTAACGCAAGTCGCGCTCCTCCCGGCGCGCCGTCGCATGGGCGACCTTATCCTGGGTGCGGTAGTAGGTATAACGACCGCCGCCCCACAGTGTCAGGCTGTCGATCGGTTTGTACTCGAGCTTGCCGTTCAGGCTGAACTCCTGCCGCTCCCCTTCGCGCAGCATGCGGTTGGCATTGATGTCGTGCTGAGTGGTGACCACGCTTTTTTGCGGCCGCAGGTCCTCGACCTGGAACGAGCCGCCCAGGTCCAGCTTGAAATCGCCATAGTCGCTCTGCATGTGCGAGGTGTTGGCCAGGTCGCCACCAATGCGGCGGTCGGCCTGGCGGCTCCAGCTGCGATCCGAGCGATAGGCTTGCGAAGCCGGTGCCGCCACCGAGGTCAGCTGGCTGGTCTGCGCGTCGGTCATCCACAGGCTGGCCGTCAGGTCCACCAGCGGATTGCCGTCGGGCAGGTAGTGGTAGCGCGCGGTGTAGGTGTCGATCTTGGTATGGCCCAGTGGGTACTGATAGATGCCGCCGGTGCCGAAACGGAAAATGTCCGACGGCATGATCTCGCCGATGCGCCCGTCGTAGCGGCGGTAGCCCAGGTCGAAGCTGTGGCCGTCCGCCGGACGCAGGGTGGTCTTGAGCAGGAAGGATTCGGTCTGCGAAGAGGAGTTCAGCACTTCCTCACCGGCGTTATAGGTGGTGGCCACCGTCATCTCTTCACCGCCGTAACGGTCGTAGGTGCGATAGCGGTCCTGGCCCTTCTTGCCGGCGAAATAGTTGCCCTGGTTGCGGTGGGCATAGGCCGCCACCACATCGAAGAATTCATGGCTATAGGCGAACGCGGCACTGCCGGACTCAGCCTTCGAACCGAACAGGCCGCCACGGCTCTGGTGCGGCTCCGAGAACAGCTCCTCGGTCATCGAATGGCTGTCGCGCGAGGCGGGAGCGATGCCGTTGTTCCACAGATCGCCCTTCAAGCGCAGGCCGATGTTCTTGCCGTCCTGCAGGATGTCCTCGACGCCGAGGGTGCGCATCTTCACCGTGCCGCCGATGGCGCTGGAGGTCAGGCTCGGGCCCTTGTCGATGGCGATGTCGCTGATCAGGTCCGGGTCGATGTAGCTGCGTTGCTGGGTGCCGGCATAACCGCGATAGACATCCAGTGCCTGTTGCGAACCGTCGACGGTCACCGCCACCCGGCTCTGGCCCTGGATGCCGCGGATGTTCACATCCAGTCCACCGCCGTTGCGGCTGTCGCCGACCTGGATCCCAGGCTGGCCCTTGAGCAGGTCGCCGACCGAGATCACGCCAAAGCGCTGCATGTCCTCACCGGAGATATACAGCGAGGATCGCGGCGCCGAATACACCTCCTTCTGCTCAAGGTCTTCGCCAACGACTTTCTGCGATGGCAGCACCATCTCCCCGCCCGCCCGATACAACTCGAAGCTGCCGTCCACCTGGCGCTGATAGCCCAGGCCGGTTCCCGCCAGCAACCGCGCCAGGCCCGCCTCGGTGCTGAAATCGCCTTGCAGGCCCTGACTGCGCTTGCCCTCCGTCAGCGTGGCGCTGCCCGCCATATTGATGCCCGCCTGCACGCCGAAACGCGACAGCGCCTGGTCCAGCGGGCCGGCGTCGATGCTGTAGTGCTGGCGCTCGCCAGCCGCGAACACGGCCGCGCCACAGAGCGGCTGCAGGCTGAGGAAAAGCAGGCCAAAGGTACGGGTACACAAGGCTCGGGCGGGGAAAATCATGCAAGGCTCCTAGGGGTTGGCACCCACCTGTCCCAGTGGGTCATACCTGAAGGCCAAGCCAGATCGAAAAAACTATCGCCCCGGGGAAAAAAAGTTTCAGGCCGGCACCACGGTCACCCAATAACGGGTTCGTCGCTCGATGCGCACCGGCAACGTACTGGCCACCAGCGCCAACGCGGCATCGGTGTCGTCCAGCTGGAAACTGCCGGTCACGCGCAAGGCCGCGACCTCTGCGCTGCAACGCAAAATGCCCGGGCGGTAGCGCGAGAGTTCAGCCAGCAATGTGTCCAGGCGCATGCGTTCGGCCGGCAAGATGCCCCGCAGCCAGGCCTGGGCCATAAACGGATCGACGCGGCTCGGCGCCCTCACGCCCTGGCTATCGACCCGGGTTTGCCAACCAGCCTCCAGCGGCACCGGCACTAAATGGCGCCGCGCACTGACCTGCACCAGACCGCGCAGCACCGTCACCTGGGTGCCCTGCCGATCGTGGCGCACCAGCAGATGGGCGCCACGGCCGTACAGCACCGCGTCCGGGGTCAGCAGTTGCACAGCCGGCGATTCGGCCCGCGCATCCAGCGCCATCTCGCCCTCGATCAATTGCACCCTGCCCCGTTGCTGGGTCAGCTCCAGGTTCACCGCGCTGGCGGTGTTCAGCCACAGCGAGCCGCCGTCCGCCAGGGCCCAGCGCCGACGCTCGCCGATACTGGTGCGGTAAGTCGCCAGGGCCGAACGCAGCAGGGTGGAATCCGCGCCCTGCCAGGAAACCCCGCCGAGCAGCCCCAGGGCGAGCAGGCACTTGAGCACCTGTCGACGCCGCTGCGGATCGGCCCCGGCCGACTCCAGTGCCCGGCGCGCCGTGGCATCGGCCAACAGATTGGCCCCGGGCTGCAGCAACAGCGGCAAACTGCTGACCCGCTGCCAGGCATATTCATGCTCGGCGCTCGCCTGCCGCCATTGCTGCAAAGCCTGGTGCTCGGCGGCACTCATCAGCCCGGACTGCGCCCGGACCATCCAGTCGATGGCACTGTCCCGCACCCGCGGGTTGACCACAGTGCCACTCATTCAAAACGGCTCGCGTAACAGACACTGAACGCCTTGCCCATGGCCCGCTGCACCTGGGCCACGCTCAGGCTCAACCGCGCGGCGATCTGCGGGTAGGTCAGGCCATCGAGCTGGGACAAAAAGAAAATCTGCCGCACCCGCGACGACAAGCCCACCAGCAGCGAATCCAGCTGTAACAGGGTTTCGATCATCAAGTGCCGCTCTTCCGGCGACGGTTCCTCGGCCACCGGCCGCGCCGCCAGGGCCTCCAGGTAAGCCCGCTCGATCGCCTGGCGCCGCCAGCGATTGATCAGCAAGCCATTGGCAATGGTCGCGAGAAACGCCATGGGCTGGCGTAACTCACGCACATCCTCCTGCGAGCGCATCACCCGGACAAAGGTGTCGTGAGCCAGGTCCTCGGCATCGGCACTGTGCCCCAACCGTCGATGCAACCAGCCCCGAAGCCAGCCGTGATGGTTCGCATACAACCGGGCGACGGGCGAGGCAAAGCTGTCGTCGTGCATGTCAGATCCGCATTAATGATAATGCTTCTCATTTTATTATTTGCGGGCGAGGGTTGTACAGCGCCGAGGAGTGGCGCGGGCTTGGGAAGGCCTCCTGAATAGCACATATGACCTATAGGCGCGCCCCAGGCGCCATGCTGAAATGAGTCACTCTACCGAGTCAGATTCAAGAGGGGGTGGCTGGTCAGAATCCCCTGCTTTACGTCTTCCGACGTGCCCCCTGTCGAGGATCGAGGATAACCAGGGCGAAACACTATTAAGGAAAATATGCCATGAACAAAAACTACATCTTTGCCCCCGCGTTACTGCTTCTGGCGGGTACCTTGGCGGGTTGCTCGACCACTCCCAATGTCTTGCAAATACACAAGGTCACCTCGGAAACCATTGGCCTGGCCTCGACCGACGAACTCACCATGGGGCCCGTCACCAAAAGCAAAGAAGACTTTCTCGGCGGCGCGGAACTGAACTTCAAGGCCACCACCGCCAAGGGCCGCGTGTTCAACTGCTCGACCTTCATGACCCCGGGGATTCTGCTCGATCCGCCGAAATATTCACGGCTTACTTGCACGAACTGAGCTGGCGGCAGCGGCTTAAAGCAAAAGGCCCCGACTTGTCGGGGCTTTTGTTTTGATCGATCAGTAGGATTTCACATAGCCTGATCTCAGGCACGACTGCGCGGCGACACCCCCACCAGCCACGCTGCCAGGGCTTCCAGGTAAGCCGCTCGGCTCCCCTTCCCTAATGCCTCTTAACCGCGTAACAAATCGAGGCGGTCGCAAGCTCGGCGCAGACGTAAACAAGCAGGCGTTGATGCGATGATTTGACGGCTAATGGAGGGTTATTTGATGAGCAAAACCGCCACTGCTGGCGTTGCCAGTGAAGTTCGCAAGCTTGCCAAGGCTCACAAGGTCACCACTGAGCCTGACAGCATGAGTTGCATGGCTGTCACCATCACCCGCCTGGCCGGCGACTCGGTCGAGCTGGATAGCATTGAGCGATTGCTGGTCAATCTGAAAAAGAAAGGCGTGCTCAGCAAGACGCAAACCCTTGCATTTCAGGAACGCTATCTCCAGGAAAAGAGGCAGGCCAAAAAGAAACTTAGCGCATGAGCTTCGATCCTTTCGGTGACTTCGAAGCGGCCGGCTATCTTCGAAATCATCAACGCCTCAAAGACCCTGTCGAAGTCAAAGAATCCAATTTTCATGGAGCTATGCTACCGGGCCGGATTCGCCATCAATTGGTCCAGAACGAACAAAGATGACTACCTGCAAGCACTGAGCGACGAGATCCGAGCGCCTTTCCAGGGACACCTCGACAACTACCTGAAACCTTTCGTGACGACCATAACAAGCCGTGACGAGTGGCCACAGATGATCGGCGGCATTCGCGGCCTGGATGGACTCGACAAAGAAGACATCACCTACGAGAGCCTGGATAACCCGCAAGTCCAGCAGATCTACAAAACCTATCGGGCCCAGCCTCAAGACGCCCCGGCGGCACCAGGGGCTGATGACTGAACGAGTTGCCCTCGAAACATTGGGCTGGGGTTGGTGAGAAACCTTCGAATCAAGACCAAACTATTACGGCCACCTTCATCATGAAATCACTATTTATCATTTTCTCGATCTTCCTCGTCGCGGCCCTCTACATCGGCTTCTATGAAAAGATGGAAGACGCCTCCCCGGAAAAAGTATTTTTCATCAAGAAAAGCCCGACATTTCAGATGAAATTTGAAAATATTTTCGCGTATGAATCAGATGACAAAAAACTGAGTGCGTTAAGTGATACGGAACGGCAGTTGGTTATCCAGTACTGCAAGTATCGGCTAGGTATAACTACAACATTAAAAAACCAAGACGAGCTTGAGGAATGCAAAAGAAAGTAAGCTCAACCTCCGCTGCTCCCGATGCCCCTATCCAAGTCACGACCGGGCTTGCACTGCCCGGTTGGGAGTATCGTCTTATGGCTTTGCCCAGTCTCCTTTGCACTGATCCAATCGGTCCTCATCAGTCCCAACGCCTTTCTCTGTGTCGATGTTCCCATTCAGGTCGAGATAGATATGGGTGTTCGGCCATTTTGGGGTGATGCTGACGCAATGGTGGCGGCCCTTTTCGCTCCACCAATCCAACTGCATGAAAAAGTCTTCGTCTGGAAATATAAAGCCGTTATCTGATGTTCCGCCTCCGGGTTGCATCCGTCCTTTATATATCCGGTGCTGCACGTTCCAGATGTACTTCAGCTCTTCCTTGCCGTTTTCGGCGTAGTGAACGGTTACTGTCGGCTCAAGAATGGTCTGCCCTATAAAAAACAATACCGGTAGTAACGGAATGAATAGCAGCCAGGCGCATCCAGATCGTCCCTTACTCGCATTTGTGGTCGTCAATCCCTTCTCCCCAGTTTTCTGGCGGTACTGCTAGTACTTCGTCCATGACCCTCTTCACTGTTATCCCTCCGTTGGGGTGATGGTTGGCGAGCTTCACACCGATACTGATCGCCACCCTATCGGCAACGTCGTCCCATGATCGCAACTCTGTCCATGGGTTGGCTGTTGGGTGGGGGCCGGGGAGTCTCCAATCCTTTTGCGGCTTTTTGACCCACTCCTCCCCCTTCCTTAGGGTGTCCGAGACAATCTGTTCAGCTCCTGCGCCATCCAGCAGCACGCTTTCGGATAGTCCGCCAATAATTCCAACATACCCGTAATGGATATTCGACCAAATATCGTAGAAGTACATGTACTTCCCTTGCTTGTGCCAGAAGGTGCCGTTAAACAGCGCTTTCAACTTGGGCTTATGGTCCCACTCTTGATTCTGACCCACTTTTTTAGTCCAGATCGCCGCTGCCGCAGCTTTCCGGGCTTTTGCAATATCGCCAAAGTTTGGCCGTCCGCCTAGGCGCGCAAACAGCGGTAGCTCTGTGAACCGCTTCGCCGCAACCTCGGGATCGTAGTCAATAAGATTTCTCATCTTCAACACAGCCGGGTCGTGAATATTGCGATTCATCTCGTCAGCGATGTAGGTGGCCAGTTGCTCCATCTGGTCGGGATGGTTACATACAACCGGCTCCGCTGCCCCCGTATCCTGTGTTTTGGACGAATCGCCGGGATCTACCAGAGCATTTGCAGCAACGGCCTTTTCTGTGAGGTTCGGATCAGCCAGCAGAGTAGCCATCTTCTCATCATCTACAGAGCCATCTGGCCGGAATGCCCCTAGCGCTGCGAAGTTGATAATGGCTGCCCCTGGTGCAGCTCCCATCACGAACCCGCCGAAGGTATCACCTGATCCAGTGATGATCGTTCCACCGTGGCTGGTGGGGCTGCCCACATGAGCCAAGGGGCGATAATTGATCAGGATCGAGGGAAAGCCCGTGGTGATGACTGCACCGCAACCGCAAGTGTCACCGACACGAGCGGCACCCATGAAATTGATATGGGCGTCAGCACTGGCAGAAGCAATCGGGGTAATGCCGTGACCGGGCATTGGGCAGACATGCTTGTCACCCAATCGTGCAGAAGAAATCATGCTCCGTCCTTGTTCCGTGCATAAAAAGCCCCCGTCATGGGGGCGAATACCATTTGCAGCTGGCTTCGGGACGTTACTGCATGCGGTTGGAGATGATCTGTAAGGAACATCTGAAAAATTATGAACGCCAGTTTACTTGTCGATGACTAACGCGCCTCGTCCTAGCTTTCTTCCGACAACGCAGGTTACGACCGGGCCTGCACTGCCCGGTCGTTGCTTGTCGGATTAAGCGTTCAGCGCCTGAGACTTATCGCCCAGGGTACGCAACAGATCACAGCCGTCGCTAAGCAACAGGCCGATGGCAAAACGGATCTGAGCGACATCTTGAGCGCCAGAAGCGCAATCGAGGATTTCCAGCAGATTACGGGCAGCGCCGATGCGTTGTTGGGCGCAGGTGTAGAGATCGGAGAGTGAGGCGTTGGCGTCCAGGTAGAGGACGGGGCGGTCGGTGTCGTTGCGGGTGAGTGGAACGAGGTTGCAAATTTCTGTGCGGGTCATTGGTGAAGCTCCATGAGTATTCAAGCCCTGCCTCCGTCATCCAACCGAATAGAGAATCGGTTGTTGAATGAGGCGCTATGCACATAGTTTTTGGCCCGCGATGACCAGTTATCGAATTGCGATAGGAATGCTAGCAAGTGAACAACATCTATGGAGGAAAAAACAAATCGCTCTATCGTTACAAAAAATGAAAAGAATACAAAACCCTATGATCACTATTAACCAAAACCAAATAACTTTACCTACCCCCCGCAGCGGGCAAACACCTATTCATTCAACAATACCACGACAAGGCACCAGCCCTACCCCACCAAGCGTCCATTGGGGCGATGTAGAAATAAGTCGATCACTACAACAAAGTCATAATTGCATACAAAATAGCTCTGTGCCATCATCCACCCCAGCATCTCTCAAACAGATTTACATACAAAGCAAATTGAAGGATCAAGGCATGGTAGATCACTGGACTGAGATTCAGAAACTTAAAGAGCCAAAAAACGACGCATATAATTACAAAGGAAGAAACCACAAAGAATTTTTCTCCAAAATATTTTTGCGTACAAACGATCTAGAAAAATGTAAGGATCCGGACACCTATTTTTTGATAGGTGAAAAAGGTGCCGGAAAAACAGCATATGCTGTCTACCTAGAAAACAACCCTGATACAGACAATGTCAGCAAGCTAACCTCTATGACTGAAACTCAGTACAAACGTTTCATTCAGATGAAAAAAGAGAACAAACTAGCTTTTAGTGACTACGCAAATATTTGGCGATCAATGCTACTCTTCATTATCAGCCAGATGATTATTGAAAAATCTAAAAAGGGGCTTCATAGGTTCACTGGAAAATTTAAAAAGCTTGAGGGCGAAATATCAAAATGGAGCAAAAACGCCCTAAACCCTGAAATAGAAACAGCCTTTGAGGCATTAAACGAGCTAGCTTTCGGGATTGAAGCACAGTCCTCTGGGCTCAAAGGAAATCTTGGCGGAAAAGTGGCTGAGACAGAAAAAAACAGCATTATAAGGCATCATTTATTAGATCTAGAACAGAGTTTTAAAGAAGCGCTTTCCGATCTATCAATAACCAAGAACCATGCACTATACATCGATGGGATCGACTATCGTCCAGAACAGATAAATTATCGAGAATACATTGAGTGTATTAAGGGACTAGGCGAAGCGGTATGGCAGCTAAATACTGACTTTTTTTCTGGAATACGGGACTCCAAAGGTAGAATAAAAATTTGCCTGCTCGTCAGGCCCGATGTTTTAAACTCGTTAAATCTCTATAACTCAAACTCCAGAATACAGGACAACTCCATTCTCTTGGATTGGTCCACTACGGACGATGAGCATAAAGACGCTAAAATCTATGAACTTTGCGACAAATTCCTATCAAGCCAGCAAAACTCAAAAAGATTGACCGGCGCCAGCTGGGAACACTACTTCAACACCCCCAAAGAACCTAGCAAAGTTTTCAAACACCTAATTAAAACCACATTCCACAAGCCAAGAGATTTTTTAACATTTGTTAAAATCGCCCGAGACCTTGAAATAAACAATGGAAAAGGCTCCAATGACACATTCTCTGAAAACATAATAAGCGCACCTCAACTCTCAAAGAAATTCTCAGAATACCTCCTTGGCGAAGTTAGAAACTACGCTGCCTTCTATATGACACAAGAGGATTTTACAAAATACATAAAGTTCTTCCAATTTTTAGATGGAAAGCAGAGATTCAGTGCTGCTCAGTTTTCAGCTGCATTTAAGGCTTTTAAGGAGTGGGCTGGAGGTGAAGATTTCAATGCCCCAATGTACCTCAAGGACGAAGAAACACTTTTACAACTTTTTTATGACGTTAACGTAATTGGATACAGAGAGATCACGGAGCTCGGAAACAACTTCTTCCACTGGGCTTATAGAGAGCGAACACTAAACAATATTGCACCTCGAGTTAAATTTGGAGCGGAACTATTTCTTAATCCAGGTATAGCTAAAGCATTGGATGTTGGAAGTCAGCTGAAAGCCATCGATCAAAAAAGTGATAGAGCTCCATTTCAGGGGCGCCGTAAAAAGCATAGAAACTACCATGGGAAAGGGAGCCCTCAAAAATCAAAGTAACTCCGCTACAACGCCCCTCTTATTCGAAAACGGGGGGCGTTCTGAACTGAGAAAAAATGGAGATACCCAGCTCAAAAATTCGCCGGCGTATTCGCACTAATAATCTCCGCCTCATCCTGCCCAATATTCCGAAATTTATGCGGCAAGGTGGTCGGAAAATAATACCCATCCCCCGGGTTCAACACGCTCACCTGCCCGTCCACCGTCAACTCCACGGTGCCACGGGTCACGAGGCCGCACTCCTCCCCTTCGCTGTGCACTATGGGTTCGTCGCCGGAGCTGGCGCCGGGGGCGTATTGTTCGCGCAGGAAGCGCATCTGGCGGGTTGGCAGGGCGGCGCCGATCAGCAGCAGGCGGGCGCCGTCGCGGCCGAGGTCGGGTTGTTCGTTGGCGCGGAAGACGTATTGGTGTTCGCGCGGGGGCTGGTCGAAGGTGAAGAAGTCCGCCAGGGACATGGGGATGCCTTCGAGCAGCTTTTTCAGGGAGCTGACGGAGGGGCTGACGCGGTTCTGTTCGATCAGGGAGATGGTGGCGTTGGTCACGCCGCTGCGCCGGGCCAGCTCGCGCTGGGACAGTTTGTAGCTTTCGCGAACGAGTTTGAGTCGAGTGCCCGTGTCCATAGCAGCCTTGTGTGAGGTGTACGTGGGGGGTGTTGCAAGTTGGAGTGCGGCCGGTGACTTTTAGTTGCGAAGTTTAGTTGCGAAGTTCGCCGATCCAGTGGCCCCGGAACCTGAAAGGCGGCTATTAAATCACGTTTGTGGGTGGAGCTGTAGCAGTGGCCGACGGTGGTGATTGGCCTTGCCGCAGGGTGTGCCAGGCGTTGAAAACCGGCGGTGTTTTTTCGGGCCTCGGGAGGGCCTTCGGCCCTCATCGCAGCCTGCGGCAGCGGCTACAGGTTTGCGGGTTCGGGGCGGGTCGGGGCTGAAAAAAGCCCGCGCAAGCGCGGGCAAACGCAGGAAGCGTATCGGGATCAGATGCCGAAACGGTCGCGCAGTGCGTAGTACGCCGCGCCCATGGCGGTCAGCGGGGCCTGGAAGGTGCGGCCGCCGATCATCGGCATGTGCGGTAGCGAGGCGAAGGCGTCGAAGCGCTCGGCGTCGCCGCGGATCATTTCGGCGATCAGTTTGCCGGCCAGGTGCGAGCAGGTGACGCCGTGGCCGCTGTAGCCCTGCATGTAGTAGGCGTTCTTTTCGATGCGGCCGAATTGCGGCATGCGCGACATGGTCAGCAGGAAGTTGCCGGTCCAGCGGTAGTCGATCTTCACGTCCTTGAGCTGGGGGAAGGTCTTGAGGATCTTCGGCCGGATCAGTTGTTCGATGTCGTTCGGCTCACGGGCGCCGTAGACCACGCCGCCGCCGTACAGCAGGCGGTTGTCGGCGGTGAGGCGATAGTAATCCAGCAGGTAGTTGCAGTCTTCGACGCAGTAGTTGTTGCGGATCAGGCTGCGGGCCATTTGTGCAGGCAGCGGTTCGGTGACCACGATCTGCGAGCCACACGGCATGCTCTTGCGCGTCACCCGGGGGTCGAGGTCTTGCTGCAGGTAGGCGTTGCCGGCGATCAGCAGGTACTTGGCGCGGACCACGCCCTTGGCGGTGCGCACGATGTTCGGTTCGCCGTAGGTGATTTCCACCGCCGCCGACTGCTCGAAGATCTTGCCGCCCAGGCCAATGATGGCGCTGGCTTCGCCCAGGGCCAGGTTCAGCGGGTGGATGTGCCCGCCCTGCATGTCCAGCAGGCCGCCGACGTAGGCGTCGGAGCCGACTTCCTGGGCGATCTGCGCCTGGTCCAGCAGCTTCAGATTCTTGTTGCCGTAGCGCTCCCAGCTGGCCTTCTGTTCGGCCAGGCCCTTGAGCTGCTTCTTGTTCATGGCGGCGAAGATGCCACCCGGGCGGTAGTCGCACTGGATGTCGTAGTGCTGGATGCGCTGGCGAATGATGTCGGCGCCTTCGAAGATCATGCTGCCCAGCACTTCGGCGCTTTTCTCGCCGTAGCGCGACTCGATCACGTCGACGTCGCGGCTGTAGGAGTTGACCAGCTGCCCGCCGTTGCGCCCGCTGGCGCCGAAGCCGACCTTGGCCGCTTCGAGCACGGTGACGCTGTAGCCCGCCTCGGCGAGGAACAGCGCCGAGGACAGGCCGGTGTAGCCGGCGCCGATCACACAGACGTCGCAGTCCAGCTGTTCTTCCAGTACCGGAAAGTCGGTGGTCGGGTTGCGGGTCGCGGCGTAGTAGCTGTTTACGTAGGTTTGCATTATCGAATTCTCCAGCAGGTGCCAGCCGCAGCCAGCCCCGCCGTTGTTATAAGAGTCAGAGCTTGATCCAGGTCGCTTTCAGCTCGGTGTACTTGTCGAAGGCATGCAGCGATTTGTCGCGACCATTGCCCGACTGCTTGAAGCCGCCGAACGGCGCGGTCATGTCGCCGCCGTCGTACTGGTTGACCCACACGCTGCCGGCGCGCAGGCCACGGGCGAAGCGGTGGGCGCGACTGAGGTTACTGGTCCAGACCCCGGCGGCGAGGCCGAAGATGCTGTCGTTGGCGATCGTCAGCGCCTCTTCCTCGGTGTCGAAGCTGATCACCGACAGCACCGGGCCGAAGATCTCTTCGCGGGCGATGGTCATGGCGTTGGTCACGCCATCGAAAATCGTCGGCTCGACATACAGCCCGCCGGTGCTTTCCAGGGTCCGCGCGCCGCCGGCCAGCAGTTGGCCGCCCTGCTCCTTGCCGATGCCGATGTAGCGCAGCACGTTGTCCAGCTGACGCTGATCCACCAGCGCGCCGACGCGGGTCTCCGGGTCCAAGGCATGCCCGGGGTTCCAGGCCTTGATGGCGTCCACCAGCAGCGGAATGAACTGGTCGCGGATCGAGCGCTCCACCAGCAGGCGCGAGCCGGCGGTGCAGACTTCGCCCTGGTTGAAGGCAATGGCGCTGGCCGCCGCCTCCGCTGCCGCGCGCAGGTCCGGCGCGTCGGCGAACACCACGTTGGGGCTCTTGCCGCCCGCCTCCAGCCACACGCGCTTCATGTTGCTCTGCCCGGAATACACCAGCAGTTGCTTGCCCACCGCGGTGGAGCCGGTGAAGGCCAGCACGTCCACGTCCATATGCAGGGCCAGGGCCTTGCCCACGGTGTGGCCGTAGCCCGGCAGCACGTTGAACACGCCTTTGGGGATGCCGGCATCCAGCGCCAGCTGGGCGATGCGGATCGCGGTCAGCGGCGACTTTTCCGATGGCTTGAGGATGAAGGAGTTGCCCGCCGCCAGGGCCGGGGCGAATTTCCAGCTGGCCATGATCAGCGGGAAGTTCCACGGCACGATGGCCGCCACCACGCCGGAAGCCTCGCGAGTCACCAGGCCCAGTTGGTCGTGGGGCGTGGCCGCCACTTCGTCGTAGATCTTGTCGACGGCCTCGGCGCTCCAGCGGATCGCGTTGGCAGTGGCCGGCACGTCGATGCTCAGGGAATCGCCGATGGGCTTGCCCATGTCCAGGGTTTCCAGGAGCGCCAGTTCTTCCTGGTGCTCGAGGATCAAATCGGCGAAGCGGATCAGCACGCGCTTGCGCTCGGCCGGGGCCTTGCGCGACCAGACACCGGACTCGAACGCCTGGCGCGCCACCTGCACCGCCCGGTTGGCGTCGGCTTCGTCGGTGCTGGCGACGTTGGCCAGGAAACGCCCGTCCACCGGGCTGATGCATTCGAAGGTGGCCGCGCTGGCGGCGTGGCAATACTGGCCGTCGATAAAGGCGCGCCCTTCGAGGGTCAAGGACTGGAAGCGCTGCTCCCAGTCGCTGCGGGATTTAGTCATGGCAAATACTCAACGCAGGAAAAGGAACGGCCGTCAGACCGTGTGCAGGTACCAGTTGTATTCGAGGTCGGAGATCGAGTTTTCGAACTCGGCCAGCTCGCTCTCCTTACAGGCGACGAACACGTCGATGTACATCGGGTCGATGTACTTGGCCATCACCTCGCTGTCGTCCAGCACCCGCAGGGCGTCGCGCAGGTTGCTCGGCAGGCTCTGTTCGTTCTGCTCGTAGGAGTTGCCTTCCACCGGCGCGCCGGGCTCGATCTTGTTGGTCAGGCCGTGGTGAATACCGGCCAGTACCGAAGCCATCAGCAGGTAAGGGTTGGCGTCGGCGCCGGCCACCCGGTGTTCGATGCGCACCGCATCCGCCGAACCGGTCGGCACGCGCACGGCCACGGTGCGGTTGTCGATGCCCCAGCTCGGCGAGTTCGGCACGTAGAACTGCGCGCCGAAACGGCGGTAGGAGTTGACGTTCGGGCAAAGGAAGGCCATCTGCGCCGGCAGGGTTTCCAGCACGCCGCCGATGGCATGGCGCAGGGCGTCGTTGGTTTCCGGGTCGTCGCTGGCGAAGATGTTGTTGCCTTGCTTGTCGAGAATCGAGATGTGCACATGCAGGCCGTTACCGGCCTGGCCCGGGTAGGGCTTGGCCATGAAGGTGGTGTCCATCTCATGGTCGTAGGCGATGTTCTTCACCAGGCGCTTGAGCAGCACCGCGTAGTCGCAGGCCTTGATCGGGTCGGAGACGTGGTGCAGGTTGACCTCGAACTGCGCCGGGGCGCTTTCCTTGACGATGGCGTCGGCGGGGATGCCCTGCTCTTTCGCGCCTTCGAGGATGTCTTGCAGGCAGTCGACGTATTCGTCCAGGTCATCGATCAGGTAGACCTGGGTCGACTGCGGACGCTTGCCGGAAATCGGCGAGCGTGGCGACTGCGGACGACCGTTCACGTTGTCCTGGTCGATCAGGTAGAACTCCAGCTCGAAGGCCGCGCAGATGGTCAGGCCCAGGGCGTCGAATTTACTCACCACCTGCCGCAGCACTTCGCGTGGGTCGGCGAAGAACGGCTCGCCTTCGATCTCGTGCATGGTCATCAGCAGTTGCGCGGTCGGGCGCTTCTGCCAGGGCTCGACGCTCAGGGTGCCGGGGATCGGGTAGCAGATGCGGTCGGCATCGCCGATGTCCAGGCCCAGGCCGGTGCTTTCCACGGTGGAGCCATTGATGTCCAGGGCGAACAGCGAGGCCGGCAGGTTGATGCCCTTCTCGTACACCTTGTGCAGGGCGGTGCGTTCGATGCGCTTGCCGCGCACCACGCCGTTCATGTCGGCAATCAGCAGGTCGACGTAGAGGATCTCGGGATGGTTCTTCAGGAAAGCGTTGGCTTCGTTGAGCTGAACGGCACGCAGTGGGACCGACATGATGCACCTATGTGTTAATTATTATGTTCAAAGCGGTTTCGTGGCAGCAGTCAATCCGAAAGGAAAAGTGAAGTCAAGCGCCAGAAATGGCCGCCGATCGTCAATTATTTTGCGCCTCAAGATCTTTATTTACCTCATAACCCGTGCTGCTCGCGGGTTTCAGACGAAAAACGTTTAGAATTTTTTACACGGAAGTTGTTAATTAAAATCAACGAGGATAAGCTCTCGAAAAACTCGTTCCAGCGTGAATTTCGAGGTGATAAAAATGGCATTCAAGCCATTGATCGGCGTTACTGCGTGCGTCAAAGAGATCGGGCTGCACCCCTACCACGTCAGCGGCGACAAGTACTTGCGTGCTGTCAGCAGCGCGGCCGAGGGCCTGCCCCTGATCATTCCTTCCCTGGCGGACCTCATCGATACCGAGGCTCTGCTGCAGAACCTGGACGGCCTGCTGTTCACCGGCTCGCCATCGAATGTGGAGCCCTTCCACTATCAGGGCCCGGCCAGCGAACCGGGCACCGCCCACGATCCCCAGCGCGATGCCACCACCCTGCCCCTGCTGCGCGCGGCGATTGCCGCCGGCGTGCCGGTACTGGGCATCTGCCGCGGCTTCCAGGAGATGAACGTGGCCTTCGGCGGCAGCCTGCACCAGAAGGTGCATGAGTTGCCGGGCTACCTCGACCACCGCGAGGCCGACCACCCGGACCTGGCCGTGCAATACGCCCCCGCCCATGCCGTCAGGGTGCAACCGGGCGGCGTGTTCCAGGCCCTGGACCTGCCCCAGGAGTTCCAGGTCAACTCGATCCACAGCCAGGGCATCGACCGCCTGGCCCCCGGCCTGCGCGCCGAGGCCCTGGCGCCGGACGGCCTGATCGAAGCGGTGTCGGTGGAACACAGCACGGCCTTTGCCCTGGGCGTGCAGTGGCATCCGGAATGGCAGGTGCTGTCGAACCCAGTCTACCTGCGGATCTTCCAGGCCTTCGGCGACGCCTGCCGGCAACGGGCGGCGCAGCGCAACGGCCACTGATTCAAAGCTTCACCCGCGAAATTGACTGCCACGCCCCCGGCCGGCGGCGGTGCGCCCTTGTGCGCCCGCCTTGGCCTCTGGGGCGGTTCAAGCCACACCCAGCAACATGAAAAACAAGAACCAGCGTCAGGCCGCCAGGACGGCAGCGCCGAATAAACCCGCCACCACGGGTTTGTCATCCATCTATTAAGCCGGGCCGTTTTGGCCCGACGACTGACATCTGTTGGGAGTTCCACATGGCAAACGCCTCCAGCACGTACAGAAAGGCTCTGGAAGGTCACCCGCAACCGCAGAAGGTGCTGGTGAGAGTCGACCGCGTGACCAAGAAGTTCGATGAAACCGTGGCCGTGGACGATGTGTCCCTGGACATTCACCAGGGCGAGATCTTCGCCCTGCTCGGTGGCTCGGGCTCCGGCAAGTCCACCCTGCTGCGCATGCTGGCGGGCTTCGAGCGACCGACGGAGGGGCGTATCTACCTGGACGGCGTGGACATCACCGACATGCCGCCCTATGAGCGGCCGATCAACATGATGTTCCAGTCCTATGCGCTGTTCCCGCACATGACCGTGGCGCAGAACATTGCCTTCGGCCTGCAGCAGGACAAGATTCCCAAGGCCGAGATCGATGCCCGCGTGGCCGAGATGCTCAAGCTGGTGCACATGACCCAGTACGCCAAGCGCAAACCGCACCAGCTGTCCGGCGGCCAGCGCCAGCGCGTGGCCCTGGCCCGCTCCCTGGCCAAGCGGCCGAAGCTGCTGTTGCTCGACGAACCCATGGGCGCCCTGGATAAAAAGCTGCGTTCGCAGATGCAGTTGGAACTGGTGGAGATCATCGAGCGCGTCGGCGTGACCTGTGTGATGGTGACCCACGACCAGGAAGAAGCCATGACCATGGCCCAGCGCATCGCCATCATGCACCTGGGCTGGATCGCCCAGATCGGCAGCCCGGTGGACATCTACGAGGCCCCGGTGAGCCGCATGGTCTGCGAGTTCATCGGCAACGTGAACGCCTTCGACGGCACCGTCATCGAAGACCTGGAAGGCCACGCGGTGATCCACTGCCCGGAGCTGGAACAGAAGATCTACGTCGGCCACGGCGTCAGCACCTCGGTGCAGGACAAGTCGGTGACCTACGCCATCCGCCCGGAAAAAATGCTGGTCAGCACCACCCGGCCCGAGCACCGCTACAACTGGTCCCAGGGCAAGGTGCATGACATCGCCTACCTCGGCGGGCATTCGGTGTTCTACGTCGAACTGCCTGGCGGCAAGATCGTCCAGTCGTTCATGGCCAACGCCGAACGCCGTGGCGCCCGCCCAACCTGGGACGATCAGGTCTACGTCTGGTGGGAAGACGACAGCGGCGTGGTACTGCGCACATGAGTACTTCCACCATGACTCTCAATCAGCGTTTGACCCGTGTGCTGCCCAGCGGTCGCAAGCTGGTGATCGGCATTCCCTTCCTCTGGCTGTTCCTGTTCTTCATGCTGCCGTTTTTCCTGGTGATGAAGATCAGCTTCTCGGAAGCGGCCCTGGCCATTCCCCCCTACTCGGAGATCTACAGCTTCGCCGAACAGAAATTCCAGCTGCTGCTCAACGTCGGCAACTACGCGTTGCTGGTGGGTGACGAGCTGTATATCTCGGCCTACCTCGGCTCGCTGAAAGTCGCCCTGCTCAGCACCCTGATGTGTCTGGTGATCGGCTTCCCCATGGCCTACGCGATCACCAAGGCCAGCAAGGAAACGCAGAACGTCTTGCTGCTGCTGATCATGATGCCGACCTGGACCGCGATCCTGATCCGCGTCTATGCCTGGATGGGCATCCTCAGCAACAACGGTTTGCTCAACGGCTTCCTGATGTGGAGCGGCCTGACCTCGGAGCCGATCGAAATCCTCAACACCAACACCGCGGTCTATATCGGGGTGGTCTACGCCTACCTGCCGTTCATGGTGCTGCCGCTGTACGCCAACCTGGTCAAGCACGACCAGAGCCTGCTGGAAGCAGCGTCGGACCTGGGTTCGAGCAACTTCAACAACTTCTGGAAGATCACCGTGCCCCTGGCCAAGAACGGCATCATTGCCGGTTGCATGCTGGTGTTCATCCCGGTGGTCGGCGAGTTCGTGATTCCCGAACTGCTGGGCGGCCCCGAGACCCTGATGATCGGCCGCGTGCTGTGGCAGGAGTTCTTCAACAACCGTGACTGGCCGGTGGCCTCCGCGCTGGCGGTGGTGATGCTGGCGATCCTGATTATTCCGATCCTGCTGTTCAACCGCAGCCAGGCCAAAGAGATGGAGGGACGGGCATGAAACGTTTCGGATTTTCCAGCCTGATGCTGGTGCTCGGCCTGGCGTTCATTTACCTGCCGATGCTGATCCTGGTGATCTACTCGTTCAACGCTTCCAAGCTGGTGACAGTCTGGGGCGGCTGGTCGGTGAAGTGGTACGTCGGCCTGCTGGACAACCAGCAGTTGATGGGCTCGGTGGTGCGTTCCCTGGAGATCGCCTGCTACACCGCGATCGCCGCGGTGGCCCTGGGCACCCTGGCGGCCTTTGTGCTGACCCGGGTCACCCGCTTCAAGGGCCGCACCTTGTTCGGTGGCCTGGTCACCGCGCCGCTGGTGATGCCGGAGGTGATCACCGGCCTGTCGCTGTTGCTGCTGTTCGTGGCCATGGCGCAGATGATCGGCTGGCCGCAGGAGCGTGGCATCGTCACCATCTGGATCGCCCACACCACATTCTGCGCCGCCTATGTGGCCGTGGTAGTCTCCGCGCGCTTGCGTGAGCTGGACCTGTCCATCGAAGAGGCGGCCATGGACCTGGGTGCGCGGCCGTGGAAGGTATTTTTCCTGATCACCATCCCGATGATCGCTCCGTCGCTGGCGGCCGGTGGCATGATGTCCTTCGCCCTGTCCCTGGACGACCTGGTGCTGGCGAGCTTCGTCTCCGGCCCGGGCTCCACCACCTTGCCGATGGAGGTGTTCTCGGCGGTGCGCCTCGGGGTGAAACCGGAGATCAACGCGGTGGCCAGCCTGATCCTGCTGGCGGTGTCGCTGGTGACCTTCCTGGTCTGGTACTTCGGCCGTCGCGCCGAAGCGGCCCGCAAGCGGGCGATCCAGGAAGCCATGGAATACACCGCCAACGAAGCGTTCCAACCCGCTGCGCAACAGCGCATGCAAGCGACGACGGCCTAGGCCGTCGCGCTCACGACACACAGCGGCGCCTGGATCGCGAGCAAGCTCGCTCCTACAGACATGCACCCTCCCTGTAGGAGCGAGCTTGCTCGCGAAGACGTGCAACCTGACACCCCACGTTCCACATGCAGCAATCTGCACAATAAGAAATGGAGTTGTACCGATGAAAATGCTTGGCAGGACTCTGCTATCACTGTCCCTGATGGGCGCCCTGGTTACCGGCGCCCAGGCCAACGACAAGGAGCTGCGTGTCTACAACTGGTCGGACTATATCGCCCCGGACACCCTGAAAAAGTTCGAGGCCGAGACCGGCATCCACGTCACCTACGACGTCTTCGACAGCAACGAAACCCTGGAAGCGCGCCTGCTTACCGGCAAGTCCGGCTATGACATCGTGGTGCCTTCCAACAGCTTTTTGGCCAAGCAGATCAAGGCCGGGGTCTACCAGGAACTGGACAAGTCGCGGCTGCCGAACTGGAAGAACCTCAACCCGGTGCTGCTGCAGAACGCCGCCGCCAGCGACCCGGGCAACGCCCACGCCTTCCCCTACATGTGGGGCTCGATCGGCATCGGCTACAACCCGGACAAGGTCAAGGCGGTGCTGGGTAGCGACGCGCCGACCAACTCCTGGGACCTGCTGTTCAAGCCGGAGAACGCCGAGAAGCTCAAGGCCTGCGGCATCAGCTTCCTCGACTCGCCGACGGAAATGCTCCCCGCCGCCCTGCACTACCTGGGCTACCCGGTGACCAGCAAGGACAAGGCGCAGATCCTCGAGGCCGAGGCGCTGTTCATGAAGATCCGTCCTTCGGTGACCTACTTCCATTCCTCCAAGTACATCTCCGACCTGGCCAACGGCAACATCTGCGTGGCCGTGGGCTACTCTGGCGATGTGCTGCAGGCCCGCTCGCGCGCCGAAGAGGCCGGTAACAAGGAGAAGGTCGCCTTCAGCATTCCCAAGGAAGGCGCCGGCAGCTTCTACGACATGATGGCCATGCCCAAGGACGCGGCCAACGTCGACAACGCCTACCTGTTCATGAACTTCCTGATGCGCCCGGACATCATCGCCGAGGTCACCAACAGCCTCGGCTACAGCAACGCCAACGCCGCCGCCACGCCGCTGGTGGACGAAGCCATCCGCAACGACCCGGCCTCGTACCCGCCGCAAGCCGTGCTCGCCACCCTGTACGCGGTGCCGGACCAGCCGATCGCCATCCAGCGCGTGATGAACCGTGGCTGGACGCGGATCAAGCTCGGCAAATGACACCTCGCGCCCGCCCGGCCATCGCGGCGGGCGCCGCTGCCCTCTTCCGTTCAGTCGCGCCTTACCACCGCGACACCCCTGCGAACGGGCTCGCCTGGCTCCCTCGGTTCAGGTGACTCCTTGGCGCCCTCCTCGGGCGCCTTTTTTGCTTTCAGGCCGCACAAAACCCTGTAGCCGCTGCCGCAGGCTGCGTATATGCCGAAGGGGCGCGGCGATCTCGAGACCGATGAAGGCCCTGCGGGCCTTGTCGCAGCCTCGCGGGCTCGGCAGCGGCTACAGGGTCGGGGTCTGGCTTTGTGTAGCCGCTGCCGCAGGCTGCGATCGACCCGAAGGGGCGCAACAATCTCAAGACCGCTGAAGGCCCTGCGGGCCTTGTCGCAGCCTCGCAGGCTCGGCAGCGGCTACAGGGGCGCGGCATCAGGCTTTGTGTAGCCGCTGCCGCAGGCTGCGATCGACCCGAAGGGTGCGGCGATCTCGAGACAGATGAAGGCCCTGCGGGCCTTGTCGCAGCCTCGCGGGCTCGGCAGCGGCTACAGGGGCGCGGCATCAGGCTTTGTGTAGCCGCTGCCGCAGGCTGCGATCGACCCGAAGGGGCGCAACAATCTCAAGACCGATGAAGGCCCTGCGGGCCTTGTCGCGGGCTCGGCAGCGGCTACAGGCGGCGCGGGATCAGGCTTTGTGTAGCCGCTGCCGCAGGCTGCGATCGACCCGAAGGGGCGCAACAATCTCAAGACCGCTGAAGGCCCTGCGGGCCTTGTCGCAGCCTCGCGGGCTCGGCAGCGGCTACAGGGATCGGGGTCTGGCTTCGTGTAGCCGCTGCCGCAGGCTGCGATCGACCCGAAGGGGCGCAACAATCTCAAGACCGCTGAAGGCCCTGCGGGCCTTGTCGCAGCCTCGCGGGCTCGGCAGCGGCTACAGGGGCTCGGCATCATCCAGCGGGTCCCCCCAACCACAAACAATGATATTTTTCGCCGCTTGCGGTGCAGCCGGGCACCGCCACTTTTACAGGGAACCGTATCGATGCAGACCGCCGTCCAGCCTTGTCCATTGCCCAGCCAATCCAGCATTGCCAACCTGGCGGTCGGGGCGAGCTTCATCGATTGCCGCCAGGTGCTGGCCAACGACCCCGAGCGCACGGCCATGCGCCACCTGCTCAACCTGATGAGCCAGACCCCGGCCTGGATCGACCGGATGATGGGCCTGCGCAACCGTGTGGTGCAGTTGTTCGGCCTCAAGGACCTGGGGCGCCTGACACGCATCGACCTGACCAGGGCGGACGAGGATTACCGGCCGGACGACCGGGTCGGCATCTTCACCCTGGTTGCCCAGGCCCCCGACGAGGTGCTGGTGGTGGACCGCGACAAGCACCTGGACGTGTACCTGTCCCTCAACCGCCTGCCGCTGACCGCCGAGGGCCTACGCCCGGTGGTGCTGTCCACCGTGGTCCATCCGCACAACCTGCTGGGGCGCCTGTACATGCTGCCGGTAGCGCCGTTCCACCGGCTCATCGCGCCCATGACCCTGGCCAACATCAATCGCCGCTGAGCCGCCACTTTCAAGGACACTGCCATGCAGACACCCGCGTTCGACGTTGTTGTAGTAGGCCTGGGCGCCATGGGCGCCGCGACCCTGTACCAGTTGGCCAAGCGCGGAGTGAAGGTGGCCGGCATCGACCGTTTTGCCCCGCCCCACGACCAGGGTTCGAGCCATGGCGACACCCGCATCACCCGCCAGGCAGTGGGCGAAGGCGCGGCCTATGTGCCGCTGGCGATCCGCGCGCAGCAGATCTGGCGCGAGCTGGAAGCCGAGCAGAATGAACCGTTGTTCGAGCAGTGCGGCGTGCTGGTGATGACCTCCAGCGCCACCCCGAGCGGCCAGGACGCCACGCCGGATTTCACCGAAAACACCCTGGCCCTGGCTCGCCAGTTCGGCATCGAGCATGAGGTGCTGGACGCCACGCAGATCCGCCAACGCTTCCCGCAGTTCACGCCGATCCACGACAGCGCCCTGGGCTACTTCGAACCCGGCGGCGGTTATGTGCGGCCGGAGCGTTGCATCGATGCGCAGTTGACCCTGGCCCGCCAGTTGGGCGCGACGCTGATCACCGGCGAGACGGTGCTGGATATCAAAAACGAGCAGGATCTGGTGCAAATCACCAGCCAGCACCGGCGCATCAGCGCGGCCAAGGTGGTGGTCTGTGCCGGCATGTGGTCCAGCCAATTGCTCGGCGCACCGTTCGACAAGTTGCTGCGGGTGTGCCGGCAGACCTTGTACTGGTACCAACTGGCGGAACCGGTGATCTTCCCCGAGCACTCGCCGAGCTTTATCGTCCACGGCGCCAGCGACGAGCAGACCTGCTACGGCTTTCCGCCGATACCCGGCGAAGGCAGCATGAAGATCGCCACCGAGCAGTACAGCGAGACCTCGACGCCGGACAGCCTGGACCGCCAGGTCAGCGCGGCGCAGAGCGAGGCGATGTACCGCGATCTGGTACAGGTCAATATCGCCGGGGTCACGTCGCAACGGGTGAAGTCCGCGGTCTGCGCCTACACCGTGACCCCGGACTCGCACTTCATCATCGACGAGCATCCGCGCCTGGCCAATGTCACGGTGGTCAGCGCCTGTTCCGGCCACGGCTTCAAGCACTCGGCGGCGATTGGCGAAGCCCTGGCCCAGCAACTGGTGGACGGACGCAGCGAGATCGATTTGAGCGCGTTTTCCCTGGCGCGTTTCGGCCATTGAGTAGCGCCAGGGCGCTCCTGGATGGGGCGCTTTCCAGGCAGAAACGATTCAGTGACGTTTTTCCTCCTGTGGGCGCCGCTTTCAACCTTGCCCCTTCGTTCACTCTCTACGATTCTGTAGAGACCCCCGCGGGGCGGCGCCAGGCCGTCCCAGGCAAAACAACAGGAGCGCCCCATGAAGAGCGTCGCTGAAGTACTGAAGTTGAAGGCCAAGCACAACCAGCAAGTGCACACCATCGCGCCCCATCAGATGGTGCTCGAGGCGCTGATGCTGATGGCCGAGAAGAACGTCGGCGCCCTGCCCGTGATGCAGAACGGCGAAGTGGTCGGGGTAATCAGCGAACGCGACTACGCGCGCAAGCTGGTGCTGCACGGCCGCTCCTCGGTGGGCACGCCGGTCAGCGCGATCATGAGCTCGCCGGTGATCACCGTGGACTCGCACCAGAGCGTGGAAACCTGCATGGGCATCATGACCGACAGCCACCTGCGGCACCTGCCGGTGGTGGAAGACGGCCAGTTGCTGGGCCTGCTGTCGATCGGCGACCTGGTCAAGGAAGCCATCGCCGAAC